>CALYAQ010000026.1 GCA_944393615.1 uncultured Clostridia bacterium
CGCTATTGCTTCTTTTCACGCTCCATTACTAGTTTACGCTTTGCAAGTCGCTATCGAGTTCGCGACAAATACGCCTCTTGGGACTTCCACCCTAGATTTATGACATGCCCGTCATACAGAAAAAAGAAATGATTTATTTTCATTCCCTTAACCATACTTTAATATTATTTATTAATTATAACGTCATCATTAATAACAACAGGAAACTTTTTTACTACCTCTTTAGCTGGTACACCAACAACTGTAACATTTGCTCTAACATCTTTTCAAACAAATGCACCTGCTCCTATTTTAACACTATCTCCTATTGTTATTGGACCTAATACTTTTGCCCCAGTTCCAACCATTACATTATTTCCAATTCTAGGGTGCCTCTTTTTTGAGTCTTTTCCAGTACCTCCTAGTGTGGCACCATGATATATGCAACAATCATCTCCAACTATTGCAGTTTCTCCTATTACAACGCCCATACCATGATCAATAAATAGCCTTTTTCCAATTGTAGCACCAGGATGTATTTCTATACCTGTAAAAAATCTTCCTAATTGTGAAAATAACCTTGCTAAAAACTTTAAATTTATTTTATATAACCCATGTGCTATTCGATGCCATACCAAAATATGAAAACCTTGGTATAAAAGCACAACTTCAAACATACTTCTTGCTGCGGGATCCTTTTGTTTTATATTTTTCGCATCCCTATATAATCCTTTAATTACAGAAAACATTTTTCACCTCATAAATAACAATTTTAAAACTCACTTGTTATTTATGAGTCCTAAAAACTGTCTTAATTTTTTAAATATTTAATTATTCGATTACAACAGCAACAACAGCATGCTTCATTTATCTTTTTCATATCATTCTACCTCAAATCTTACTAGTATATTATACTATATAACTAAGCTTATGTCAAGCAAACAATGGCGTAGATAAATATCTTTCTCCTGAATCTGGTAATAATACTACAATTGTTTTATCCGTATTTTCTACTCTTTTTGCAATTTTAGTTGCTGCACAAACACTTGCACCTGAAGAAATGCCTACTAGCAGTCCCTCATATTTTACAATTTCCTTTACCGTATTATATGCCTCCTGTGTTGTTATAGTGATAATTTCATTATATATTTCTTTATTTAATATTTCAGGAATAAAATTAGCACCTATTCCTTGTATTCCATGTGTCCCTGCATAACCTTTTGATAATAATGGAGAATCACTAGGCTCAACACCAACAACATTTACATTCGTATTTTTTTCTTTTAAGTATTCTCCTATTCCTGTTATTGTTCCTCCTGTTCCTATTCCTGCAACAAAAAAGTCAATATTACCTTGTGTATCCTCCCATATTTCTGGCCCAGTAGTCTTTTTATGTGCTTGTACATTAGACAAATTGTCAAATTGTCCTGGTATGTATGAATTAGGTATCTTGCTTGCCAATTCATTTGCTTTATCTATTGCTCCTTGCATTCCTTTTTCAGGGGCTGTAAGCACAATTTCTGCACCATAAGCTTTTAATAACATCTTTCTTTCCTCACTCATACTGCTTGGCATAGTTAAAATAGTTCTATATCCTTTTATCAAACCAAAACAAGCAAGCCCTATACCAGTATTTCCACTTGTTGGTTCAATTATCGTTGAACCTTTTTTTAGTAATCCTTTTCTTTCTGCATCTTCTATCATTTCTAACGCCACTCTATCCTTAACGCTACCTGCTGGGTTATATTTTTCTATTTTAACTAAAATATTAGCATCTACATTGTGAGCCCTACAATAGTTATTCATTCTCATTAAAGGAGTATGACCCACCAACTCCATTATATTATTATATATTTTCATTTAACTCCCCCCACTATTTAATAATTTTTAGCATTTCCATAACATTATCTTCATTTTGCCTCATGATTTTTTTATCTTCTTCTTCAATATGGTCATATCCCAACAAATGAAACATAGAATGTGTAGTTAAATACATTAATTCCCTTTTAAAAGAATGACCATATTCTTTTGCTTGCTCTTCTATTTTTTCAACTGATATGACTATGTCTCCTAAAGTTATAGGGATATTAGCACTATTTAATATATTACTTTTTATTTCTTCTAGCAAATCTTCTTTTTCATACATTGGAAAAGATAATACATCTGTAGCTTTATCAATATTTCTAAATTCCTTATTTATTTTTTGTATTTCACTATTAGAAGTATATTTAATATACACTTCTAATATATCACAATTTACTTTGTCTTGTTTTAAACAAGCTCTTATACATTGTCTAATTTCTTTTTCAAATTCTTTTATTTGATTTATATATTTACTTTCTTTTATATCATTATAGTCATATACAATTGATACTCTCATTTTATCTCCTACTTTATATTTTACTAAACACACCGTTTAAGCAATATATATTTATTTTTAATTTTCCTTAAACCTTGCAACTCTTTTAGCTTTCTTCTATAGAACTCTTTAATAGGCTCATATTTATTGGTTCTAACTCTATTTAACAATTTTAAATCATAATATATAAATAAACTGTCACGTTGCCTTTGATATTCATCATAATCGATATTTTCTAATTTGGATATACGTTGATACTCTTTCCAAAATTTGTTATATTCTTCTCTTATCCTTGTATCTTCCCAATATACTTTTTTTGATAATAAATGTATATTATATGATTCTATCAAGCTTATTAATAATTTATACGCTTCGTTTTGTTTGTTAAAATCTTGTGCATTTACAATTAGTTCTCTAGCTTCTTTTAACAATTTTATATAACATTGTTCAGCTGCAACAAGTGGCAAACTATAAACAAATATTTCTCTACTTATTGATAATAGTATCAAATTTTTCTCAATATATTTTATTCTATTAATATTATTTGCCTCATACTTATATTTTTCTAATTTTTTACTCTCTTCAATTATCGATTTATATTCTTTTTTATTTTCTATATCTAATTCTATTTTATATGGTAATATATTGGTAATATACTCCTCTATTTGTGTATATATCTTGTCATACATTTCATTATCATTATTATTTTGCATTAATTTTATAGAATATGTTTTAATAATTGTTTTGTATATTTCATCCATTTTTTCTATATAAAAACGTTTATATATTTCTAATAAATACAGATTTTCCATAGGTAAAACATTATATAAATCTCTATTTAGCAAAAACTTTTGCCTTATATATTTGTATTCCATATAGTCAATATCTTTTAATTCTGCAATTTTCAAATATTCTTGTATTAATTTATTTTCATCATACGTTCCTTTATTTTCCATGACTCTTGGATATATATTTCCCACAATATATTCATTTAAAGCTTTCAAATATGCGTTGTATGATATTGTATATTTTTTTTCTATATTCTCTCTTTTAATAGCATTTGCATATTTACCTATATTCATATATTTTTCATATTCTCGAATAATATTTCTTCTTTTTATTCTTACCGCTATACTTTTAAAACTCTTGTTTGATAAAAATATTACATTTTGGAAGTTTTTAATTGCTCTATTAAATAAATTATTATTTTTTTCTTCACTAACAATCAAGTTGTTTTCAGACATATTCCTAATCTTTCCTTTCCGTTTAAGATATTTTTTCTTTTGTACCTATTTGCTCTAAACATTCATATATTAATTCTATTTGCAAGTCATTATCAACTAGTACCGCACTATTACGCTTATCTACTATTTGGCTGTCTACCGGTATTTCTTCTAAAAGTATTGGCTCTATAATTGATATACCATATTCTAATGCCTCCTCGTATGTTCTATTTATGTTTTGTGTTTGTTTTTCGTAATAAGTGTATTCATAAAATTTAATTGGTAAATTTATATTAAATATATTTAACTTCTTTTCTTGTAACATTGTATCATATTCTTCGTAATTTGTAGATACTTTTCCAAAAAAAACTTTTTTATTTATCAACTTTGTTCCAAAAAACACCTCTTTATTACCTGTATATATAAATTTATTTTCCTTTAAAGGTACTTGTATAATTTTAGAATACCATACTTTTGCATACACTTCTCCATCTGCATGAACAAAATAATCGTCAATTACTTCAGATGTTATCAGTCCTGTAATTAGTAAATCTCCCTTTTCTACTATTGTTCCTGGTTCAACAACTTTTATACCATTCTTAACTATTATCCTATCTATAACCCCAGTTTTAGTCGCAACAATATTGCAATCTTCCTTATCATTAATAACTTCAGGTGGTAAATTACCTGTTTTTACATTAACATCTAACACCACACCCTTAAATTCCATTTCTATCCATGTTATATCCTCTATTTTTAACATTATCTCATTTTTTATATAATCTATATCCCATTTATATTTGTATGCATATTTCTTAATTCCCATTTGTTCTAATTCAATGCTAACTTGAGACAAAACTTGTGGTTGTTCACAATTAACATTTACTTTCCATATTAAGCAATTAGCATATATTATTAAACCTACAATTAAAAATACAGCTATAATTGCTAATTTTCTTTTTCTATATCTATGTAGTATAAATGGTATTCCTTTTTTTTCTAAAATTCTTAATCTACATTTTGTTTTTTTACAAACATCTTTTAATCTTTTAAAATCTTTAATGTTAACTTCAGTTTCTAATATACAGCCATTTAATCTTTTTGCATTATTCAATTTAATATTTCTATGTGTACAAATGTTTATAAACTTTTCAATAAAAAAACCTTCTACTGTAATTTTAACCATTCCCAACATTTTGTTTATATAATTTATAAAAAACATAATACTCTACCTTTCAAATTCTACACTATGTATTTTTCCGCAAACCATAATATCATCAACAGTCAACTCAGTTATTTGTAAATTGTCCCCATAAACATAAATAGTGCCTTCGCCACTATTTAATCTAACGACATATTCTTCATATTCTAAAATGCCCGTATAATTTGATACCACAACTTTTGTTCTACCATAACAAGTTACTTGAGGGATATCGTCAATAACCCCTTCCGTTATTTCTAATGCTTTTTCTATTTTTCTTATACCTCTAAACATATTCCACCCCTATTTTTTAAATTCATTTAAACTTTTAAATTGATATCCTAACTCTATTGCTTGAGTTATAACATAGTCTAAAACATTAGCGTTATCCTTAGATACTGCATGTAATAATATTATAGAGCCATTATGGAAATTTGATGTTATTATTTTCTTTGCATAATCTTCTCTATTTTGTTTTTTTACATCCCAATCGTCATACGCAAATGACCATAGTACTGTAGTATACCCCATGTTATTTATACACTGCAATGAGAATTTACTATACTCACCTTTTGGAGGTCTAAAATATGTCATCTGATATTGAAATTTTTCCATTAATATTTCTTCTAAACTCTTTAATTCTTCTTTAATTTTCACTTCACTTTTTAAAGTCGGAAAACTTGGATGGTTCATAGAATGATTTCCAACAATATGACCTTCTTCAATCATTCTTTTTACTAAATCCTCATTTCTTTTTATATAATCTCCAGTTATAAAGAAGGTAGCTGGAACATTTTTTTGTTTTAAAACATCTAAAATTTGTGCAGTATATCCGTTTTCATATCCTTCATCAAATGTTAAGTATAAAAATTTTTCTTGATTATTTCCTATATAAATTCCATTGTTAGCATCTAAAACATCAGTATATTCTTTAGTAAAAGTAGGTTGCTCGTTATTCTTTGCTCTAACAAAGCCCCATGCGTATGTTTTATTGTCTTCAATAGACCCACTAGTCATGACTGCTGCATTTTTAAAACTAACCCCCCATATAAAAATTATAATTACTAAAAACGCTATACAAATCCAGATGCTTCCATTTTTTAGCATATTAAAAAACATTTTTTACCTCCTATTTATTCATTTTTTATTGACAAAATATTACAAAAGTTATATATTAGATAAGTACAACTCATTTACCTAATATAATATATTCATATAGGGGGCTAGTTATGTTTAATATAATAATTTGTGAAGACGAAAATATAATAAGGAGAAGAATAGAGGCTTCATTAAAAGAAATATCAATAAAGCACGACATAGATATTGAAGTAAGCTTATCAACTAATGATCCTTTTGAAACATATAATTATGTAGTTAATAATAAACCTGATATATTACTTTTAGATATTGATTTAAAAAACGATACTATGGATGGTATAAAGCTGGGCAATGATTTACGCACAATAGACAAAAATATTATCATAGTGTTTATATCTTCGCGTTTAGAAAAAATATTCGAATGCTTTACTTGTAATCCATTTGATTTTATACCAAAACCTTCAATTAATCCGCATTTAGAAGAAACAATGTTAAGAATAATCGAAAATAAATTATATGCTCCTCATGGTAATTTTGTAAAAATAAAAAATACTATTATAAATTTGGATGAAATAATTTGTATAGAAAAGCAATTGGCAAAATCAATCTTTTATTCTGTATCAAGTTATACAGAAATATATGTTTCTTTTGTACAATTGGCTAGTTGTCTGTCAGATAATTTCTTTCAAATAAACAAATTATATATTATCAATAAATCTTTTATTGTTGATATAAACACTGTACATAAAGATATTAGATTGAAAAACGGACAAGTTTTAAAGTATAGTACAAAGTATATAAAAGATATAGGAGGAATTTTTAATGGAAGATGTAATCAAAGTATTAACAACTGAAAATGAATTTATATATAATATAATTGCGTATCCATTAGCATTATTAGAATTTTTTGTACTTTATTTAATTATTAAAGCTATTTATAAAATAGATACAACAAAAAAGCAAAGTATAATATTCGTAGCAACGTGTGCTATTGTTGGGTCTACTATAAGACTAATTTTTCCTATGCCATTTAACTTTATTTTAAATGCACTATGTATAACATTAATAATTATGTTTGTACTGAAACTATCATTTTTTAAATCGGTAATACCTTTTTGTATATTTTTATTGGCAACCGCTATTTCTGAATTGATAGTCTTTTTAATACTAAAGCAACTTGCTTTTAGCATTTTAACAGAAGCCGAACATGTACCTTTATATAAAATAGTTTGCTGTTTATGTATATACTCACTGATAATATTATCTATTAAAACTATTACTATGTTTAAAACTAATTTAAATATATCTGATACTATTTCTACAAAAAACAAGATGAAAATTATACTAAATGTATTAGTAGCAATAATTATTGTTTACCCAAACGTTATATTCCTAATAATGGTTGATATGCGAATTCCTACTTATTACATCTTGTATAACTTAATTTGTGCTTTAGTTCTATTCTTTATTACTACATACAATACACATAAATTTAACAAATTAGAAATTACCAAAAGAGAACTAGAAACAGCTAATTTATATAATAATACTTTATCTCAACTAGTAGATATGAATAGAGGGTTCAAGCATGATATAGGTAACATTGTTCAAGCTATTGGTGGTTACGTAGAATTAAATGATTTAGAAGGGTTAAAACATTATTATCAAACCGGTTTATTACCTGAAATCGAAAAGGCTAATAATTTATCTTTATTAAACCCAGAAACTATAAATTCTCCACCTATATTTGGTTTACTTTTATCTAAATACAATTATGCTAGTACAAAAAACGTTAAGCTACGTATAACTTCATTTTTTGATTATGCATCTATTAATATGAGCATATTTGATTTTGTTAAAGTATTAGGAATACTACTTGATAACGCAATTGAGGCTAGTAGCTTATGCGAAGAGAAATTAGTAGACCTCCACATTTCTATAGATTTTTATAACAGAAAACAAATTTTCAAAATTAGTAATACTTACATTAATAAAGATATAGATTTAGGAAAAATATTTGAAAAAAATTATTCAACTAAAGAACAAAAATCAGGGTTTGGTTTATGGGAAGTATCACAAATAATTAATAAGACTCAAAATGTTAAATTACAAACAACCAAAACCGAAACTTATGTTATACAAAAATTAGAAATATATTTTTAAAACTATTTATATAATAGTTTTTTTATTGACAATTTTATATCAAAGTTATATATTAATAACGTGTTATTTTTATATAAATCACATTGTCTAGCAGATAAAATATATTCTAAACTTATGGGGGAATAAAATGAGTAAAATAATAGAATTATTAACTACAGAAAATGAAATTATTTATAATATAATAGCTTATCCTTTAGCAATGTTAGAGTTTTTTGTTTTACTATTAATAGTAAAATTTATTTATAATATTAAACTGTCAAAATCTCAAAGCATAATTTTCGTTATAACTTGTGCTATAATTGGGTCTACTATAAGAATATTGTTTCCTATGCCTTTTAATTTTATACTTAATACGATATGCATAACAATAATTATTATGCTATCTTTTAAACTAACTCTATTCAAATCTATAATTCCATTTTGTGTTTTTCTTTTATCTACAGCCATCTCTGAACTATTTGTGTTTTTTATGTTAAAACAGTTGTCTTTTACTATTTTAATGGGTGCAGAACATATACCTTTATATAAAATAGTTTGTTGCTGTTTCATTTATCTATTAATCATATTTTTAATTGCAATTATATCTATATTTAAAACCAATTTAAATATATCTGATACCATAGCTAAAAAAGAAAAATTTAAAATTATAATTAATGTATTAATAGCTTTAATTATAATTTATCCAAATGTTATCTTCTTAATAATAGTTGATATGCAAATTCCAACATACTATATAGTATACAACCTGATTTGTGCTCTAGTGTTATTCTTCATGACTACATATAATACACATAGATTTAATAAACTAGAAATTACAAAAAGAGAATTAGATACTGCTAATCTGTATAACAAAACTTTATCTCAATTAGTTGATGCAAACAAAGGATTTAAACATGATATTGGGAATATGATTCATGCAATTGGTGGCTATGTTGAATTAAATGACTTGCCAGGATTAAAACATTACTATCAAACCGGTCTATTACCAGAAATGGAAAAAATCAACAATTTATCTTTTCTTAGTCCAGATACAATCAACTCCCCACCTGTGTTTGGTTTATTACTAGGTAAATACCATGATGCAGATAGAAAGAATGTCAAATTGAAAATTACATCATTTTTTGATTATTCTTCAATCAATATGAATATTTTCGATTTTGTTAAAATTTTAGGAATATTACTTGATAATGCGATTGAAGCTAGCAGTTTATGTAATGAAAAAATTGTTGATATACACATTACAATAGACTTTCAAAACAGGAAACAAATTTTTACTATAAAAAACACTTATATAAATAAAAATATAGAAATTAATAAAATATTTGAAAAAGATTACTCTACCAAAGAACAAAAATCAGGTTTTGGCTTATGGGAAGTAAAACAAATACTTAATAAAACCTCTAATATAAAATTGTATACTACAAAAAATGATAAATGGTTTATACAAAAATTCGAAATATACTTTTAACTGCAAAAAAGAAGCATACGGGTTAATATGCTTCTTTTTTGTAACAATATTATATATATTGTTACATAGGTAATTAATATATGAAATCATTTATAACAGGTTTATTATTTTACTAAACAATTAGGTGCTTTTGGTTGATGAAAAAATAAGAATACGCTTGTTGCACCTAGTTTTGCATATTTTTCTGCAAATTTAGCAATTAGTTTTGTCATTAATATCCACTCCTTCCTATATGTAATTTTTTATTATAACAATATGCAATACAGCAGTAAAGGTTTTATATTTTTTTATATATTGCATATTGGTTATACCAAACCTAGATTGTGCTTTGTTACATCTCCATATTCACATTTAGCTAATTTGTACGCCGTTTCGGTCATAGATAAACTTTGTATAAATGTTACTAGCACACAAATATTAGCTACAACTTGATTTGGACATATTATAGCAAATAGTAACAACGCTGTTACAGCTATATATGAACCAACTTTTCTCTTATGCCTCGTTTTTTCGTTAATTATTGGTATATTTTGAGTATCTGCTGGAGCATACTTATCAATAATAATCACATTAAAGATAAATATTAAGGCATAACATAAATATTGTACTGCTAAATGTAAATTAGTCATTGCTTGCGCTATCAAGCTTGTCCCACAGAAAATCAAAGCACTTACTACAAAACAGCTTATATGTCCTTCTAAATGAAAACCTCCTGATTGTGTTCTATACAACGACATAGCTATTAGAGTTACTAACGTTAAAAATAATATATCTAACCACCACGCTAGTAAAATTAATAATACAAGTTTTGGCCCTTCTCCTAATATTACTAATAAACCAAAATTTATTACTTCTGCTTTTTCATCATCAATAGATTTAATTTTACTTCTTAAATGATTTGTAATTTTTAAACATATATTTTCTAACATCTTTTTTAACTCCTTTTGATGTTATAGTTATATCAAATCTTGTCGGATTAGTTTCAAAAGTTATATATGTTGCGGTTTTTTCTTCACAAAAATTATATTTTTTTATTTTCGTATAGTATACAATCAATTATATAGAATATTTATTGACATGCGACTATTGTGATAGATACACCTCTACCATATCTATAATTTGTGCTATATACTTACCAATTACAGGAATAGTAACTAATTCTTTTAATACCAACACTAAAACAGTGCCAAGAATTACTATTCCTACAGATATACCTAAGCCCTTAGAAATTCCCCATACAAAATTCTCTAGTAATTGCCTTTTTATATTAGTTTGCATAGCTATATATTTTTCTAGTTTTTCATTTATCATATTTAGTTGAACAATAATTTTTTTACTATTTAACACAATATCACCATATATATTTTTCACATTTTATGTAAAATTATGAGTTTTTTATTGACATTTGGCTATTTTTATATTAAAATAATATGGCAGTTATATGAAACCAGCCCCGGTAACATATACTGATTTAAGATTATGAATGGAGGGAAAATACTATTATGAGTAATACTACATATAGTGTAAAGAAAAGCGAAATAACAAGAAAATGGTATATAATTGACGCTCAAGGCAAACCAGTAGGTAGGGTTGCAACAGAAGCTGCAAAATTACTTAGAGGAAAACATAAACCTATTTTTACAACTCATTTAGATACTGGCGACTACGTAATTATAATAAATGCAAGTAAAGCTATTTTTACAGGTAAAAAATTAACACAAAAGAAATATAGAAGATTTACAGGTTATCTTGGAAACATGAAAGAAATATCAGCTAAAGATATGATGGCTTCAAAACCAGAAAGAGTATTTGAATTAGCTGTAAAAGGTATGCTTCCACACAACAGTTTAGGTAGAGCTATGATACATAAGTTAAGAGTATATAGTGATGACCAACATAATCACGAAGCACAAGCACCTGAAATTTGGAAGTTTTAAGGAGGGAAAATAAATGCCAAAAGCGAATAATAAAATTCAATATTTAGGAACTGGTAGAAGAAAAAAAGCAATAGCTAGAGTTAGATTAGTAACTGGTTCTGGTAATATTACAATAAATGATAAAACACTAGACGAATATTTTGGAACAGATACTCTAAAATATATAGTTAAACAACCTTTAACATTAACAAATACATTAGATAAGTTTGATGTTAAAGTAAAAGTAATCGGTGGTGGATATACAGGTCAAGCTGGAGCTATAAGACATGGTATATCAAGAGCATTATTACAATCTAGTCAAGAGTTTAGACCACAATTAAAATCTGCAGGTTTCTTAACAAGAGATCCTCGTATGAAAGAAAGAAAGAAATATGGTCTTAAAAAAGCTAGAAAAGCGCCACAATTTAGTAAGAGATAATATTTTGAACAAAAATATAAACACAGTAAATTTTAAATTTCACTGTGTTTTTGTTTGTTATTTGCAATGTTTATATGCATCAAAATGCCAATCATAACCTATTAAGTATAATAACGAAGGACAACTTTTTGACTGTATAAAAAACATTCTACATTTTTAAAGCATGACTTTCCTTTCGAAAAAACTCTTGTATCAATGATTTTGATATTATATTATTTCTTACTGTCTCCTTCCAAGGTCTCTCTTCATGTGTCATATCTCTTAATTTCCATAATGTATATTTTTCTACTCCATTGAATTACTAATTAAGTTCCATAATTCAGGATACATTTTTTTCATATTTATAGGTCTTAAATTTTTCCCTACTAAAGCATGAGTGGTAAAACCCGTATTTATTAATGCATTATCTTTTACATTATACACTTCATATCTAAATTCAATTCTTGCAGGTGTAAGCTTTACAATTTTAGCCTTTACCTCTAACTCATCATCATAATAAGCCGGCTTATAGTATTTACTTCCCAACTCTACAAGAGGTGTCATTACTCCCACCTCTTCCATTTTCGCATATGTAAAACCTGCTATTTTACAAAAATCTGTACGTGCAATTTCATACCAAATTGGATAAACAGAATGATGTACTATACCCATCTTATCAGTTTCAGCATACCTTACATTTACTCTACTACAAGATACCATTTTTCTTTCCCTATCATCCTCTTAAAGGATTTCCCTTTCCGTCTTTATTTATTTCGCCAACAAGTATCATAATCCCTTCAATTAACCCCCAAATTGCAGAAATCCAAGATAAAAATCCTATACTTAATATTGTTATTAATAATTGCGTTACCGCTTTTCCAGTATATCCCAAATAGAAATTATGAATACCGAATACACCTAAAAATACGCCTAACAACCCCGCAAGTATTTTTGATTTTCCTTCATTAGAGTTTTGAGAAATATTACTGTTTCTAGCTAATATTTTTTCCTTTTCTTTTATGAACTCTTCATTTGTTATTATTCCTTTTTCTTTTAGTTCATTTATCTTTTCCAAATCATCTTACTTCATTTTTCTTCCCCCTTATTTTTTCATATATATATCATAACATATTATTAACATATTTTCAAATATAAAACAACCCAAGAATACGTCTACCTTGGGTTTAAAAATATATATCTAAACATAACTTTTAAAAACACTATTCTATTAAGTCCATTGTATCTTTACCTTTAAAGTCTGTAACACCATCGAAATTATAGAACGTATCTGGTACATCTCCAACAATTACTACTTCGTTAACTAACACACTATCAACAAATGTTGATTTTTTACTCTCAAAAGGAGTTACAATTGAGATACTGCAATTAATATCTACATATATTCTATGTATAGTTTGATTTATGCCAGAAGATTCAAACTCACTTCTAAATGTAGTACTAACAGTACCTATAGGTAATATCTTTATTTTCATTTTAGGACCAGTATTAGATAAAATATTACTTCCTAGTAAAATTCCTATTGGCATAACAACATATACATCCTCCATCTCTTCTAGTTGTCTTTGTATTAGCATAGATATATCAGTAGATATCTGATTTATAGCATATGAGTTTGCTGCTACCATAGTAATTTTTCCCGTGTCGTCTTTTTCTAGTATTACCAAATCTGAATAATTAACATCTTTTAATTTTTGGTATATAGCGCTATTAGATGCTTTTACAGCTATGTTATAGGCTTTATTTTGAATTATATTTAAAAATACAGGGTTAATTGCATTTAAGCAATACGCAAATACGGATATTGTAATAATTAAAGTTATAAAGAAGGCTCTATATTTCTTTATATAATACTTTAATTTCTGTGGTATTCTATTATTATGTCGTGGTTCAAATAGGTTACGCGGAATTATTCCTCGCCTAATTGGAAACCTTTCCATTTATCTACACCACTGATTTAGTTATCTTTTGTGGTATAAATAGTTGAGTTCCAATTTGTAATATATAGCTTTCAGGATTATCTATATCATTGTATTTTGCAATTTCTTCAACAGTTGTTCCAAACTTCTTAGCAATTAACCATAAACTATCATGCGGTTTAACATAGTATATAGTTATGCTATAAGGACATATTACTCTGTTTTCTTCTTCTCTAACATTTGTAACCACATTATAGTCCATTTTATTTTTTATAGTAATTTTAAACTTAAGATTCATACAAACATCAACTTTATTATTTAATACAGTATATACTACGTTTTTTATAGTAGTATCCAAGCAATACAAATTTGAATTTTTTATTTTAGAATTATCATATATGTGGGTGTATGGCACTTGATACGATTTTACAAATATTCTATTAGCATCTCTACACATTAGCTCTATACAAACTTCGCCCTCTATATGTAATTTATCATTTACTCTTTGAATCTCGTTTCTTGTAATTCTACTATTAATTCCAATTACATTACAATCCGGTTCATCTAAATCAATTGTTTCTTTTATTTCATGTATAACATTATCTAAACATACTACTATATCATTACTTATACAATGAGTATCAAACCCTATACCTCTTGTTAAACTGTACATATCTTGTATCATTGTAACTTCTGAATTCTCAAAATTCTTGACCACCGCTCCTATTTCCATATTAACTGTAATTTTTCTATCTTCTTTATTATCATTCAACTTAACACTTCTATTTTTAATATTATATACGACATCTAAAATACTGTTATCTGTTACATTTGCCATATCTATAAAGCCTGTAAAAGGTAAAATTATTTCTTGGGTAGAAACATTATTATTTTGTGTAACATAAACAACATTTATTACAGCATCAGCTTTTACTAATATTTTATTATAACTTAATTTATATTCCTCATTAATAATCTTAATATTACTTTCTAACAACTCCATTATTTCTGTATCATTAACCGATACCTCTTCATTAATACTTATATTCTGCATTTCCATTCCTAATAACTTTGAAATCTGTACCTTATTATTCAAAACCTGTATATCATTATTATCAGAACGAACATCTTCAATATAGTTTATCGTATCATTACTTTGTAACGCAGTATTACAATCAATTTTCGCAGTTACAGATATTTTTCTTTCATTAGTTATTTTACACTCTACATTGTCCACCTTTGCACAAACTTGAGGTATTACATCTCTATACTCCTCTGGTATATCTATAGACTGATTTAACTCTATTTCAGTATTTAGCCCCCTTATATCATTATTTTCATTATCAGCCATATACATTACATCCACATGTGCAATTCCATTAATCTTTAATTTACCGTCTTGTACCTCACTTCTCTCAATACAAATATCACAACTCCTATGTAGTATTTCTAGTATATCGGGTTTACTATCTGGTACAATTATATCTTGATTTAAGACAAAATCATAATCTTTTTCAAAAACCTTTCTATCTGTCTTTAAATCATTATATACAAAATCTAAATTCATTTTAAAATCCTCCCTTCGCTTTAATAGATTATATGCCAAGCATAAAAAAAAATTCCTTTATTACTAGGAATTTTTATATTTTTGTATATTTTTTACCGCACTTTATCTAGAACATACTTGAATTAGAATGTCCAAACAAACTCTGATATTCATTATTACTATCTGCTACAGATATTTCTACACTTTTAATCAATACATCTGTATAGCTATAAGTAGCCTTTCTTTTTGCCTCTTCAAATTCGACAACAAATACATTAGGATACGTTTCTGATAATTTACCCTCTTCTTCAATAATCTTGTTTCTACCAATATTACTTTTAAGTATTATTTTTTGCCCTAAACAAGTTTCAATATCTTTCTTAACTTGTCCTAAATCGTTTTTATCAAACATGCGACCACCTCTTATTCATTTATGGTCGTATTATATCACAAAAAGTTGTACTTGTCAAAGAGTTTTTTAGACAAATTTCGTTATTTACATAACCCAAAAATTATGTAACTTCTTCATTTATATATCTAATTCTTTTCGCCCTTACTTTTTCCTTCAACACATTGTAATCAGTGATGTTTGTCATTTCTTTTCCATTAATATTTGTCATTACATAATTGCCCAATTTGGCAAATTCTATTTTTATATCTGGATGCTTATCTGCATTTACAATTATTTCCATTCCTTGTAGTCCCAACATACTCTTACTTACTCTTTCTATAAAATCTACCTTCGTTCCAGCTTTCATTTTGTTAAATTGACCACCTCTCATATGTTCACTACAAGCAGTAATTGCTGCTTTTCTCCAATCATTAGATATTTTAAGTCTATTACACAAATTATTAATACAAGTCACTCCTAACATCTCATGATTATAGTGATGTGGCCATTTCTTTTTAGGTGTACGAGCTTTTCCTAAATCGTGTACCAATGCTGCAAATCTAATTTTAGTTTCTTTGGTCATTTGAGCAGTTCTATCAACAACTTCCATAGTGTGATTAAACGCATCCCCCTCTGGATGATATTCAATAGGTTGCTCTACACCTATTAAATCATGTATCTCCTTAAAATGTACATCTAGGCAGTCGATGTTTTTGAGAACTTGGAAAAATTTGCTAGGAGTGTTACATCTTAACGCTTTTCTTAATTCTTCCAACACCCTTTCTCCACTAATATATTGTAAAGTATTTTTTAAATTAGACATCATTTTCAAGGTATTGTCTTCTATCTCTAAATCATATTTTGCAACCAAAACAGCAACCCTATATACCCTAAGAGCATCATCTGCAAAAGCATCACTAGTAGCTCTAACTATCCTATCCTTTATATCTTGTATTCCATTAAATGGATCTATCAATTCCTGTGATAGAACATCAATAGCCATACTATTAATAGTTATATCCCTTCTTTTTAAATCTTCTTCAATTGTTATATCTTTATTCGTAAGTATATCAAAATCAGTGTGCTTTTCTCCTGTTTTTATATCTTTTCTAGCTAATGCAAATTCAACATTATCAATATCATACACAGGGAAAAACTTACCTCTCTTAAACGCCTTTGGAAATATATCTTCAAACTCTTTACTAGATAAGCCTGTAACGCAATAATCTGTATCTGCTGGTTCTACTCCCAAATACTTATCCCTAACAGCTCCTCCAACTAAATATAGTCTTCCACCATTACCAGCTATTAAATTTGCCATTTCAATAATATCCATTATTACCCCCTATTAAATAAATAAATTGTATCAAATATTTTTTATTGGTACAATTTATGCCACTTTTATTAATCAAAATCAACTTCCTCTTTTTATTTTAAATATATAAATGATTGTGGCACATTATGCCGTAATCTTTATTTATCCTTTATATTTAGCATAAATATTATACTTAGCTATTTCATATATTGGTTATATACCAGTTTAGCCCTAGCTAATATCTCCTCTGCCTTTTTAAAAGGTATGTTTATTCCCTCTTCAACTTCTTGTTTTATATCAATCAGTTTATCTTTATAAAAATAGTATTTAGTTTTTCCTTCTATTGTATTTGAAACAGATACATATAAAGCTAAAGTACCATCATCATAGAAATGAAAAACTTGGGTATCTAAAAAATCTGGTGCTGGTATCATAGTTATACTACTTCCATTTTTTAACACAGTTACGCCCATTTCATCAACTTCAAAAGACGTAAAATAGTCTTTTTCTCCAAATATATTTGTACCAACATTATCTTCTATTATTATTGGTGGTGTTGGTATACCTTCATTTCTATTTTCTATTACCTGTATATTGGCAATTATATCCTCATCTGACAAAGTATCTTTATCCATAAATATCCATACCGCAAATATCAGTATAACAAGCAACAACACTAGTATAACGTTTTTCCATATATTTTTCATAATATTTCCCCTTTTCAACTACAGGTATATAATACCATATTTTTCAAATTTTATCAACTAGTTGAGAAAAAAAATATACAACTTCTATTAAAAATAGAAGTTGAAAAAATTTAGCTATTAGCAATCTCTATGTTCACTGATTTCCCCTTAATTTGCTTACCTTCCATTTGTGTAACAATTGTATTTGCATACTCAAATGGAACTTGTGCAAAAGAAAATTTATCTAATATATTTATTTTTCTAATATCATTACCTGTAATATCTACATTTGTTGTAAAACTGCCAACTATGTCTTTTGCCATAATCTTATCCCTTTTTCCTAAACTGATAAATAGTTTTACGTCTCCATCTTCATTCGGTACCACATCATTTATCACTTCTTTTTTAGGCGTTGCAGATATCATCTTAAATAACGCTTTTGCAACTAATGCGCTATCATTATTTTCTAATATTTTATCAATAACTTTACTATCAGAAAATTCGCCTTGATTTATAGCAGTTTGTATTTTTTCAAATATTTTTTCATTATTAATTTCTTCAATTTGCTGTTGTGTAGGTATTTTTCCTGGTTTTAGTTTTGTCTTTGCATATCTTTCAATACTACTAATTTTACTTCTGTCCTTTGGCGAAACAAATGTAAATGCTTTACCCGTGTTTCCGTTTCTTCCTGTTCTACCAATTCTATGTACATAATATTCTTCATCTTGTGGCACATCATAATTAATAACTAAATCTAAATCTTTAACATCAATTCCTCTTGCCGCAACATCAGTAGCAATAAGTATCTTGGTCTTTCCATTTTTTAGATTCTTTATTATCCTATCTCTTTGCATTTGTTTTATATCACCATGTATAGCTTCTACTTGATATTTGTTAGTTTTTAATACATCAAAAACGTCATCTACTTTTTTCTTTGTATTGCAAAAAATCACTGCTTTTGTAGGATTATATGCATCTAACAATCTCATTGTAGCATTATCTTTTTGACTAGATTTCACATCTAAAGACACTTGTTCAATATTTTCAACAGTAAGTTCCTTGGCCTTTATCTTTATATTTATAAGCTCACTTAAATATTTTCTTGCAACTTTTAATATTCTTTCATTCATAGTAGCTGAAAATAGTATCGTTTGTCTTGTATCATCTATATCTTTTAGTATTGTTTCGATGTCTTCTTCAAATCCCATATTAAGCATTTCATCCGCTTCATCAAGCACAACCATTTTAACATTTCCTAATTTTAATGTTCTTCTTCTCATATGGTCCATTACTCTTCCAGGTGTACCCACAACTATTTGAACTCCTTTTTTTAAATCCATTATTTGCCTTTCAATAGATTGTCCTCCATATATAGCAACACATTTTATTCCTGGTTGGTATTTATAGAATTTTCTTAATTCTTCTGCTATTTGTATAGCTAACTCCCTTGTAGGACATAGTATAATAGCTTGCACAGATTTATCATTTATATTAATTTTTTCTATTATCGGTAAACCATACGACGCTGTTTTTCCAGTACCCGTTTGTGACTGACCTATTAAATCTCTCCCCGCTAATATCTCAGGTATTGCTTTTGCTTGTATTTCAGTAGCTTTCTCATACCCCATTTCGTCTAATGCTCTTTTAATATTATCTGATATACACAATTCATCAAATTTTAATTCTTTTACTCCCATCATTTATCTCCTTTAAAAAATATTTTTGACCGCAAAAAAGCTTAAAAACAAATGTAGTATCTGTTTTTAAGCTTAAACGACATTTTTAACCCCTAGACAAATTACTATGTTTAACAGTAACTCCAGCATAAACAAATCAACATATTATTTTTCCTTTTTTCAATCGCTATTTATTATACCATATATTTACATAAATTGCAAGTGCTATTTTTTCATATAAACCGTTGACATTAAAATTGGTAATGTTATAAATATACTATATACATACCTATATTCACAAAATACAGGAGATGCTAAAATTGTAAACCATACCAAAATTACTGGTAAAAACATCAATGTGTTTTTTATTCTTCCTTGATATATGTTATATCCCAAACATAATACCAATATCCAAAATGAAAAACCTACACTAAACAAGAAAGATATCAAAGGTATATTTCTTTTTTCTGTAATATCTGCTATTGTCTGTATAACGTGACTATCAATTATTGGTGCGCTATTTATATCTAACTTAACTAATGTGGAATGTTCTGGTGATGAAAACCCTTTTATAACTATAAAGTTCCACGTCTCCGGATACCAATAACCATAATTGTTATAAATAAATGCCTCTATATATTCTATCGGATATTTCAATAACAGACCAAACCATAAAGATATAAACTCTAGCTTATTATCTACATAGTATTCACTATTAAAATTGCCCTTTACTGGGTCTGATATATATGGGTCATATAACTGCCCTAATTTTTCCACATCAAAAAATTTATCTATCTGTATTTTTTCTTCTTGAGTTAATGTATCTCCATTATATTTTACAGTTCTAGCTATTTGTTGAACACATATTGATATTGTTTCAACAGGATTGCCCTTTTGAATATTTTGCATATTAGCTATTGTAAATCTATACGTCAATATTGTTACAACAGTTATTGCAATTATAACTAGTAAACGCTTATAATATTTTTTATCAATTATAAATAGGAAGGGCAATAATAACATACCTACGTAAAACCCATTATGTCTTAATAACATTACAGATAAAATACTCAAAATAAAAAAGAAATTATTTCGTTTCGACTTTATGAATTTTTCTGTGTTAGTTACTAATTCTATAATACAAATTGTAAGCAACAATATAGCTAAAGCAAATATTACGTCTTTCCACATTGTAATGCTAAACAATGCATTAACAGGATAAAAAGCAAAAAATAATAATGCAATAACTACAAACATATTAGGTATTCCTTTGTCTTTCATATATACTAATGTAAAAGCAAATACTGCTGACATAATAAGCATTTGCATAATCGAATACAACGCTACCCCTATGTTATAATCGCCAAACCACCCACCTATTGTCAATGGTATACTTACCATTAACACATGTAACAACGGATGTTGATTTGTTAATTGTTGTACTCCTGTTGCCTCTCCAATTTCACTAGCAGAATCAAAGCTTAAAATTCCCGGATAATATTGCAATAAATACGGAATATATGCAATAAAAATTATAAACCCAAATATATAAAAGCTCTTTTGATTTTTCTTTTTTAATTCTTTTTTATTTATTGTGCCACTATTTTCTAAATATTTATTAATTCCTAAATATATTAACGATATAACACTATAAAATATTATTACATATCCGAAAAATTTAATAATTAATTTAATTAAATAATGGTTAGAAAAAATCGTTTCAAAAAACAATTCGTAATTATTTACAGTATATCCAATTACCTCAAACAAAGCAAAAAGCACTGAAATGATTAACGCTACTATAGTTAATTTTCTATCCTTTATTTTTATAACTTGATTCAATATCACTACATACAGTATTAATTGTATAACACAAAAAATATCGTTACCACTAAAAGAATCTATTATCCACAATTGCGAATTTAAAGATATATTCATAGCGAAAACTAAAAAAATTGCCAAAAACATTACTATAACAATATTTTTGTATTTACAAAGATATTCCCTCATATAGGCTCCTTTATATAAAATCTACTTTACAGTTTCTGTATCTTCCTTTTTAAAAAATCTAGTTTTTAAAAACCATATTCCTACTGCAACAAACACTAATATTAATATAATTAGCACTATTTTTGAATAACCGTCTACATAACTAGAAATTTTTTCCCATGAAGCACCAGCAATTACCCCCAAGTATATTAAAACTGTATTCCATATTGTAGACCCTGCTATAGTTAATAGTAAAAAAGGCGTTAACTTTAATTTAGCCATACCAGCTGGTATAGATATTAAACTTCTAACTATTGGAATAAACCTACAAAAAAACACTGTAACGTATCCCTTTTTCTCAAACCAAGCATTAGCCTTCTCTATATCGTCCTTTTTAAAATGTAGCGCTCTTCCTAGTTTACCTTCTACAATTCTTTCTAATCTTTCCTTATTAAATATTCTGCCTACCAAATATAGTATAATAGCACCTACTGTTGAACCCAATACAGAAGCAACAATTATGCCCCAAATCTTTAGGTTTGTATATGTAGTCATAAAACCACCAAATGTTAGTATTACCTCGGAAGGAATTGGCGGAAATATATTTTCAATCGCTATAAGCAAAAATATCCCCCAGTAACCATATTGATTCATAATATCTATTATTATTTGTTCCATAAAGCCCCCCTATTTTCATTATCATAAACAATATCATGAAATTAATAAAAGTGCAAGATTTTTTGCACTTTTATTATTGTTTGTATAACAGGTATTTAGAAAAATGTCGAAAAATATATTTAACTATTATTCAATCAAATCGTATCTTTTAAATATATTAATAATCATACTATATACCAATTTTCTTCCCAACAACTCTCTAAATTTTGTTGTTTTCATTTTTCCTTCATTTCTTAATTCTTCTAATTCTTTTCCTAGTTTTTCATATTCATTTAAAATATCCTTTAATGCTTTTTCAAATTTTTCTAATCTTTCCATAATTTTTAATGCCTCTTTTTTATTTTAATGTATTGTCGTATTATTAATAAATATGTTTGTAATATTTATCAAATTATTTATTTAATCGTTATCTCTCCTAATATTATTTTATTCTTTAATTCGTTTATTTCATCTTGTATTTGTGACGATACAAAATATTTATGCATCACAATATCAACTCCGCCCTCTTTAAGACCATATTCATAATTAATACCTGTTTGTAATTTCCCATCTAAATACTGGTTTGTTAAATTTTCTATAACAACATCAACTTTTTTTACAACTGATGCAATAATATTGTTTGGTGCATAACTACTCTGATCCATATCTACTCCAATAGCATATAAATTATTTTCTACCGCTGCATCAAACACTCCATAACCACTTTCTCCTGCCGCATGGAATATTATATCTGCACCATTAGAATATTGTGTATTAGCAACTGCTTTTCCTTTTTCTTTATCATTATATGTATCTAGGTAATTAACTAATATATTTATATCGCTATTTGCATATTTAGCACCTGCTACATATCCTTTTTCAAATTCATTAATAACAAGTTCATCTTTCCCACCAACAAAGCCTATTGTATTCGTTTTAGTGGACTTGGCCGCAATATATCCTGCAAGAAAAGCACTTTCATAAGATTTAAAATATACACCAATTAAATTATTGGTTAATTGCTCATATTTTGTATCAAGATTTATAAATACGGTTTTTTTATTATCTTTAGCAATTTGTTGAGTTGTTTCTGAAATAGCTTGTTCGACACATACGACTAAATTAGGATTTTTAGAAACATTTTTTTATATAACTCTTCAAACGCAACCTGTCCATCGCTTATATTTGATGCAACAAGTTCAATATTAGCTCTATCTTGTGTTTTTTTCAATCCACTCCAAGCTAATTGTACATAACTATTATCTTGTACATTTCCTTCTCTTACAACAAAAACTATATCTTTGTCTTTATTAATAAAAAATATACTCAAAACCACCGCTAAAACAACCACAACCAATACCACTACTATTATTACTTTATTTTTCATGTTTTAACCTCCCATTTTAGATTATCATGAATTTCGGAAAATATCAATTGGTAAAAAAGATTTCTACAAAAATTTAATTATTTTATAAGCTAATATAAAAGAACAAAATCACACTTTTTCTTCATAAAACATCTTTAAAAACATAAACATATAAATACAAAGGAGGTTATTTTATGGTACAACCGATGATATTACCCTATTCATTAAACTCTTTAGAACCATATTATAGTGCTGAAACGCTCAACATACACTATAACGTATTGTATAAAAATTACATAACAAATCTAAATAATATACAAACCAAACTTCAAATATCTAGAGGTTCTAATGATTTTTCTAATATTAAATGCTTAGAAAAAGATTTAAGTTTTAACGGTTCTGGAGTTATTTTGCACGAATTATTTTTTAATAATATAGGACCTGTTTTGAGAACTCAACCAAGCTTAAGTCTATTAGAACAAATCAAACGAGATTTTGGAAGTTTTGACGCTTTCAAAAATCAATTTACTGCAGCATCAAAAGTTGTTGAGGCTTCAGGTTGGTGCTTGCTTGTTTGGGTTCCAAGATTTAAAAAATTAGAAATTTTGCAATGTGAAAAGCATCAAAATTTAACTTTATGGGGATGTATTCCTTTAATTGTCCTTGATATGTGGGAACATTCATATTTTTTGCAATATAAAGCTGATAGAAGTAAATACATAGATGCATTTTGGAACATACTTAATTGGAATATTATTAATAAGCGTTGGGAATAGCAAACACGAAAAGAAAAAACATTGATTTTGTAATATACATTATCAATGTTTTTAAAAAGCGTAATCTTCTATTCTTTCGTATGTATTGTCATTTGTATCAACAATCACATATACAAACTGTTCATTATATAATTCTGTTTGCCCAGGCTGAATACATATTGTATTGCCTAGTTTACTATACCATTTACCAGTTATTTCTGGTGATTCGTGTATATGACCGTGTAATGTCATATATGGTTGATTTTTTTTAATAAAGTCATATATACTTTGTGAACCAACCTCCAAATACGTACCTGTAACATCTAGTTGTAAATGCTTTGGTGGCATGTGAAATACATAGATATCTTTTTTAGCATTGGTGTTTATAGGCAAATTTTCAAGTGTTTTTTCCATTTTATTCAAATTGCCTTTTGCATAATCAAACCAATTTAATATTGGTTGTTTTCCTTCTTTAGTAGATAGAAAAATTACAGGCGATAATTGTTGTTGAAATTCATAATCTTTTTCAATTAAAACTCTATCTTTACAACCAAATGGATGGTCTAAAACATTAGATAAACCAATAAAATTACAATCATCTACTGTACAAATTGATTTGTCTATGTTATATACATTGTCCCATTTTTCACATACTTGATTTAATATTTCATCTGTTGTTGAAATATCGTCATTACCTAAAATGCATAAGCAGATTATCTGTTTTGCTTTTAATTCTTCAAAAAATTTGTTTAAGTAGTTTTTTATAAATTTAGGTTGTTCAACATCTCTATTACATTGTTTTGGTAATAAATCGCCTCCTAAAACTAATAGTTTTATGTTTTTTTCTATTAATCTTTTAAATATCATTTGATATTTACGTTCATCACCATGTACATCACAAGCATACATAAATTTCATTTTTTCTCCTGTTTAATTAAAAGTACTATTTACTACTTTTTATTCAAAATTTAATTCCTTAATATTATATTCTCTAAATTCTGTTTAGTCAATATGCATTTTAGTAAAATTACATTAAAGGTGCAAAAATTCTTAAGGCTTTCCCTATATATCTTTTAGCTATGCTGTAATTTTTAATTTGCTCAATTGTAACTAATTCACATTTTTGTAATGTTGTTTGATAATCTTTTTCAATATTTTCAATAACACTATTTTTGTATATATATGCACAACATTCAAAATGTAAATATAGGCTTCTATAATCTAAATTCATTGTTCCTACTATTGCCTTTATATCATCTGATATAAACATCTTGGCATGTACAAAACCTGGTGTATATTCATATATCTGCACTCCTGCCTCAATTAAATCTTTATAATAACTTCTTCCTAAATAATACACCATTTTTTTATCCGGTATATGTGGCATTATAATTTTTACGTCTACACCTCTTTGAACTGTATATATTAATGTCGTTAATAACTCATTATCTAAAATAAGGTACGGTGTAACTATATGAACATATTTCTTAGCTGTATTTAAAATGTCCAAATATGCTCTTCTTCCTGTATTATAGTCATCTAATGGGTTGTCTCCATAAGGTAATACATAACCATTTTGGACATTTGTAACATTTCCAACTACTTTATTCAAATACTT
Organism: uncultured Clostridia bacterium; assembly: GCA_944393615.1. Classification (GTDB taxonomy): domain Bacteria; phylum Bacillota; class Clostridia; order TANB77; family SIG350; genus CALYAQ01. Next base: position 25,762 of record CALYAQ010000026.1, read on the forward strand.
CTGATAATTTTCTGGTTCATTTGATAAAGATACATTCCACATTTCCAAAAACATAATTGTAAAACTCTGTACCGCTTCTCCATTTAATTTAACTGCGGTATCTTTCCAATGGCCAAATCTTTCTTTTGCATCAATATATTCATCCGCAATATTTATTCCACCTGTATATGCAATGCGTCCATCTATAACAATTATTTTTCTATGGTCACGGTTATTCTGGTGTGTTGATAAGAAAGGTTTCATAGGAGAAAATGGTTTGCATTTAATTCCTAGTTGCAACATTTGTTTATAGTAGCCTCTTGGTAATTTCACGATTTCACACATTCCGTCATACATTACTCTTACTTCAACACCTTCTTTTACTTTTCTTTCTAATATTTCTAATATTGTATTCCACATTAAGCCTCTTTCTATTATAAAAAATTCTATAAATATAAACTGTTTGGCTTTTTCTAATTCCACCAATACATCTTCGTACATATCTCTACCTAAAGAAAAATATGTTACATCTGTATTGGTATATATAGGAAATCCACTATATTTATTCATATATGATACGAAGTTCGCCATTTGCTCATCATCTTCTTTGATGCTTTTAGTTAACTCTACATTTTGTCTTAGATATTTTTGTGTATCGTTTCTTAATAGCATCAACTTATTATTTAACATTTTAGTTCCAACTTGTGTACGAACAAATAGATACACCAACACACCAAACACTGGAAATATAAGTATTGGAATTATCCAGGCTATTTTGTATGCTGGGTTTTGCTTTGAATTTATTATATATATAACTACAAATAAACTTAACAGTGCTGTTCCACCAAATATCCAAAATACATAATCGTTAAATAAACTAAAAGCTGTTGTTATTACTGTAATTTGCAATAATATAGACAAAATTGCTAGTGTTGTTCTACTAAATATTATCTTAAAAGGCCATTTTAGTATTTTGGTTATTAGTTGCATATTCTCACTTCCATTCTTTTAACTATACTAATTCCATTTCTTCATACTTTTGCTTAACAGCTTTTAAATCTTTCCAAAAATCTATTTTCTTTGAATTATCTCTTAATAGTGCTGCCGGATGGTATGTTGGCATATATATTATTCCCTTTTTTTCAACCCAAATTCCTCTTGCTTTGGATATATTATATTGACTACCCAGTATATTGTTTAGCGCCACTTTACCTAAAAGTACTATTATCTTTGGTTTAACTAAGATAACTTGATTACGTAAATAATCTAAACACGCTTGCATCTCGTCAAGCTCAGGATTTCTATTTTGTGGTGGTCTACATTTTACAATATTAGCTATATATACATTTTCTCTTTGTATTCCCAATGCTTTTAATGCTGTATTTAGAAGTTGACCTGCTCTGCCAACAAACGGTATTCCTTGCTCATCTTCCTCCGCTCCTGGTCCTTCGCCAATAAACATTATATCCGCATTTATATCTCCTTGACCAAACACGATATTTTTTCTCCAATTACATAACTTACATTTTCTACAGCCTTGTATACTTTTTGTTAACTCTTCCCAATTTGAATACATATATATCACCTCTTTTTGACTTATTAACTATTATATCACATTTCTATATAAAATTTAAGGTATTGAATAAAAATTTGAACAAAACTTATCTTTTTCATTTTGTTCTTTTCCGACAATTAATTCACTAATTATTATATCAAGTTCTTCACATAAAATTTCAATTATTAAATAATAAGTCATACATCTTCCAATTCCCATTTTGATATTGTTTTACTTGAAATATTTCGTTTTTCTGTTAGTCGTTCCTACATTAATTTTTTTGATTTCTTTTTAATAATATAAAAACCCTATAACCATTTGATTCATTAGTTACACCTCCAAGACTATATAATATAGGCTATAATTACATATCTTATTTGGAAAATAACGGTTGAATTTTATTTTTTACAAATAACTATTTATATGTTTTTTCAACAACCTTTCGCCATTCTCCTGTTTCTTCATTTTTTTCTAATACTTTCTTGTATCCTTTTTCTCCTGTGTAAAAATAAATTTCAACGGCACTTTTATTTAGTTCTATGTCAAAAGTATCTTTTGAACCATTTTTATTATTTATACCAAACGTTGAATAAAATGTTATATATTTGTTATCTCCTCCCTGTTTAACTTTCAAGTCTCTTACATATCCAGCGCTACTAAACACCCCAACTTTTAATGTCATTTTATTGCATTCTTCATCTAGATTAAAATCTTGCAAATATACATCTGATCTTGCTCCTCCTGTTGATAAAAATAATAGTCCTATTATTACTATGACAATAATTGTTAAAATAATTATTATTTTCTTTTTCATAAAACCTTTCTCCTTTACAAATAATTATTTATATGATTATATCACTTGCATTTTTATTTTTCAAATTACAAGAAATAACCGTAGAGCAAATTATTCTAAAAAGCTCTTATTTTCTCATTTTCCCCAAGGTTGACCGACAATTGACTGTCAAATACCTCTTTTATGTATAAACACAAAAAACAAGAAACCCCACAATCGCTATGACTGTAAAGTTCCCCTTTCATTTTGGTTGCGGGAGTAGGACTTGAACCTACGACCTCTGGGCTCTTCAAATTTTTTATTCCGCATTTTCCATATTTTCCGTATTTTCCAAACAGCTTGATTTTCTAGAATTATAGCCGTTTGCTTTTTCGGTTTGTTTTTTGTATTTTTCATATTTTCCGTATTTTTCTACCCATTGACTGTCAAATGACTGTCAAACTACTATAGGTAGTAATACTAAAATTTATTTTTACAATAATCTCTAACATAATCTAGCTACTTATCATACCACATCCATTGTTTTTGAGAACTATCAATATAAGTTCCATATTTATTGTTCTTTAATTTTTCTCTAGTACAATCAAAGTTCTTCCATAATTTAGTATGTGTTGAAATTGTAAAATCCTTAAAACCTTCTTCATTCATAATTTTTACAATTTGATTAGGATAATATTTTTTCTTTTCAGTCTCTTTAATGACTGTGTATGTTTTTTCGATTTCTTTCGCCTCTTCTGAGTTTTCATCCAAAACCTCAATTACTTCATCCGCTTGCCCTTTTCTATTTACACTTATTCTGGTAAATAATACTCTATATGCATAACGCGAATCTTTAATATTATCATCTAATATGTCTTTTTCAAAACTTACAATATAATTACGTAAATTACTATTAATTTTTTTATTATTTATTTCACCTCACTATACTAATTACCCAAAATAAAATGCTTTAATTTCTTGTATTGCATCTTTTATATATTTAGAACTTTTCTTATATTGTTCAAATACAACATCAAATCCATTTGTATCATCACATACAAAATTCCAATAATTCTTTCCAATTAATAATTCTTCTAATGCAAAATATTGTCTAACTTAACTTTGTTTCCATTCGTTTTCTTCTCCAAATTTATTATATGCAGTTGCGAACAAAATTTTTATAGTTTCATTTGTTCCATCTAATTTATTTTTTAAAAGAAAGTACTCTCTTAACAATTCAATTTTTTCTGCTTTTGACTTTTTGTTGTCCAAATCTCCACCTGCTTTAAGTTCTATTATATAATGTTCATTTTTTCAGGAGAAAAGAAATAATTGTCTGTTTCATGAGTGGTAACATAACTAGTAATATCACGTGGCCTTACCCAATTAAAATTTTCATAATCACTTATCTGAGGATTTGTATGATTATTGTATGATTCAATTAAAAAATCAATATGTTGACTTTGCTGAGGTAAAATAAAAGAATCAATTCTACCATTAACTTCATAAGATAGTTTTGCTATAGAATTTCCTATACTTTCTAAAACATTTCCAAAACTCGAATCAAAAGATCTTACAAACGCAGAATAAAACATAAACTCAGTTCCTAATTCAGCAATAAATATATTATTTTTTTTTGAATTAATTACTCCTTCTGGATTATGAATTTCTGATATGTGCCTTACTTCAAACCCCTCCGCAAAGCTTTTAATACTACTATCAATTATTTCTTCAATTGCTTTCTTTTTTATTTTTTCCAAACAATCATCTCCTTAATAATTTGTTATCAACAAATGTTTAACTTTTTTATCGTTTCTATTTTGAAAACTTACTAAATAATTCTTATCAAAACTCTGTATTTTAAATTTATCGTTATTATATAAATCATAAATAAATTTTGTATTCTTAATTATCAACATAATGTTTGCATTTGTGTTTTTTAAGAACTCTGCAAGACGAATTTGGTCTTTTTTTTCAAATTCGTTTTTAGCATATGTAGAAAATTCTGTATCATAAGGGGGATCAAGAAATATAAAATCTCCTTTTTTGGGGTTTATCATATTTACAAAGTCCTCAAAGTCTTCACAATAGATTTTCGTTTTGCTTAAATAATCTCTTAATTCTTTTGATTGTAAATAGTTTATCTTTTTGCTGAAATCTTTTCTGTTATAACTAATTCCACCATATGGAACATTGAATTTTCCATTAGCATTATACCTAAACATTGAAGCATAACAATATTCTCTAATAAAATAAAATGTTGCTGTGTAAAATGAGTTATTAATTCCTAACGTTTCATAATTATTATATAAATACCTAAAATGCATATAAAATGCACTTTTAAAAGCACATTCAAAATTGTCTAATGTGTCAGATATACTTAAAGAACCTCTTTCTTTTTCAATCTTTCTCATTCTTGTCATTTTTGAAATCAAATTCTTTTCAATCTCTTTAATAAAATTATCAATTGAAACATTAAAATCTTCAGATAATATTCCATTAAATTCTTTTGAATGATTCAATACAAAAGATAATATTTTATTTTGGAATTTTTTCTTAACTTCAGTTACTTGATTGTTTTCTTCTTCATTGCAAAAATCCTTGTATATCTTTAAAATTTCATTTTTGTTATTTTCAACAACTTTTTCTAGCAATTTCCAATTTTTATTGATATTTTTTAAGTTATTAAAGAATTCTATGTCTTCATTTTGAATGCATTTATATAAATTTATCAGTTCAGTAGATTTATCATTAATTAATGATTCTTTTATATTCATTGCAAAATATACAGAGCCACCTCCAATAAATGGTTCAATATATCTATTAATATTTTTGGGTAAATATTTTATTATATATGGTAATTCCTTCTCTTTTCCACCTGCCCATTTAATAATTGGATTCATAGGTACTCTCCTTATAATTAAAATTATCTTATGTTTATCCTGTATATATCGTTCATATTGTTTGTTTTGTTCGTTTTCTTTACTATATCATAACATTTTCAAAAAATCTAGCAAACACCTAGATTTTTTGAAAATAAAAAAACTCGAACCTCCGACCCAAAAGGTTATAAACTTGTTTTTTCTCTGTAACTCTATTTAAATCAACTTTTCTGCTTTTTTCAGATAAAAATTTTTGAAAATTTTTCATTTCTTATTTTCCTTTATTTCCTTTATTTCCTTATTTTTGACTGTCAAATGACTGTCACTAGTACTCAGAGTAGAGAAAAATGAAAGTAAAAAATCCTTGCAACCACTATGGTTGTAAGGATTTAAATTCTTTTGGTTGCGGGAAGTGTGCAAGAAGATTGGTATATTGCACATTTCAGCACTTATTGGGGGCAATAATGGTAAAATAAATAAAAATATTTTAAAATAATTTATATTAAATAGATGGATTTTACTTAAAAATTCATCTATT
>CALYAQ010000027.1 GCA_944393615.1 uncultured Clostridia bacterium
CGCTATTGCTTCTTTTCACGCTCCATTACTAGTTTACGCTTTGCAAGTCGCTATCGAGTTCGCGACAAATACGCCTCTTGGGACTTCCACCCTAGATTTATGACATGCCCGTCATACAGAAAAAACAACATAGGTTCATCCCTACGTTGTTTTCTTATTTTACTACTATATTATATATTTTTCCTTTTACATATATTTCCTTTACAACTGTTTTATCTTGTAATAACTTTTGAATAGCTTCACTATTTTTAACCGCTTCTTTTACATCATTCTCACTAGCTTCTTTTTCAACCTTTATAACCTCTTTTACCTTCCCATTTATTTGAACTGGTATTTCCATCTCATCTTCTACAACTTTATTTTTGTCAAATTGAGGCCATTTAGAATATGCTATTTGACTTTCTAAACCTAAGTTTTCCCATATTTCTTCGGTTATATGTGGAGCAATAGGATTTAATAGTATTAAAAATGTTTCAAATTCTCTTTTAGTTATTCTATTTATTTTATAGAATTCATTACTTAAACTCATAAGTGTGGCAATAGCAGTATTAAACTTCATTTTTTCTATGTCATCAGTTACCTTTTGTATTGCCTTGTGCATATTCTTTTCCATTTCAGGGGAATACACATTTAAATCAGTTACAAATTCTTGCATTTTCCATACTCTTTCTAAAAATTTGTAACAACCTTTTACCCCTTGCATTGACCAAGGTGTAGCTTGGTCAAATGCCCCAATAAACATTTCATACATTCTTAACGTATCTGCTCCATATTCATTAATAATATCATCAGGGTTTATTACATTACCTCTTGATTTAGACATCTTTTCACTATTTTCTCCTAATATCATTCCTTGTGAAGTACGTTTTTGATATGGTTCTTTTGTATTAACAACTCCAATGTCATATAGGAATTTGTGCCAAAACCTCGAATATAGTAAATGCAGTGTGGTATGCTCCATACCACCATTATACCAATCAATTGGTAACCAATATTGTAGTTTTTCTTTTGCTGCCAAAAAGTCATCATTATGTGGATCAATGTATCTTAAGAAATACCATGAAGAACCTGCCCATTGTGGCATTGTGTCTGTTTCTCTTCTAGCATGGCCACCACATTTTGGGCATGTTGTATTTATCCATTCTTCCATTTTAGATAATGGAGATTCTCCATTGTCTGTTGGTTCATAGTTTTCTACTTCAGGCAATGTAAGTGGTAAATCTTTCTCGTTTAATGCAACCCAACCACATTTCTCGCAGTGTACTAGTGGTATAGGCTCTCCCCAATATCTCTGTCTTGAAAATACCCAATCTCTCAATTTGAAGTTTACCTTTTTACTTCCAATACCTTTTTGTTCTACATATTCAATCATTTTTTTAATTGCATCTTTTACTTGCATTCCTGTTAAGAACCCTGAATTAATCATAACTCCAGAATTAACATCTGTATATGCTGATTTTGTTATATCACACTGTTGATTATTTTCAGGTTTAATAACTTGTATAATTGGTAAATTAAATTTAGTAGCAAAATCCCAATCTCTATCGTCATGTGCAGGAACAGCCATAATTGCACCAGTTCCATAGCTCATTAAAACATAATCTGATATCCATATTGGAATTTCATTATTAGTTATAGGGTTAATGGCAGTTAAACCTTTTAGTTCTACCCCTGTTTTGTCTTTTACTAATTCTGTTCTTTCAAACTCCGATTTTCTACTTGTTTGAGTTTGGTATTCTTTTACTTGGATTATATTTTCTATTTTATCTTGATATTTCTCTATTAATGGGTGTTCTGGAGATAATACCATGTATGTAGCACCAAACAAAGTGTCTGGTCTTGTTGTATATACAATAACATCTTCATTAATCGGCGATATCTTAAACTTAACTTCTGCACCTTCTGAACGACCTATCCAATTTTTTTGCTGAATTTTTACTTTTTCAATATAGTCCAAATCGTCCAAATCATCTATCAATCTTTGAGCATACTCTGTTATTTTTAACATCCATTGACTTTTTACTTTTTGTACAACTTCACTTCCACATCTTTCACACACACCATTTACAACCTCTTCATTTGCAAGTCCAACCTTACAACTTGTGCAAAAATTAATAGGCATTTCTTTTTTATATGCTAATCCCTTTTCAAAAAGTTTTAAAAATATCCATTGTGTCCATTTATAGTAAGCTGGGTCTGTTGTGTTTATTTCTCTTGTCCAATCAAAAGAAAAGCCCAACATTTTTAGTTGTCTTTTAAAATTTGCAACATTATCTCTTGTTACATCCTTTGGTGGTATTTTATTTTTTATAGCATAGTTTTCTGTAGGTAATCCAAAGGCATCCCAGCCCATTGGAAATAGAACATTATATCCTTCTAATCTTTTCTTTCTACACACAATATCTAGTGCTGTATAGCTTCTTGGATGTCCCACATGTAACCCCTGTCCTGACGGATAAGGAAATTCTACCAAACCGTAAAATTTCTTTTTGTTAAAGTCATCAGTTGCCTTAAATGTATTATCTTTATCCCATTTATCTTGCCATTTCTTTTCTATACTTTTATAATCATATTCTTTCATAATTCACACCTCTATTTTATTCTAACATTTTTGATACATTTTCCCACAGCTCTTCGAGGTTATATGTTTCTCTTTCGTGTGGGTGAAATATATGAACTATTATATCAGAATAATCCATTAAAATCCACCTTCCTTCACCATATCCCTCTATACGCTTTGGATAAATACCTTCTTTTTTTAATTCTTCTTCTACATTATCTGCCAAAGCTTTAACATGTGTGTTAGATGTTCCACTAACAATTATAAATTTATCTGCTAATATTGTTTTTTCTTTAACATCTATCACTTTTACATCAAACCCTTTTTTATCTTCTAAAATCTTAATAATTTTATCTTCTAACATTTTTTCCTCCTAAATATTTTTTATTCTGTTACTTGATTAGTAGCATTATCTTTGAACATTTCCTCTATCATTTGTTTAGTTTTGTTTTTATCTAAAATATAGAATGATACATTATCTATTGTTCTTCCTTCTCCTGGCAACGTATTCATTGTTACGTTTTCCATTTTAAATGTTGCAATATCTTCTAAATAATATAGTATTAAATCTAGTGTTATATCTGTTTTTACATCTTTTAATAATATCCCTGCTATACTAGGCAATTTTATTATATTACTTGGTTTTAAACATTCTGATATAAATGCTTTAATAAATAGCTGTTGTGTTTGTATTCTTTGTATATCTCCTCCAGGATACCCTGAGCCATCATTATTTTTTCTAAAACGTACAAAACCTTCAGCTTGTTCTCCGTCTAACTTTTGTATACCTTTTTTAATGTGTATATGCAAATCTTGTACAGGGTCATCATAGTTCATGTTTATAGGGTTATCTACAGTTACTCCGCCAATAGCATCAACAACCTTCCATAAAGCTTTATGGTCAAATACTAAATACTTATCTATTTGTACATCTAATAATGTTTCCACCTTATCTATAATTTTATCTATATGTTTCTTTTGATATACCGCATTTATTTTATAATATGATGTATTTGGTGCATTCAACCCATTATATTTTGTATCTCTAGGTATTGAAAGTAGCGATACTTTTCCTGTACTAGGGTTATATCGTGCTAACATTATAAAGTCTGATAAGTTTTGGTTCATTCCTAATATTAGTACATTTATACTTTCTTTTGGTTGTATTTCTTCTTCATTAGGATTATTATTAGGTATATTAATATCTGTTCTTCCTGTATGAGCCATATAAGCAAACCCTAAAGCTGCACTACTTCCCAATGCAAAAATTATTACAGTAATTGTTACTAATATTATTAATAAAAACCTACCTATTCTTTTTAATATCTCCATTAATTATTCCTTCTTTCTCCTTATGTTTCACTATCAATTTGTGGTTGCAAATTGCTTTTAAATAGTACTTTTACTATTATATTATTATTATATATTTCTTTTGATAGATAAGATTGTTCTATCATACCAGTTAAACCTTTTGCATATCCTCCCATGGCTGCAAAATATATTATAGCAAAAGCTATTAATACCAAACAGCCAGCTTTTACTAGTCCTAAAGCTCCACCTAACATTCCATTAGCCACATCTAATATTGGTAATGAGGCTATTTGGTTTAATATATTTTTTATTATAATGATTATAAGTGTATAAATTATAAACAACGCACCTAATGTAAGCATATTAGTTATAAAGTTTGTAATTGTTAGAGCTATATCATTTGTTCCTTGACTTACAATTACAGATGCTCCTGTCATATTATCAAAAATCGTTGTAAATGGCATTTCTTGATTTCCTTCATTACTGTTTATTACACCGTCAACATAGCTATATATAGCTTGGTCAATACCTATTACAGGTACTATAACATTTGCAATTGGTTTATATGTTACTAGTGCAAGTACTATTGCTAGTATACCACCAATTAGTCCAAAAATACCATCAATGAACCCTCTTTTATATCCTATTATAATTCCTAATACAAGTATTACTAATACAATAATATCCATTTTTTACCTCCAAACCATTTATATATATATTATTTCAATTTTATTTCTATACACTAGTGCTGCCATTTTTCCATTATTGTATATTATAATATCTTTTATATCACTATTCGATATATATTTCTTTATCGGTCTTCCACTAACTGTTATAAAATAAATCTCTTGTCCTATATTGGCGGCAATTATATTATTTTTTAATGTAATTTGCTTTATTGTTCCATCAACAGTATATCTTCCAACCTCTTTATTATCTCTATCTACAATAACTACATCTGTACTTGTGCTAAAAATTGTACTCTTCGTTTTTTCTGTTCTTACAATATATTCTCCTAAACTAATATCAACATTTATAATATTACTATCCATTAAATCTAATATATCTTTTTTCTCTCCTGCTATATTTACCTGCTTAACCATAGTATCAGTCAAATAAACAACGGTATCATTTGTAGCAAATTCTATATCTGAAATAATTCTATTAGTTTCTTTTCCTGTATTTATTGTTTCTGATGTTTCAGTAATTTTATCAATTTGGATAAATTTTATTCCACTTGATACCTTTATACCTGAAGTATCAACTTCAACAATCGCCATATTTTTATTGTTAGGCGAAATAGCTACATGAGATGCATACGTTGTAGATAAAAATGTAGTAAACATATCTTCTCCTGTTGGATAATACACGGTTATAACACTTCTATATCCACTTTTATTCATAGTTACAGCTACATATCCATTTTTATTTACTGTCAAACCTGTAATAGTACCACCAACAGATTTTTCATAAACTAAATCTTTACCATTAAATAAATACACTGTACTAGAACCCTTTTGTGCAATTATTAAATATTTACCTTCTGTAGCATATATTGGATTAGTTGCATTTACTGTATTTTTGAATTCCTCTTGTTCTGATGTATATCCTGTTAATAGGTTTTGCTTTAATATTGCAAAATATTCATCATATCCAACAATTGCATTCATACTATTTTGGTCTATATTAATCATAGGAACACTTTGATTTGTATTCGATTTTATTGTTATTAAGTTGTTAACAGTTTGCCTAAAGTGGTAATTAAATTGATATAGACAAAATATTATTATTGATAAAACAACTATTGCTATTACTATAATTAATTTTACATTTATTTTTCTTTTATTATTAATCTTTTGTGTATTTCCCATTTTCCACCTCTAAATTGCTTAAATTATATCATGACATAAGAAAAAAGGGAATAGAAAAAAGATAAAATCTTAAATTTAGATAAATTTAAGATTTTAAAGAAATTAGTTTCCTATTACTATTGTAGAACCATTCATATATGCTGGGCAAGTAGATTTTAGACACACTACTGGACGAAGACCGCACTTGGCCCAGTTATAGGTGCCATACCCGTTTTGGGTACCGTCATTACCGACGACACACACACCAGTCGCATAATTCGCAGAATTCACATAACCAGAAGACGGAGAGGCCAACCAGTAAAAGACACCTGTTACGTATAGTGTCCCACTAAAATCTCCTGGGTCATTATATCCTATTGCATTTGCTGTTATAGTTAAACTAGTTCCTGTCTTCGCTTTATAACTCTCTACTAACATTTCCATCGTTGGTGCTCCTATTACATCTTGTATATATGTTTCTAATTCATTTCCTGTCTTATATGTTGCATTCCATACTGTTGTATCTAACAATTGTATTGTTGCTTTATAATTATTATTTGTTGTCGTTACTTTATCAAATTCTGCTGATAACCCAAACCACTTTTTCGCATTACTTATTATTCCACTTGCATTATCTCCTGAATATAGTGATAATGTTGTCCCACCCGTTTGCGTACTTGGTACAATGTAATAGTACATTTGCCCATCTACCTCTTGATGATATAACAACTGCCATGTTGTAAAACCATTTGCACTATATCCTGTTACTGTTGTTCCATAATTACTTGTCGTTAAATTTAGGTCTGCTAATGTTGTCGCCTCTATTGTGACATCTTTACTAACTGATATATTACTATTATTTACATTATCCATACACGTTCCGCCTGATATTGCTATTGTTTGCGTACCTACACTTGCATTCGTTACTACTATTGTATATTCTCTGTCATTTACTTTTGTAAATTCTCCTTTTGTTCCATTTGTTACTGTTATATCCTCTGCTGTAAACCCTGTTACATTTTCATTAAATTGTATTGTATATATTATCGTACTTAGATTTGTTGGTCTTGTCTTATTACTTGTAATTGTTGCACTTGGTGCTACTCTATCTATTGTTATTGATACTGTATTTGATGCACTATTATTATTTCCTGCTTCATCTGTACATGCTCCTGCTACTATGTTTACCGTTTGTGTATCATTTTGACTTGCACTTGTTGTAACTGTTAATATATAATTTGATCCACTTCCACTTAATGTTTCTTTAGTTCCATTTATTATCGTTATATCTTCTATTGTAAAGTCAATTACTGGTTCACTAAATGTTATCGTATATGTTATTGTACTTGCATTTGTTGGACTTTGAGTGTCACTTGTTATTCTTACTGTTGGGCTTTGACTATCCACTACTATATTTCCACCTTGTGTTACTTTTATTGTATTACTTACTACTGTTCCTTCTTCATTTATTAACCTTACCATTATTCCACTTTCGTCAGTTACAGTTACAGCTTGGTTATATGTGTTCCATGTTGTTCCATTATCTATTGTATATTGCAATGTATACCCATTACTTGTTAATTCTGTTTGTACTGTTAACACGCTATTTTCATACGTTATTGTTGCATATTCTTCTAATGGTATTTCCATTATTTCATATAGCCATATCTCTATACCTTGTGCTGTTGTTAACTTTAATACATTATTATCAAATGTTCCATGTTCTTCGATTATTGGTATTATTTCTTCCATAGTTATTTTATATATTCCTTGATTTACATTACTTAACCTTTGTGTTTGTATTTTTGTTTGGACATCTTCTATTATTACTTTTTTGTTATAGTCATTTACTGTACTATTTGTATTATCAAATATGTTATTATTCATTGTTGACAATATTATTGTTCCTGTTAATATTACAAGCACCACTATTGTTATTACTAACGCCACTAAACTAATTCCTTTTTTCATTGTATCTACCTCTTTCTTGATTTTTTATTATTTTTTAGACAGCAAAAAACCAAGACAACATATTTTTATTTATGTTTTCTTGGTTATACTTTTCTATATATATTTTATTGCATACAACAATTAGGTTATTTTTTCTTAACCCTTCTTGGTAACTATATCCAATTGTGTGTGTGTGTGTGTGTGTAGAGCCTCAAGGCTTACAGCGTTTTTTTGCATTTTTCTTTTCTCCTTTTTCTTTTATATTCTAACGTATTTTATGCAACTTGTATGCATTACATTTGTTATACTTGTTGAATGTTAAAAATAGGCTTTAATATTGCTATTAAAACCTATTATATATTAATTATTGTCTTTTTAAGAAAGAAGGTATATCTACTTTTTCCGGATTAGATGAATATGTTGATTGTTGTTGCATATTATTTGGTCTTCTTTCTGCAAATTTATTTAATATTGTGTTTTGTCTCATTCCTGCATAAGTATCAGTTTCAAATCCTGTTGCAACAATAGTTATAACCATTTCATCTCCAAGATTTTCATCTATTACAGCACCAAAAATTATATTAGCCTCTTGGTCAACACATTTTTGAATTAATGCTGCTGCTGTATCAACTTCGTATAATGTCATATCTGGTCCACCAGTAATATTTAATAACACTCTTCTTGCACCTTGTATTGAAGTATCTAGTAAAGGACTTTCAATTGCTTGTTTTGCAGCTTCTTCAGCTCTATTTTCTCCATTAGCCCTACCAATACCCATGTGAGCTATTCCTGATTCTGACATTATTGTTTTAACATCCGCAAAATCTAAGTTTATCAAACCTGTAATTGCTATTAAATCTGAAATACCTTGAACACCTTGTTTTAATACTTCATCAGCTTTAGCAAATGCTTGTGTTATTGATGCATTTCTATCAACTATATCTAACAATTTACTATTAGGTATAACTACTAAAGTATCAACACTTTGTTTTAAATTTTCCAATCCTCTTTCTGCAGAACGCATTCTTTGTGGTCCTTCAAAAGCAAATGGTTTTGTTACAACACCTACAGTTAATATTCCCATTTCTTTAGCAATCTGTGCTATTACAGGTGCAGCACCAGTTCCTGTTCCACCACCCATACCAGCAGTTACAAACACCATATCTGAACCCTTTAACATTTCCGCAATTTCTTCTCTTGATTCTTCTGCAGCTTGTGAACCTATATCAGGATTTGCACCTGCTCCTAAACCTTTAGTTAATTTTTCACCAATTTGTATTTTTTGAGAAGCTTTTGATAAATTCATAGCTTGTCTATCTGTATTTACAGTTATAAATTCAACACCTCTTAAATTTTCTAATACCATTCTGTTTATAGCGTTTCCACCACCGCCACCAACACCTATTACTTTTATTTTTGCAACTCCTTCTCCTATACTTTGTTCTTGATTATAGTTATTGTCTTGGTTGCCTCCGTTATAATTGTTGTTGTCATAGTTATTGTTATTGTAATTGTTAAATCCTTCGTTCATTTTAAAATTCCCCCTTTAATTTTTTTGATTATAAATATTGTTATATATCTATGTATATAGAAAATCTTTTACTCTTTCAAAAAGCTTTGAAAACACTGTTGGTTTTTTAACCGTTTGACTTTCTTCAACAACTGATAACATGTTATTTATATTACTTTTATTATATAACACATATTCTTGCATTGAATATGGTGTAATATGCATTGGTTTTATTAAATGTGTGTGCTTAAAGTTTACTAATTTTATTTCTCTATCCAATTTCTGCTTAGCAATAATTTCAATCTTGCTAAGTTGATTAAATCCTTGTCCTATAATTACCACTTCATTAACATATTGTTTAGCTTGAGTTTGTTCTAGCTTGCTATTTACTATTTCTAATATTTCTTCGCACCTCGCTTGTATTATTTCTACAATTCGTGATGTTTTTATTGTTTGTTTTTCTCTCATATTATTTAATACACTAACATCTATATTATTTTCAATATATTGTTTCATGCTTAATGGATACTGTCTTTTTAATTTTTCAGCCTCTTCTATATTCATATCTAACACAACAGCTAAATCGCTCGTTACATTATACCCACCCAAGTCCAAATAATCAATATATATTAATCTATTTTTATAATATATGGATAAGTCAGTCGTACTTCCCCCTACATCAATGAGTAATGTCCCCTTTTCTAGCTGTTCTTGTGTAAGTGCTATCATAGAATTAGAATATGACTGTAATATTATTCCATCTATTTTTACCTTTGAATATTGCATTATTGCTTCTAATTTTTCAACATACGGCTTTTGAGCTAAAACAATTTGTGCTTTTAATTTTAATTTTGTTGTATTGGCAAACAATGGCGATTGTAATACTTGTTCTCCGTCGTTATAATATTCTATTGGAAATACATCTATAATTTTTAAATCGCTTTGAACTTGCATATTTTTAATTGTGTTAAACAGCTTATCCATATCACATTGTTGTACTGTCTTAATTTTAGCATCTATTTCGACTTCTCCAGTTGTTTCCTCTATTATTACATATTTATTAGGAATATTTATATATGCTGATTTTACTCTGAAGCCATGTTTTTCTTCTATAGCATTAAACATGGTTTTTAGTATGTCTGCTATTTTATACGGTTCTATAATCTCGCCTTTTACTAATTGCTCAATTGGCTTTGTATCAACATGAATAATTTCTAATTTATTAAATTTATTTATTTTTGAAATAATAATTGTAACTGAACTTGTACCTATATCTACGGTTACAATAGTTCCACCTATATTGTCCATATTATTCCCCCTATATTTTATGCAATAAGAATATATTATATTTTCTAAAATGTCAATAGAATATTACAAGATTGTTACAAAAATATTACATAGTTGTTACGGCTACTTTTTACGGAAACTAGATTTATGCAAAAAAAGTGCTTTTTATGCACTCTTTTATAATATAATTCACTTATTTACTTTGTAACAAAATTGTTACAGGTCCATCGTTTTCAAAATTTATTTTCATATCTGCTCCAAATTTTCCAGTTACTACGGGCACTCCCATTTGTTTTATCACTTTCACAACATCTTCATATATACCTTCAGCAATTTGTGGTACTTCTGCATCAATAAAACTTGGCCTATTCCCCGCCGTACAATCAGCGCATAGTGTAAATTGTGATACTATCATTATTTCTCCTTGAATATCTTTTACAGACAAATTCATTTTTCCATTCTCATCTTCAAAAATCCTTAAATTAGTAATTTTTCTACATATATATTCAATATCTTTTTTGTCATCTTGTTTTTGTACCCCTATAAAAACTAATAAGCCTTTACTAATTTTGGAATATTCCATTGCATCTATTCTCAAATTT
The DNA here is from genome assembly GCA_944393615.1 of uncultured Clostridia bacterium. Lineage (GTDB taxonomy): Bacteria > Bacillota > Clostridia > TANB77 > SIG350 > CALYAQ01. Next base: position 11,071 of record CALYAQ010000027.1, read on the forward strand.
GAAAAATTCACACGTTGTATTACCGCTTTCATTATTGCACCTCTTCAACTTTTGTATTGTTGCTTTTTCTATCTATCAATATTCTACGTGTTATAGAAAAGTTTACAAGCATTCTTTGAACAAATACTATCACAGCTGCCAAATAAATATCTACACCTAGTTTTTGTCCTAGTGCAACTAATAGTATTGCAATTATAGCATTACCAAAATATCCAGATATAAATATTTTCATATCGAATTTGCCCTTTAGTATGGAGGTAACTCCACCAAAAACAGAATCTAAAGTAGCTAATATCGCAACTGCTGTATAATCATAATATGAATATGGTATTTCTGGCACCATAAAGCCTAAAATGCCACCTAGTATAGCAACTATTAATAATATAACATACTTCATTTTTTACCTCTCTTTCATCTTATGTTGATTGTGATATTTTTATAGTTCCTTCATACTTTGGAATTATAACATTATCATTTCTTTCAACTTCAATTGAAATACCATATTTTCTCATTATATCAACAACTCCGCCACTTAAATTAATACCGCTGTACAAATAATCTACATTTCCAATTGCCTTTATTACAAATGGTGCACCAATTTTTACATCATTTACCAATATAGAAGGTCCTACACATCTTATTGCACTTAGTGATGTTAATCTTTGGTTATTTATTGAAATTGCCTCAGCACCCGCTGCTCTTAATTCGTTTACTATTTGTAGCAAATCATTATCATGAACGATTTGGTCTTCCGCTAAATATAGGGGATTTAATGTTTCCGCATCTTTCACTGTAATTATTATTCCTTTTCCCTTTACCTCTGTAAGTCCTGATACAACATTTAGCTGTGCTAACTCTTGTTGTAATAATTCTATAGTTTTATCAGTACTACTTATATTGGCTAAATATTCATTTAATCTCTTTTCTGTTTGTTCTAACCTTTCACTTACATCTTGATAATTGTTTTGCCACTTTAGTACCTCGTCTCTTAAAGCGTCCTCTCTTTGTAATTGCAACACACTACTATCACTATTTTTTATTGTTTTTACTTGCCAACAGATTAAAAAAGAAAGCAAAAATACAGCTATTGACAAAACTATAATTACTCCTGGTTTTTTATTCATTATTTCCTCCTTATATCATTCTATATTTTCTCAAAAAATCTAGGTTTTAAGTTATCTTCATCAGAATTCATTAAAACTGTTCCTTTTTTATTCCCTACATCATTTAATATTTCTGGTAAAAATTGTATCTTTAAATTCATATTGCTCATGTCTCCAAAATTAATAGTAATATCTTTATCTCTTAATTTTACTAAAACCTCATTAACATTAGTTATATCTATGGTTTCAATATCTATTTGCAATTGATTTTTGTCAATTAAATTCAATAAATTAACCACTCTTTGTAACTTTATTGGATCATCTGCATTTAACATTTCTCCAACGACAAAGCCTTTTACTAAATCTTTTGGAGTTATCCCAATAATACATGGCTCATTTGTAACTTTTTGAGATTTATTAATTATATTAACAACAAATCCTGTATCATCTATGCACACATAAGACCCCACATAGTCCACAAAAGCTCTAAATATTCTTTCTTCTACATTTATTATTAATGCATTAGGGAACTTTCTTACAATATTTGCACTTTTTACATAAGGTGCCGCTTGTATTTTTTCAACTGCTACATTTAAGTTCTCTTTAAACATATTATTTCCCATAGTAATTCCAGACATAGAAATTATATCTTCTATCGAATAATATGCCATACCCTCTTCGGCTAAATATGATGTCACATTATCATTTGGTATAACATCTTCTAAATCTTGAATATTATCTAGCCCACTTGAAACATAGGCAACATTTATACCTTGGACTTCAATTTTTTCTATATTAAATATATCAGTAAAAAGACATACACAGCCTACCGCTATAATTAATAGAACAATTAAAATTAAAGGGATGAAGTTTTTCTTTTTTTTCTTTTTGGTTTTATTTTTTTGATTATATCCTGCATACTGCGAAAAATTCACAACCTTATTGTTTTTTGTTTTTCCCATAATCTTCTCCTTTTCATATATATATTCTACATTATATGTATGTTATTTTCAATAGAATATTTCGAAGAAAAAATATTTAATTATATTTTTAATTTACATAACACTTGTAAAATTGTATAATAAATGGTATAATACTTGTGTAGTAAAAAAATCTACAACTGACACATTACATATTTTTATGTAAGTGTAATGAGGTAAAAATGTCAAATGAAGCTTTAATTCTGACAATAGCATTCTTCGCTATTTCAGTATTCTACATGAACCTCAATTACAAGGTATGGGCTAAACATTACAAAGAGTCTTTCTTTTTGCTTTGTCAACTTTCTCGCCTTATAATTGGTTTGATTGTATCGTTTATTGGATATTACTTCTTAACGATTGCTATTACACCTTGGGTGGTTTTGGCATATCATGGAATAGTCATTGCAATTATACAGCTTATATCAGTATTCATTACCGATAATGAGGATACAGCAAGTATAATGCTAAGAGTAATTTTCCTTGTCTTTGGTATAATCTTGGTATTAGTTCTAAGCCTCCAACCCTTAATATTCTGGGGAGCATCCTATGACTACGTAAAAGAAAAAACCATACAAACAGATGAACTTATCATTGTTTCTACAAATGATATGAACCTTGTTACTCAAGCTACTGCCAAACGAGATGCTAAAATTTCTTTAGCTAACTTTGACAATACTAGTCGCTATAAAAACGGCGATTTGTATAAACAAGAAATAAATGGTGAAAAAATATGGGTATCTCCTGTAGAGTATTCTGATTTCTTTAGAGCTTTGGGTAGTGATAAATATCTGCCTGGGTATATCACAACAGCCGTTTCTACCAACAAGAAAATTACTGTTGTTGATGATTTGCAAATGGTTTATGCTCCGACAGCGTTATTTAACAATAAGTTAAATAGGCATGTTCACTTCGAGTATCCTGATGTGTTATTGTATACTCCTGCTTTTGAATTAGACGATGAGGGAAATGCTTATTGGATTGTTCCATACGGCAATTACAAGTTCTTTAACTATTTACCAATAGTTGAAGGTGTAATTACAGTAGAACCTACAACTGGAGAATGTGCCCAATACACAATTGAGAATATTCCCACTTGGATAAATACTGTTATTCCTGCTGATATTGCAGAAGATTACTGTAATATATATGGAGAACGTTCCAAATCGCCTATAGATGCAATGTTCTTCCCAGACGAGCAGTTTACTTTGACAACTTGGGTATGGCAAAATGAGTATGAACAGACACCTTTAGGAGATGATGCTTGGAGTATTATCTTTGATGAGACAGGTCAAATGTGGTATGTTAGTGACACCACACGAACTAAAGGCTCAGAGCGAACAATGGTAGGTTATATTATGGTGTCAGCAAAAACTGGAGAAATCAAGTATAATCCTAGTATTAAAGGTGTAAACGGTAATGGCATTTGCCAAAACTTTAAACAACCTTACAAAGAAAAAACTGGTTGGGTACTCGCAGAACCCACATTGTATTCTATCGATAACATTCCAACTTGGTTTAGTGTAATTGTTGATGAAAATGGAGAAATTCAGATGTACTGTTTTGGTACACTTGAAGGAGAAATTGCAACTGATACATCTTTTGGAAAAGCTTTGAGTTTATACAGATCATTAATTAACTCTAACGGTTCTATTCCTTCAGACTCTGAAACATCTTCAAGTTTAGAAATCAATGGTATAGTATATCGTGTAAATACAATTGGAGATAACACATATATTATTGTTAGCACTAACAAAGAACTGGTTATTTCAGTTCCTGACTATATTTCCCATCTCGCAAAGATGACATATGTTGGCGACACTGTAAACATTAAGTATAACATCTTTGAAGGTAAGGAAGCTGTTGCTAACACATTTAATGTGTTAATGAAATAAAGGTTTTGCCAAACCTTTATTTTTCTTCTTGCAGAAAATTTAACATTTTTCAAAAAACATATTGACATTAGTGTAAAATTGTTTTATACTATAAAAGCATTAAGCGTGCGCCTTTAGCTCAGTTGGTTAGAGCATCCGGCTCATAACCGGCAGGTCCGGAGTTCGAGTCTCTGAAGGCGCACCATTTATGGGTAGGTGGCCGAGTGGCTAAAGGCGGCAGACTGTAAATCTGCTCTCTTCGGGGTACGATGGTTCGAATCCATCCCTGCCCACCAGTCTTGTGAATACTGATATATAGGTATTTGCAAGACTTTTTTATTGTTTCTATATAGGTTAATATCATTTGCTATTTTTAGGTTATTTTTGTTATTTTTGGCACAAAATTGGCACAAAATTGGCACTATTTTTCGGCAAAAAAAAAAGGAGCAATCGCTCCCCTAAAAGTTGTAATGAGATGTTAGATTATTCAGCTAATACTTTAGCTATAAATTTTTCTAATGCCTCGTTTAAATTATCTGCACCTTCATATACGCTCGCTTTTATCATATCAACGCATACACCAGTGTCAGCATTACTGTATTCTTGCATTATTTGTATTAAGTTTGTGTTCCTTAAAGCATCAGCCAACTTATCTTCCTCTAAACCTCTTTTACCTGTTTCAACTACAAAATCTTTTCCTTCCATAATAAATTCCTCCTTTAAAATTAAAATAAAAATATATAAAAAATAGGTATGTAATTATACTACCTATGCTTATAAACCGCCTTAAAATTCAATTGTGTGCGTCGTTATTTCATTGCTTTTGCTAGTTTTATCAGCAACTCATCTCCATATCTGTACATATCTAAAAATTGTATTGTTTGCTCTTCTAAAATAGTTCTTAACTTTTCTTTTGCTTGTTCTTTTGTCATTTCTTCGCATTCCATTCGCTTTTTCACTTCCTTTCTAAAATCACGCATACTTAAATTGTATTTAGACAACCAATGTGTAATATCTTTGTGTCCACTTGCTATTCCCATTTTATAACCTTCACTATGGTCTATAATATTGTCTACTTCTATGTTAAACTTGCCACATAGATATACACATAACTCAATGGCTTTCTCTATAGCTTTCTCGAAATATTCCTTACAAGTAAGATTATCTTCGCAAATCTCAAAAGAAATGTGGGTATTGTTTGCGTAGTCCCCACAATGCCACCCTCTCCAATTCCAAGGTAACGTTTGGTATATTTGTACTTCTCCATTTTTATCAAGCCCAATAAATGCATGTACACATTTTTTTACACCAGGTCTATTCCAATCATTATTATTGTTATTACTTCCTATTAAACCGTCATCTGGTTGCACGTATCTTCTTAAGGTTGGGTTATTAGCTCCTGTGCTATGTACCATTATTCCACGTGGAACAATTTGTTTGTTTGCCTTGTAGCACTCGTTGTTTATTAATATACATTGCTTAATATCTAACATTTTACTCACTCTCCTTTGATATTTGAGTGTCTACTTTTGATTTTTGAGTGCCAAAATAAAAACCAACTATAATTAAATAAACATCCTTTAACTCTGTTGGTATTTCAAAGAAACATAATATACAAAAGCAAACTGTTAATAATAATGTCATTATACTTTTAACATCAATAAGTTTTGCTAATTTTTCTTTCATAGCAATCATCCTCCTATTATCTTTTTATTTATATTTTCAATATCGTTTTCAATTATCTCACATCGTTTATCGTGTTTTTGTAGAAATGCTTTTTGTGTGTCCATACTATCTTTAAGCAAATCCAAAGTAGTCGCTATATTACTGTTGGATTTTTCCATATTCTCCAAGCATTTTTTGTTTTGCTCAAGCGTTTCTGCAATCTTGTTTTTGTTTTTGTACCAATCATACAAAAAAAGCACTACAATAACAGCGCTTGTCCCATAATTTATTACTAATTTTATTATTTCTTCCACAATTTACACCTCCGATTCTAGCTGGTTTATTTTATCTCTCCATTCTTGTCGCTGTGCTTTTGTTTCTGCATATTCTTCATCTGATAAAATACCTTCGGCATACTTAATCGCTTTGTAGTCCGTTTCAGTTAATTTGCTTTTTAATTGCTGTATTTCTTCATATATTATATTTTTTGCATTTTGTTGTTCATGTGATAACCATTCACCGTTTTCTTTTATCCAATTTTGCTGAACTTCATCAGGAACTAACTCACAGTTTGCTAAAAATTCATCATTCTTTATCCACTCGTTTGGATTAAAGTTAAATATCTCTATTACTTTATTATTTATTATTCTAGCCCATTTCATTTTAGGTACCTCCTCTAAGCATATATTAAAACAACACCATCAGAACCATTACCACTAGTTGCTGTTCCTCCAATAGATACTCCACCAGCTCCTCCATTACCATATCCAGTAGCACTTGCTCCGTTCGTTTTTCCTCCCGAACCACTAGCAGTTTCGTATGTTTTTCCTTCAATAGGAACACCATCTCCACGCGAATATATGCCCACACTACTGCCCGCTGAACCATATAACTCATTTAAACTATTTGGATTATATGCTATATTAGGTTGATTTGGATTTCCGTATTCACTATCTTCTATAATTGACGTATAATTGTCATAATCAAATTCTGCGGTTCCTGAGCTAGAACCTCCCATTGTTGCTCCTGTTAAGCTTGGACTTGAAGTACTTGCTGTTTTTCCACTTCCTCCAGCACCACCATAAGCAACATTTCCATCAAAACTAGAACTTCCCCCAGTTTGTCCTTCTTTCTTAGAAGTTGTAGAAATCGATTCCCCTCCTGCTCCAATAACTATTTGAATTGTATTTTTACCAGTAATATCATAATCTTTTAAACTTCTTATGTAACCAGATGTTCCTCCGGTTGCTAATGCACCACCATTAACTGATGTATTTATATTGCAAGCACCACCACTGCCACCGGCTCCCATTATAAACACATCTATAACCCCTATGTTCTTAATCTCATTTGGAATTTCCCAATTGTAAATTCCGGCTATATTGAATTCTGCTATTAATTTTTTCTTTCTTACAACTTCATCAAATAAAGCCTTATTTATTGGCGTTCCTCCTTCCACAGGTTCATCTGCCCTTTCCATAATTACATATTCTACACTACCATCTTCTCTCGTTAGTTTCATTCTACCTGGTTTGGTAGGGACTCTATCTTTTACATCAATCATTTATTTTATACCTCCCCTGCATAGATTTCTCCACAATAATTAAATTGTGAAATCATATTCTCTATTAAGTTATTTAAGTCATATAATACCTTTTCTATATTGTTTGCTTTTTTAATATCTAAATAATTCATACTTTTTGGCAAACTTGGACTATCTTCTTTTAAGTAAAAAGAATCTATTAATTTTTGTATATTGCTCAAATACCTATTCATTTCATTTTCTGTAGGAAAGTCTGACATTAGCCAGTCTTTTTTGTACACCAAATCACTCTTAAAATATGAATATAACTTTAGTAATTTTGCAATATATTCTGTTGCAGTCTCAACTCTATTTAAATCACTGGCATTGTAATAAGCTTTATCTGCTTTATCATACAAATCCTTTGTCGTTCTATCATATATTAGGTTTACTCCATAATATAAAGTAGTTGAAACTTCTGATGATAAACCATTACTATCATAGGCTTTTATATATACCTCATAGATATTATCACTTGACTTGTCTACTGTTGCATTCCATATATTATTTTCCCTCTTTTGAAAATCAGCAATAGAACCATTTACATAGCCTTCCACATATAGAATATCGCTTGCTAATCTTACTGATACTTGTTCTGTCATTATTCAACCACCACACTTACAATCATAGTTGCTCCAGCATCTACTGGATTTGGATTAATTTCTACGTTTGAAATAACTGGTACAGAAGTATCTAATGTTACATTTAAAGTTACAGAAGTTGTTTTATTTGCTTTATCTGTAGCTATAATTTCAATTATATTTTCTCCTTCTGTTAAACTTACTGACTTACTAAATGTACCATCTGTATTAACTGTTACACTTCCTGCATCACTGCCATTTACTTTAATATCAATAGTAACTGGACTTGATGTTGCATCATTGGTTGTACCTGTTACAATTATATTAGTATTTGAAGTTATTAGATCATCTTGTGGCGATGTTATATTTAATACTGGTGGAATTGTATCTATTGTAAATGAACTACTTATAGTTGTTGCTGAATTTCCATCATTATCTTGTACATCAATTTGAATTGTATGAGTTCCATCAGATAGCGCTGATGTCGGTGCATACGAACAGTTATAGCCATTTGTTATAGCCGTTTTTGTTATTCCTGTTACTGCTACATTATCTATTTTTAACACTATTGAATCAGCTTTTATTCCTGAACCATTATTTTCATCTACAACATTAAATGATATAGGTTGCTGTGCGTTTGCTACATAAGCTCCGCTTGTTGGACTTAACAATGCAATTATTGGCTTAACTTTTTCTTTTACAACTAATTTCAATGCATCACTTTGACTCGCATTTAAACTTGCTGCAGTACCTGCTTCATTCGTTGCCGTTACTGTTAATGGATAATATCCACCATCTAAATTAAAAGATGTAATATTAGGAGCTGTAATAGTTTTCTCCCATTTTCCACTTGAACTATTATACTCAAGTACATGTTCTGTTCCATTTATATTTATCTTTACAGATTTTATAGCCATAATTATACCTCCCCTAAATAAAATTCACCAGAATATTTAATCTCTGGTGTTAGCTGAACTGTTATTTCACTTACCTCTACTTTTATATCAATACTAGCATTTTGAACTACTGGATTAGGATTTATTATTACATCTTCTATATTAGGCATTAAAATTGTATATGTACTCATTTTATATCACTCCAAATCTTTTAATTCTGCTTGTGTTCTATCATAAATTATTATACAGCTCTCCCTTCTGTATTTCCTGATAAATAACCAGCATATTTAAACTCTTGTTTTGTAATAATAACGTTGTTATTTTCATTAAAATCATCTTCCACATTAACAGTTTGATTTACATCAATCTCCAAATCTTGTCTCCAATTTACTTTATATTTTGTTCTATGCTGATATATATTCAACAAATAATTAGCTACTGCTTGTGCTTGCTCTACTGTATTTATAAAAATACTACTTACTACCTTTTCTTTTCCCTCAACTTCTCCTGAATTTGCAATATACTCGTTTGATACCCCACCAACAAAATAAGTAACTTTTACCCTATTTATAAGTTCATCTAAAACTATATTAGGAACATCATACATATTAGCAAGTGTAATGTTGTTAGATATTGTTAGATTTATTGGAGTAATATTTATCTTATTATCTTTATCAACAAAAATCACACAATTATTAGCAATCGCTATTTGCTTTAACAATTCTTTTACTGAGTTTTCAGTTATAGATGTAGTAGCTGTTATGCTACTCAAAGAATCATCTAATAAATAATCTATTATTCCAGCATAATTCAAAATCTCAATTGCAAACTCTTTAAGTGTTTTTGTTTGCACAGTGTCATTACTGTATGTAATCTCTTCTAAAAAACTCAATACATCTTTTGCTTTTAAACTCGCTGTTAATTTCTTTGTTTCCCATTCACTTAAATAGTATTTACCCATATCTATAAATTCACTAACACCATTTCCTAAAACAACACCCATTCTTACAGTTACTAATTGTCTTTTCTGCAAATATGAATATAGTCCACTTGGATTTATAAGATTAAACTCCTTAGATAAATTGTCTATTTCAAATGATAATTCATGTGATGGTATATTTTCACTAAATGGATTAAACTCTCTAGTTAAATTACAATTGACTATTTGCGCATCATCATATATTTGAATAATACCAAATATTATGTCTAAAAACCTTAATCTTCTATTAGGCATTGATGTTTCTAAAAATTCAATTTCTACTTTGTTGTAATTTTCTATTTTATTAGTGTAGATACATCGTACTTTATCATTTACAAATATTTCATCACTCAACACTGTTGTATCATTGTAAAATTTAATTCTCATTTTCTTTGCATAATTATTAGTCGCATTATCAAAAAATAAAGTCAAACCAATACTAGAATGCATCGCAGAAAATTCAAAAGAAATAATTGGTGGAGTTTGAAAAACACCATCATCATTTGACATTATTTCAGATATAAAACCTATTTCCTCATTTGATAATTCTTTATAACCTAGATTCATATATGTACCATCTAGTTTCCAGAAATTTCTTTCAAGTGTAGCTATCTTTATGCTTTTCTCTATATTACCATTTAGAATTTGACTTGCATTCGAAAAACTTGCTTGACTTGGAAAAATAGGATTACAATCTTCAATTGCTGTAACATCTATAAAATCAAATTGTATTTCTGCTTTTGTTTCTCTTATCGTATTAGAAATAGCTTTCTTATATGCTTCACTACTCATAGTTATCACCTCTAATACTCAATAAAATTAGCAGATATATTTATCCATTCCAAGACTCCGCTTTCGTCAGCTTTTAAGGGTGTTCCTTTTACTGGTCCACAATAACAAGTTATTGTTTTAGTATGATCTGCTTCCACATCATAATATGTACATTCAAAAGATTTCATTTTTCTTATCTGTTGTAATACTTGATATTGTTCTCTCGTCATATAATTCCACTTACAATTTAATTTAATTTTATATGCTATTATTTCTCTTAACAAAGTTCCTAAGGCATTTCTTGTTGAATTCTCTAATATTTCTATGTCTGGTTGATAATCACTTGGAGTAGGTAGATTGTCTACTCCATTAACATTCACTAAATTGCTCATTAACCTACCCCTCCTATGTATTTAATATTGGCTTGTAGCCTCTACGTATTGCTTCTGCATTAAAATCATCTATTGTAGCACTAGCAAGTTCTCTACCATTTACGATTAAATTAGATGTAAACGATGTATTCGTATTTAAACCATCTCTCATTTCTGTAACCATGATTGCAAATTTGCTAGCTAATTTATCCAACCAACCTGTGTTATTTTCTAACGGTACAATAGCTTCCTTACCAGCTTCACCAATCATTGCCATTGTTGGTTTATTTACAATTCCACCTCTAGCCAATTCCGGCACTTGTACCCTGTCCATTTTTTCCACTTGTGCATAAGGAAGATATATTCCTGTTTCATCAGATGTTGCATTTATAGAGCTTATAATTCTATTTGCAGATTTAACTATTGAATTCATCGCTGTTTGTAGTGAATCTATCAATATGTTAATCATTCTTATAGAAGTTAATAATTCTCCTTTTATCATTGTCGTAATACCTTTAAATATACTAGTCATATTGTTACCAAAATCCGTAAACACACTTTCTAATGGACTTGTTACATTACTGAAAAACCAACTTGCTATATTTGCCCAAGCATTTTTTATTTTCTCTACTGAATCTGCACTTAACACATTTAATCCATCGAATGCACCGTTACCATCTCCAATTCCTTGTTCAATACCGGCAGTTATGTTACTACCCATGTCTGCGAAAACTTTTGATGGAGAATGAATGCCTAGTTTATCTTTAAATCCTTGTATAAATCCATCAACAAATTCTCCAAATTTCTCAGTTAATGTTTTAAATCCTTGCGTAATACCATCTAATAATCCGTTTATAATATTTTTGCCAAATTCAATAAATTTTGCTGGTAATCCTTTTACATAGTCAATCAATTCATTAAACTTTTCTGGTATTGTTACTGTAAAAAATGTATGTAGCTTTTCTGGTATTATTTTTGCCCACTCAATAAAACTGTGCCAAGCATTTGGTATATATTCAGTAAAAATCAACACTACTTCACCTAATACTTGACCTAAAAAATAACCGATTTTTCCTGGTATTTCACCTAACCAAGTTGTAAACTCCGACCATATATTACTTATCCATGTCGTGAATTCACTCCATTTTTCTGGAATTGTTTTTGTAAAAAATTCGGTCATTGCTGTTTTTACTTCTTCCCAATGCTGATACAACCATATACCAAAATCAGTTAATAGTCCAACAGCTAAACCTATTAAAGCACCCAACGGTCCTCCAACCGAACCAATTAGAGCACCTATACCAGCTCCGGCAGCTGTAGTTCCTAAAGCTGTCAATGCTGCGCTCAACCAATTAATACCATTTTTAAACGAGTCATATACACCAGTTATAAAAGCTGGAATACCAGCAAGAATTCCTCCAGTTGCACCCCCAATTATTGCACTTCCTAATGCTTTACCTATTAAAGCTCCACCGCCTGTTATTCCAAGTCCTCCAATTATAATCTCACTAAAGTTAAAGCCGTTAAGTCCGTTTTGTATTGAATCTGCTATTGCTGTTCCTTCTAGTGTTATACCTGTTACAGCAAGTGTTACCCCTAATGTAATGGCACCTGCTTTTGATAACCCTTTTAATTTATCTTTAAGTGTATCAATAGCACCAAATATACCTTCTGATATTTTCCAACCTAAAAATGTTGTTCCAATACCTGCTACTAGACCAAGCACCGGAGTTAATTTTTCTTGCATTCTCTCTGTTATTTCTTGAACTTTATCTTCTATATCATCTAGCCCTGCATTATATTCTGACAAATCAAAATCCATACTAGAACCATAACTTCCAGTTCCCGAACCTTCAGCATTTGCATTAGTATTTAAATTTGTTATTTCATCAAAACCAGCAAGTGTTTGCTTCATCTTTTTGGCACTAGTTTCAGCATTACCCATACTATCAGCTAAATTTCCAATATTATCACTTGCATTTGCTGTTTCTGAAGATAAGCCACTCGTCTCAATACCTAAGAAAGATGCTAATCCATTTAATGCATTTCCAATAACTCTAACAAAGCTTATTATATATGGTACAACACTTTTTATTATAGGCATAAAAATTAAACCAATCATATTTGCACAATTTTGAATTTCTGTTGTTAATCTTCTAAACATATTTGCTGGACTGTCAAGAGTTCTTGATAAGTCTCCTTGTGCATTACCTGTCTGTTTTAATATTGCAACATATCTTGCAAGTACTTTTTGCTGTTGTGTTAATTCGCTTCCTGTTGTTGCTATTCCCTCACTATATGCAACCTGCTTTATAGTATTTTCATCCACTAAAATACCAAGTGCTTTTAATGGTTCTGTCTCACCTGTTATACCAGCTCTAATTTTATTAAATGCTTCTTCTGTGTTTAAATTGTAAAACGATGCCATATCGTTAGCCAATAAACTAACACCTTTTGACATTGTTAATGCTTGTTTCTCTGCTAATCCCATCGATGAGGTCATGTTATATATAGTACCTATATTTTTTCGCATTTCTACTGAATTGAGCCCTAATGCAGTTGATACTTCATTTGACCAGTTATAAACTTCATCAGTATATTTGCCAAGTGATACACTAAATAAGTTATCACTTTCAATGGAATCCATTCCCAAAGTTATACTATCTTTTATAGCTTTACCTATACCTAATGCTACAATGCTACTTTTTAATTTACTAAAAGCATTTGCAATACCATTATTTTGTTTTTCTACATTCTTCTTTAAATCTTTTATTATATTATTAGTCTTATTTATTTCCTTTTTTAACTCATTTGTATTGGCAGTAATTAAAACTTGTAATTCATCTATCGTTAATTTCATTTATAACACCACCCATCTTTATTGTGTTACGTCTTGCTCTAAGTTCCATCTCCTCATCAGTCATAACATCAATCAATTCATTACTTTTATCTAAAAAACTTCTATTAGGATAATTCTTTGGATCATTAAACGCTATTGCTATATATTTACCTAACAGATGATTTAACATATCTACTTCTGTAATACGTTTTCTTTCGTTTTCATTAAACATTTGTATATGCTTTTCAAATTGTTTTGGTGTTAAATTCCAAAAATAATAGAGGTCAAGACCAACCTTTATAGCCTCAACCTCTAAATTTCTCCACATATCACCAAATGTTACATATTGCTTAGCTGTTCGTTCATTTGAGAGGCTTTCTTTGTTATTACTTTCCTCATATTGCTCACGTCCAGCGCTCGTGATAAAAAACCTGCTTCAACTAACGCCTCCATTATATCAATCAACAAACTATCTTTTTCATTATCAACAAGATATTCATCAATTTTTGACAAAGCAACAGCTCTACTTGTTCCTACAGCACCATTTTCATCAACTGATGCTTTTTGTATAAATAAAGCCAAGTTATTTATTGTATTATCTGCTACACAATTTTCAATAGGTAGCCCTTTTGTTTTTTCTATATCATCAACGATTGATGCTGTAAATTTAAAATTTAATTTCATGATTTATTCCTCCCTATACAGTAGCAGGTGTATATTCTGGTGCACCTGATATTCTTATTGTTGCTGTAAATGTAGCCAAACCATCTGGAGTCTTTTCTCCATCTTTGAAAGATTTTATAAATCCACTAAAAGCCCATGTAGCTCCACTCGGATATGTAACTTTCCAAGCTTCAACACTTCTCGAGTTTGCTAATGATAACATCTTTTCAACTATTGTTTCATCGTGAATATTACCCGCAATAGATACTTCTCCTGCATCTTTTGTGCCAGCAATATATTCTTTGAAATCATCAGGACTGTCTAAATCAGTTACATCAATTTCTTCTGATTCAATTCCTATTTCACCTATACTTGTTAAATGTGCAATTCTTAAATCCTCTTGCTCATCTCCACTCTTAACTTTTGTAAGAGTTGTTTTAATTGTTCTTGTTGCTGCCATACTAATACCTCCTTAAATACTTTTTTCAAATCTTGCATTTATTCTTGAAATCCCATTATTACTTGGAACTTCATCGCTACTAAAAGTCATACAATACAAATTTTCTCGCATAACCTCTTCTACTTCTTCTAAAACTTTTGTTGATTTACTACTTGTTTTAGCATAAATGTCTATAATAATAGTTAAATCCTGACTTAGAATTTCATTATCTAAATCAAGATTCACTGTGTTGTTTGCACAGCTAAAAATTATAGAAGGCAATTCTTTAAATCTATTAGGCTGTCTTTGACTAACCCAATATGGTAAATTTTTAAGAATATTATATACTTCCTCTTTAGGTTTAAACATTATTTCCACCTCCACAATTTTTAACAATATGCTCTTTTATAGCATCATTTATTTTTTTCTTAATTTCCTTCTTGTTTTTCTTTAAAGCTGGATACATAAACGGTTGGGCTTTCTGCCCTCTTGTCCAAATAAAACTTTTTCCACCATCTTTTGTATAGCACCATTTAGTACTTCTATATGATAATGAAAAACCTTTTATTTGGTATTTATAAGTTCCATTACCTTTGGGTCCTGTTCCAAATTCAACATAAGATGCATATTCTTTGCTAGTATATACCCTTCCATATACAGTATTATTTTGTTCCTTTACTTCCGGATGAATACTACCTCTTAAATCACCAATATTGACTGGACACAACTCTTTCGCTTGTCCTTCAACTAGTAAAGTACAATCTGTTATAACTGGCTTTAAATCAATATTTCCAATTTTATTTAATCTTTCCAATAATCTATCAGTGTTCTTTATCGTTATTCCCATACACTACCTATTAACAACAAATGACTATCACTTTCAAATTTATCTGTAATTTCATATGTTATATCATTGTATGAAATCAATGTAGATAAATTGATTTTATCTTTATTTTCTAACGATGTACTTATAACAACACCAATATTATATTCTAGACCATATTCTTCTTTTATTTCTTTGAAATTGGAAAAGGAAACATTACCAATAAATTCATCCATTTTATCGGCACTTTCTACATAATAATCTCCCTCCGCATCTAGGGTATCTATTTTATTTAAAATAACAATTGACTTATCATAGAAAGTCTTTTCTACTGCCCTTTTAAACGTCTTTGGGATGTACAACTTTAATTCTCCTATGACGGCTTAATAAAGATGTAAAACCACTAAATATTTCTTCATCTGATGCGGTTGTAAAATATCTAGTAATTTCATTGGCATATGAAACAGATTGACCATTATCTGAAACACTTGATATAGCCTTATCAACTTCTGTGGATAGTTCCATATTATTCAAGCATTTTTTTAAAGAAGTATTAATAATTTGTGCTAAAATTCGTTCTATTTTTGTTGGTATTTGTTCTGTATTCAAATATAACTGTACTCTATCCAACACCTCATATATTATAAACTCTAGCAAATCATTATCCTTAAAATCAGGATTTATTATAGCTAAATATTTCTTTATATTCTCTATGGTTGTATCCATTTCATATCACTCCTATTTATTTTCAGAATCTGTATTGTCTTTAGGAGTATTTTCTTTCGCTCCCTCCCTTTTGGCTTCTTTTACTTTCACTTCTTGCCATATATCTTTTCTTTTTGTGTATTGTTCCACTAATTTTTCATTTGTTACATTTTCTATAATACCTGTCTTTACATTTTTAAACTTTCTCATAATTAAATACCTCCTAAGCAATAAATTTAATTAAATCAGGCATAACTGCTTTTGTTCCTTTAGAGAAGAACAATTCAATACCAATATCGTTTGATAAAGGAATTTTTTCAACATCATATTCATCTGTTGTTACTAATTGTGCAACAGCACCATCTATCATACAAATAGCTGATTTTGTTTGTCTATGATTTGAAAACACTCTTACTTTATGGAACATATCATCTTTTAAGCCAGTTATTGAGTTAGGTACACTGTCTATATAGTTTTCTAACTCGCCATATAAAGCTGGAGTTAATGTTAATACTAACATATCTCTATCAACACCATCAACCCAATCATTTACAGTTGTTTCAACTGCTTGTACTAATGCTTCTATTTTTTGTGCTATTCCTGTAACTGTTTCTGGAAGTGTTATTTCAGTTCCTTCGGCCTCTGCTTTAGCAAAGAACTCTCTATCTAAGTAAGCTATCATTTGTTTAGCATGGTTACCTTTTCTCTTTTCAGCCATTCCACTTACACCATGTAACTTGATGTCTTTTTTAGCTACTTCTTCAACAATTTCCTTGTCTGTATCAACATTAACAACTACTTTACCAGTATTTTTAATTTTTTCTCCTTGTTGATTTGTTCTTGCTGTTCCTAAATCGTTGATTTGTGCATTTTTAAATCTATCGATTTCTACTGAACCTGTTGCAGGGTCACCACTATAGTTTTTGTTTTTAATTTGCTCTGATATAGCACTTTTTTGAACTGTTTCAATTACGCCAGCATATGTTTCTGCTAACTTATCTTTCTCTTCATCACTTATATAAATACTTAATGCATCTTGTCTTGCCATTTTACATCTCTCCTTTTAATAAATTTTAAAAAGCTGATGATATTTTTTTCTTTTCATCAGCATTACCATTACCTTGAGAAAAATCCCTTGGTGGATTACCTTTTAATTTTCCAGCAACTCCATCTTCAACAGATTTATTATATACCTTGACTAGCTTTTCTATATTTTCATTAGTTATTTTTTCATCTAAATCAACTATAAAATCTGCTAATTCTGTTGGTACGTTTTTCTCTCTTAAACTTTCTTGTACTGAAATTCTCCTTTCACGTAAAGTAATTTCGTCTTCACGTTTTTTGAGTTCAGTTTCTCTTTTTGCTTTCGCTTCTTTTTCTCTTTCCTCAGCAGTTAATTTAGCTTGTCGCCTTTCCTCTTCAAGTGCATTAGCAATCGCATCTTTGACTGCTTGGTCATGCTTTGCTTTTTCCTCGTTTCTGATTTTACCTGCTAAAGCATCCATATCTGCTTGAGTAAAAGTTTTTTCCCCACCATTTGCCCCATCATTAGTTGGTGTTGGTGTGCCACCAGCTTGGTTATTTTTGTTATCTTCCATTTTAGATAACCTCCTTTCGGTTTTACGCCCCTCGGCTAATTTTATGTATAAAAAAAACACTCTTTTAAAAGTGTCTTAATTATCAATATTAAATTTAAAAATTAATTTATTTCAGAACCTCTAATACATCTGAACGTTCAATTGTCTCAGTTTCTGGAGCAGTATCTGTAAATTCAACTTCTAATCCTGTATCATCCAATAATAACATTACTGTTCCCTCTCTACCATCTTTAGTTTTTATTCTATCACATTCTTTAATTTCCATATTTCAATTCACTCTCCTTTAACTCGTTAATATATACACTCGATAATTTATATTCATTATTCATAAATCTGCTACCAATGGTTACTTTAGCTTGTCTACCTTTTAAACCTTTTATAACCATGTTTACTTCATATTTTTGTCCATACTTATCTTCACCTTTAAATCGCTTTGGATATTTACTTATATTTTCTTTTAATAAAGCATCAAATTGCTTATAATTATCCTTATTATATCCTAAAATTTTATCAATTAATTCTCCTTTGATTAATCCATCTTTATTTTCACCATCAAAAAGATATTTAGTATATTTTTCTTCAGCAATATTAATATTTTTAACAACATTTTGAGGATTTTGTATTACTTCATTTCTTAACTTATAGTTATATTTAGTTAATTTATACTCATTAGTATTATTATACTTTATTTCTTGCCATTCTTCAATGGTTTCAGGCATATTATCTTTATCCAATACTTTTAAATATTTTTCGTATTGCTCTATGTCTTTCTTTAAATTAGCTTGTTTTTTACTCTCTACTGCTAAAGTTCCTTGTCCATATTTATTATCAACATATACTCTCCATTGCTCATAATTCATATTATCAATATATTCAATTTCACCAGTAACAGGATTCTTTGCCCTACGTTTTAGCATTTTTTCTTCTTCTGCACCAAGATATCCTCTGGTTGTGCTTCTACAATTAGGATGTAATGGTGGATAGTTAACACCAGTTTTCTTATCTTTAAAATCGTATATCTTTCCATCATGGCTTTGACATTTTTCACTTGTGCGATTATCTAATGTAGCAACGAAAACGTATTTTTCAACACCTAACTCTTTATAAGCTAAAGCTTCTGCTTCTGCATTAAAATGGTTTGTTTCTGTTCTTATAAGTCTTTCAGCAAAGTATTCACTAACATTAAATGCTTTTTGAATCTCTGATATTGTTTTACTCATACTTTGTCCACTTATTAAAGCACCTCCTAAAATCTCACTAGTTTTATCTGCAAGTATATCTGTATTATTCCATATCCTTTCAGAATAATTACCACCGTGCCATTTTTCTTTTAACAAAACCTCAACTGTTTTTAAATCTAAAACATTAAAAGCAAAATCATAACCCAATCCTATTTGCGTATCATATATTGTTTTATTATAACTTTGATTTATAACACCTGCATAATGCCCATAAACAGTTCCTAACTCTTCTTTATATACTTCTTTAGCTATAGCATACAATTGTCCTTGCAATTGTTCTAATCTATTTATTCTAGCCTTATAATTGTCTTGTACATATTTTTTCAAACCTTTTCCTTCTAACGTTTTCCAAAATTTATCTGTTTCTTTTTTGGAAAGCAATGTTTTTAATGTATGTATATCTAATCCTGTTTCCTTGCTATAATTCTTATAAATATTTGCTATTTGCTTCTTTATGTTTCTATTAGCTCGAGCATATATCTTTTTAATTCTTTTAATATATTCTTCTGTTTCTTTTTCTGCATCGTTCAAGCGTCTTAATGCTCTTTCATCCCAGTATTTTTCAGTTGCCATACACTACACCTCTATTTCCACATCCTCCTCATCATTTGTATCTGGTATTTGACTTTGAATAAAATTATTTACGTATGGAAGTGTAGGTTTATTCTCATCTTCTTTTTGTTTTGCTTCCACAGTTTCTTTTGCATTTTTTATAAATGATAATTGCGCAATTAAAGTTTCTGTATCAACATAGTCAGCCAAATTATTTATCATTTGAGATATTTCAAAATCATTGCTTGGTAGATTACGTTTAAATATTGCATCAACTTCTTCTACTGGTACTTTTTGCATTTGAGATTTTGAAACTAAAAAAGAGTTGTAAAGTTTAAACCTTTCCATCAACCCTTTTTCTAAATATCTTTCTTTGTTTTTTATATTTTGTTCAAATGCTAATAATTTGTATCTAATAGCTACACCACTTGAATTTCCCACAAAGTTTTCATCTGACATATTAGGTGTCATGCTAATTTTATGTATGTCTTTTTCAAGATTTTGCCTTAATATATCAACATCATTTTCTTGCAACGTCTTTACTAAGTATTCTACTTTGCCATCTCCTGGTATATTAGCAAGCATTCTGCTGTCACTTAACATTTCTGCTTGTTCTTCATCAAAATCCATTCCATACAAACAAAGAATAGCATCAACCAATTGCTCCTTGTCATTGATTCTATCACTTTGTAGCAAGTTATATGCATCGATTAAACTTATTACTGTCTCGAAATCTCCTAATATTTCAGGATTATTTCGATATTCAATAATAGGAACATCACCAAAAGTATGTGGTTTACTTTCTCCTTCTTGTTTCAAGCTCTTACTATAACTTTTATATTGCCTTATTTCTTTCTTATCACAATAAATAATCTCATAATACTTAAATGTTTCTCCTTCATAAATCGGTCTATATATCAATCCAAACAATTTGTTATGTTCAACCGTATCATCATATACTACAATTGCATTTCTATTATCTATTTCGCAACTTCTTGGCTCAGCATCTTCATTTGCAAACACATATTCATAACTTCTTCCAAATATACTTAAATCTTTTGCAATTTCATTATCAAGATCATTTATTGTTTGTTTCTTATATTCATTTAGCAACGCCATTATATCATGTTTTTTGTCAGTTTGATATTCAACTGGATTACCTAATAAGTAACCCACATTTGTATCTGTTATATATTTAGCATGATTTATTATAACTTTGTTGTTTTTTAACATTCTTGATATGGCTCAATCAAAATATGTTGTACCCCGTTTCTTTCTATTAATTCTTTTAACAATTCTCTTGTTTTAGTTTCTTCCATCCCTCTTCCTCCTTTCTATCGTTTTGTTGTGTTTGCGTTTCGCAAATGACAGTTTAAAAAAAATATATTCCAACATTTTCTTTACTTATCCCTACAAATTTACATATTTTATTAGCTTCTAATATATCAAATACTGTCTTTCCGTTTATCTTGTTTGATACTGCACTAATTGATATTTTCAGGTGTTTAGCCAATATTTCATAATTTATTTTTCTTTCTCTCAAAATACCTTTCAACTCTACCAATTCTCTATATTTTTGAACTTTTGCCATAAAATTCACCTCTTTTCTTTTTGCGTTTCGCAAATATAATATATAACAACTATTTTATTTTGTCAATAGCTTTTTGCAAAAAAAATAAAAAAATTAGTTGCAAAACGAAAAAAGTTATTGTATAATATAGTTTGAAAGGAGAAATGATAAATTGAATGAAGAAATTATTTTAAAAAAATTTGCTGAAAGATTTTATAATCTTATAAAAGAAGAAGACACAGATATTGCAAAATTAGCTGAAAAAATAGGTATAAAAAGCAAATCAACTATTTATAGATATATGAATGGAGAAATGTCGCCTAAAATATCAACAGTTAAATACATAGCTGAATACTTTAATATTAACCCTACTTGGCTTATGGGATACGATGTCCCAATGAAAGACAATATTAATACCAACTTAGATGTGATTTCTGCAATAGAAATACCTATTTTAGGCAAAATATCTGCTGGACTTCCCTTATTTGCAGAAGAACATTTAGAAGGTAAAGCTTATGCACCAGCAAATCTAATTAAACCAGGATATGAATATTTTTATTTAAAAGTAAAAGGCGATAGTATGAATTTAAAATTCAACGAAGGAGATATCGTTCTTGTGCAAAAACAAGAAACATTAGAAAATGGGCAAATAGGTGTAATTAGAGTAAACGGTTATGATGCAACAATAAAAAAATATAGGCTTGAAAATGGACTAATTATACTTGAGCCTATGTCAACTAACACTGAACATAGAACACAAATATATAATCCCCAAGAAATAGAAATTGCTATAATTGGTAAAGCTATTTCTTATCAAGGGAATTTATAAATATAAAAAAGAGAGGATGATTTTAAAATGGAATTTGAAGAAAAATTAAAAGAATATATTAAAAGAATTGAAAATTTAAAAAAAGTTATATCTACTGAAGAGGCGACTAAAACATCGTTAATTATGCCATTTTTTCAGTTATTAGGATATGACATTTTTAATCCGCACGAATTTACACCTGAATACACTGCCGATGTAGGTATTAAAAAAGGCGAAAAAGTTGATTATGCAATTAATTTAGATGGTCAAGTTGCAATTTTAATAGAGGCAAAATCAATAAATGAAAAATTAGAAAAACACGATTCTCAATTATTTAGATATTTTGGTACAACAACAGCAAAATTAGCAATACTAACAAATGGTATTATTTATAAATTTTATACTGATTTAGAAGAAACAAATAAAATGGATGCTATACCATTTCTTGAAATAAATCTTGAAACAGCCAAGGATAATGATATTATGGAGCTAAAGAAATTTTGCAAAGAACAGTTTGATATAACTTCAATAATTAGTTCAGCCTCTAATTTAAAATACGCTAATCAAATAGAGAAAATATTATTAGAGGAATTTACAAATCCATCTGATGAATTTATAAAATTAATCTTAAATAAAGGGATTTATGATGGCGTAAAAACTCAAAATGTAATAGATAAATATAAACCTATACTAAAAAAATCAATAACACATTATATAAATGAATTGGTTAATAAACGATTACAATCTGCATTAAACAATTCTAATAGTGAAAATTCTGAAGAATTAGCTACTACTGTAGATACAGAAGAAAGTATAATAACTACAACTGAAGAACTTGAAAGTTATTATATTGTAAAATCCATCTTAGCTGAATTTGTTAAACCAGATACAATATATTACAAAGATACTTATAGTTATTTTGGCATTTTATACGAAAATAAAGTTACTAAATGGTTATGTAGAGTATATTTAAAAGAAAGTGTTAAGTATATAATAGTTCCTGATGCTGACAAAAAGGAAGTTAGATATGAAATAGATAATATTGCTGATATATATAAATATAAAGATAAAATAACAGAGAGATTATTAACTTTTATGTAGCCCACCCGTTACCACGGCGATGCAAGAGAGGATGTGATTGTATGGGGAATAATGATTTAATTAAACAAACCGAAAAAACTTTTGAGGAAATAAATTATCGTTTTTAATAATTTTTTTATAAAAAAACGTATATTTTTATTGACAATGATCATATTATATTATATAATCTTATTAAGACTTAACTACACATTATGTAAATAATGTGTCAGTCACAAGAAGATTTAGGATGGTCATTTCGACCATCCGATTTTTATTTTAATAAAAAAGATGCCCCGTTACCACGGCAATGCAAGAAAGGATGTGATACAATGGAAAAAAATAATGAAATAATCATTTTTGAAAATCAAAATGTAAAATTAGAAGTAAATATGAAAGATGAAACAGTTTGGTTGAATTTAGAACAATTATCTAAACTATTTGATAGAGATAAATCTGTTATTTCTAGACACATAAAAAATATTTTTTATGAAGAAGAATTGGAAACAAATTCAACCGTTGCAAAATTTGCAACAGTTCAAAATGAAGGTGGCAGAAGTGTTACAAGAGATATTGAATATTATAACCTAGATGTTATAATTTCCGTCGGTTATCGTGTTAAATCTCAAAATGGTGTTATCTTTAGAAAATGGGCTACTTCTATTTTAAAAGATTATATGTTAAAAGGTTATGCTGTTAATCAAAAAAGACTAGATTATTTAGAAAAAACAATTAAGTTAATAGATATCGCTAATAGAATTGATGAAAGACTTGAAACAAATGACGCAAAAGAAATTCTAAAAGTAATAGGTAATTATTCTAAAGCTTTAAATCTCCTAGATGATTACGACCATAAAACTTTAGAAAAGCCAAATGGCAATATTGACGAAAGAAAAATTAATTACAAAGAATGCTTAAACATTATAAGTAAATTGAAATTTAATGAAGAAAGTTCTTTATTTGCAATAGAAAGAGAACAAGGATTAGAAGCAATAATAGGAAATATATATCAAAGTTTTGCTGGAGAAGATGTTTACAAAAGCATTGAAGAAAAATCAGCTAATTTCCTATACCTAATCGTTAAAAATCATGTTTTTACAGATGGTAACAAAAGAATTGCAGCCACTCTATTTATATACTTCTTAAATTTTTATGGCATATTATATAAAAACCAAACACAAGTAATTGATAATAACACTTTAACTGCATTAACCTTACTAATTGCCGAATCTAATCCAAAAGAAAAAGAGGTTATGATTGATTTAATAATGAACTTTTTAAAGGAATAAAATTACAAATACAAAAAAGACAACGGAACATTCTTGGCGGAAGACCGTTATCTACATACAAAAGAGAAAATTCTCTTGTTTGGTATAAATATTTTATATTAAATATACCAACTTTACAAGAGAACAAATGTTTAAAATTTAAGGAGGTATTTTTATTATGGCTGGAACTATAATTGACAAAGGAAATAACAAATATCTATTAAGATATATGTATAATAAAAAAAGATATAATAAAACTGTTACTGCTACAACACCAAAAAAAGCAGAAAAAATGTTGGATGAATGGATATATGAAATTGAACACAATCAAGAACAAGATAAATCTACAATGTACTTTAATGACTTTACTAAAATGTGGCTTAACGATTATGTCTACAATAACCTCGAATTAAGAACACAAGAGTACTATGAAAATTTATTAAAACAAAATATATATGATTATTTTAATGGTTATAAATTAGATGAAATAAAAAGAAATCACATAATTGAATTTATTAACAGTTTACAAACGAAGTATACAAAAACTTCATTACGCCAATATAGAAACTGTCTTGTAACAATATTTAATTATGCTATAAAATTAGATATATTAAATTCTAATCCTGCAACATTAGTAGATTTGCCAAAAGGCAAAATAGTAGAAAAAAAAGAAAATGTAATCTCTGAAGAAAATTTAAAAAACGTTATTAAATTAATAGATAACGATAATATACCTTTAGATAGAAAATTAATTCTAAAAATAGCTTTATTTGGTGGGCTAAGAAGACAAGAGATATTAGCTTTAACTATAGATGATATAAATGCAAAAGAAAATTATATATCAATCAATAAAGCCATATCTAAATCTAGAAGATGTGGTATATATGTTAAAGAAACTAAAACAAAAAATTCTAATAGAATAGTTTACTTGCCTTCTAATATAATAAAACAAATTCTATCTTTAGAAGTAAAAAAAGACAATAGATTATTTGAATATGATCCTGATTATATTTCTAAATGGGTATACAAATGGGTAAAAAAACATAATCTAGAACATTTTAGTTTGCACGGATTAAGACATACAACAGCTACAACACTAATAGCAAACGGCATTGATTATAAAACTGTTTCTGCTGTTTTAGGACATTCTAACACTTCTACAACTTTAAATATATACACACATAAAGTAAATAGCAATATCAAAAAAGCTAGTGAGATTTTTAATAACTTAACGTAAATTGGCACAAAATTGGCATAAAAAAACAAGTTGTCCGCATATATCAACACATATATATAACTGTAAATCTGCTCTCTTCGGGGTACGATGGTTCGAATCCATCCCTGCCCACCAGTCTTGTGAATACTGATATATATGTATTTGCAAGACTTTTTTATATTCTCATTTTCTCCGTTTTTATACCCCTTTTTCCATAAAAATCTACCCTATATTTTTCCTGTTTTTTAAGCAAAAAAAGAGGAACAACCGCTCCTCTAAAAGTTGTAATGACATGTTAGATTATTCAGCTAACACTTTAGCTATAAATTTTTTTATCAAATAAAAAATAGGCTTGTACACATATTGACAAATCACTACTTAATATTGTATAATAAAAATAGATAAAGGTACCGCAAAACGGTTAGCCAAATATTTTGAGATAATCGTCTCTTCATCTGCTAAAACAGGGCGATTATTTTTTTATATTATCATTTCTGATAACACTTATAACTAATATTCCAAATGCTATCATCTCACGCAAACATTATATCTTTTGCCTTACCCAGTATTATTTTCCATATTTTGTATATATTATATATTGACATTAGTATTATTTTTTGGTATACTAGTGTTATTAATAGAATTCATATCACTAGATTTACTTGCTGAAATATGCAATTTTGACGTGGTATGAATTTTATTAATTTCATAAAAATGTTTATTTCCTTTTTTATCAACGCCTATGTTTACTAGCCCCTCAAAAAGTACACCTCTTATCTCAAAGAAAATTGTATAATATACCCAATTAGGAAATTTACTTGTATCTTTATTTGGAAGAGCATTATCAATTTTTCGTGCAATTTTTAATACATTTTTTAACTCTATAGAAAGTTTCATTTTTTCTTTTATATACTTTGTTCTTTGACTTGGAGCCGTATATTTATTTATCCCCTTACTTCCAATTCTTGCCTCTTCGTTCTTATCCAATACAGTAGTTCCTTTTAAATAGTCCTGCATATACATTTTGGCCACCTTGCTATAATCTTTTTCTTCTATTCCTTCAAATATATTTTGGTCTGTATCCACTTTGACAAATTCAATTCCCTGTTCATCTTGCTGTATACTATATTTATTATATCTTCCTTGTCTAATATACTCACTATTATATGCATTTTCAAACTTCTTTTTTAATGCCTGCACAAATCTTTTTTCCTCTGTTCCTAATATATTAGTCTTCAGTTCTTTTATCCATTTAATAATCTTTTGGAATACATTTAACTTTTTGTTTATTAATTCATTTAAATATAGTTGATTTCCTAATACTGTTGCTACTATATCATTTGTTGCCTCTATTTTTATATTTAAACCTCTTTTACTCAACTTGTGTTTTTTATAATATTTAAGATATGTATTTTTTAGTTCTTCATACGCTTCTTTATATCCTGTTTTATCTTTTGCGTATTCATGTACTAGCATATGTATTTCTCTATATTCTTTACTTCCTTGCATATCATGTAACATTTCATGCACTATAACAAATTCTAACGGTTGCCTTGCTTTTGTGTTTATTTTACATGTTCTCATATTTGAAATATACATACCATTTATATTTTCTTCTAACATATTATTAATTTCAACTTTTACATCTCTGTTTTTAGTAAAC
>CALYAQ010000028.1 GCA_944393615.1 uncultured Clostridia bacterium
GCTATTGCTTCTTTTCACGCTCCATTACTAGTTTACGCTTTGCAAGTCGCTATCGAGTTCGCGACAAATACGCCTCTTGGGACTTCCACCCTAGATTTATGACATGCCCGTCATACAGAAAAAAAGAATATATTTTCTATATCCTTTTTAAGATAATAAATATTTTGTTTTTTGGCATTGAAGATAATTTTCTTTTTGAATGTCACCTTTAATATTGTTATATCCTGTAAATGTAGAATACAAAGTTTGAGACACAACACTATTAGTCATTACATTCACATCATGCTCGCTATAATCTAAAGGATCAAATAAATATATTTGTATCAAATCTCCTTTGTTATATCCAACAGTCCTATTATCTACCTTTTGAATAATTATATAATATCCTAATTCCTTCTCCAATAATATAATTATATTTTGTATAACTGACACACTTAAATATTGATATGGTAAATATGAAGAATCAATTAAAATATATCTTTGATTTAATATACCATAATTTCTAATCAAATCATTAAAAAATTTTTCAATACTTTTTTGTATTATCATATATGACATTTTTTCATTTCTTGCATTTAGTTGTCTAATATGTTCTACATTTAGTAGCATTTATTCCACCTACCTAAAATTCAATTTTTTGTGAAATATATTGTTCTAACTCTTCAATGTTAATTCTAATTTGCTCCATTGTATCTCTATCTCTAACCGTTACACAATTATCATTTTCTGTTTCAAAATCAATTGTTACACAATATGGTGTACCTATTTCATCACATCTTCTATATCTTTTTCCTATACTTCCAGCCTCATCATATTCACACATAAATTTTTTAGAAAGTCTGTTATATATTTCTAATGCCTTTTCACTTAATTTCTTTGATAAAGGTAATACACAAGCTTTATATGGTGCTAATGCTGGATGTAGTCTAAGAACTGTTCTTACATCGCCTTCAGCAATTTCTTCTTCATCATAAGCTGATGAAAGCAAAGCTAAAGCCACTCTATCTGCTCCCAATGAAGGCTCTACACAATATGGAACATATTTTTCATTAGTTTCAACATCTAAATATGTCATATCCTCTCCTGAATATGTACTATGTTGCTTCAAGTCAAAATCAGTTCTATCAGCAATGCCCCAAAGCTCTCCCCAACCAAATGGGAATAAAAATTCAATATCAGTTGTTGCCTTACTATAATGGCTTAATTCCTCTTTTGCATGGTCTCTAAATCTAACTTCATTTTCCTTTATTCCTAATGATTTCAACCAATTCATACAAAATTCTTTCCAATAATTAAACCATTCTAAATCTGTTCCTGGTTTGCAGAAAAATTCAAGTTCCATTTGTTCAAACTCTCTAGTTCTAAATGTAAAGTTGCCTGGTGTTATTTCATTTCTAAATGATTTACCAACTTGACCAATTCCCATAGGTAATTTTCTTCTCGTTGTTCTTAACACATTTTTAAAATTAACAAATATACCTTGTGCAGTTTCCGGTCTTAAAAATATTTCTGATTTTGAATCTTCAGTAACACCTTGATATGTTTTAAACATCAAATTGAATTTCCTAATTTCAGTAAAATCTAATTTACCACATTCTGGACATACAATATTATTCTTTTGTATATATTCCATTAATTTTTCATCATTCCAACCTTCTATGTGAACATCAACATTATTTTGAGATATCCAATCTTCAATAAGTTTATCAGCTCTATGTCTAGTCTTACAAGCTTTGCAATCAATTAAAGGATCACTAAAACCACCTACATGTCCTGATGCAACCCATGTTTTAGGGTTCATTAATATTGCTGCATCTAAACCCACATTATATCTAGTTTCTTGAATAAACTTTTTCATCCAAGCTTTTTTTACATTATTTTTAAATTCTACACCTAATGGTCCATAATCCCATGTATTAGAAAGTCCACCATATATCTCTGAACCTGGATAAATATATCCTCTACCCTTACATAAATTTACTATCTTTTCCATTGTCTTTTCCATATTTACTCACATTCCTTTCATAATATAAAAAACACTATCCATCCCTAAAAATAGGGACGAAAGTGCTTTGCAATTCCGCGGTTCCACCCTAGTTGATATATATACATATATCCACTTTAAAAAAGTATCGCTCCAAAGTTCCTTTCACTAAAATATATTATTAGTTTACACCACCCACTAACTCTCTTTATATATTTATATTCTAATTACTCTTCTTCTTCACTGCGATTTTTATTTTATTCCATTCTTGAAATACTTAAAATCTTAAACTGTATTATTCCTGCTGGTACTTCAACATCTACTTTTTGACCTTTTTTCTTGCCCAAAAGCCCTAAAGCTATTGGAGACTCATTAGATATCATATTTTTGCTTAAATCAACTTCTGTAACACCAACAATTGCATATTCTATTTTATCCCCTGCTTCTAAATCTTGTACCTTAACTTTTGTTCCTATTGATACAACATCTGTTGATATATCGTCATCATCTATCACTTTAGCATTCCTTAATTTTTCCTCTAGCTCAGCAATTTTCATTTCTAATAGGCCTTGTTCATTTTTAGCCTCATCATACTCAGAGTTTTCAGAAATATCTCCAAAACCAAGTGCAACCTTTATTCTTTCAGCTACCTCTTGTCTTTTTTCTCCTCTTAAATATGTTAATTCCTCTTCTAATTTTTTTAAACCAGCAACTGTTAAAACAACTTCCTTTGCCATTTTTTAAATCTCTCCTTTGTTATTTTCAATATATTTATACTGTGTTATCTTATTCTATTTTTAGTATTTTGTCAAGGCTTTTATTGAAAATATATTTTAAAACCCTTTATTTCTTTACCTTAAATATTCTAAATTTTCGAAATTCTTCCTCGTTAATATTCCCATTAATACCAACACACGACAATATCTTTCTATCGTTTTTTTCCATATTATAAGCCTGTGCTATAGCTAAACTTCTAAAACTCGATGTATCTATATCTTGAGTGTTAATATCAGAAATATCAACAACTATATCATTTATAACTATACCTTTAAAAGATTTTTTCATTTTTCTAATTGGTAAATTCATATTAACAAATATACATCTATTTTGTATACAACTCATAATAGAGCTATTTTCCATATCAAAATTAACGCAAACATTACAATCTTTTAGACCTGATTTAAAATTATCAGTACACTTAATAACTATACCATATTCTTTTAACATTTCCTTACACAAATTATCAAATTTGGAAGGAATATTGGATAATATCGTAATCGCTCTTACACGATTACACATTTGTTTTATATACTCTAACTTGTTGTATGAAATCAAGTCCATTGCTATTCCTAAATGTACTTCTTCTATTTTTACATTTTCACATAAATCAAAAACGTAATTCATAATATTTGAAACCATATTAGTATACAGCATATTTCCTGTAATTATATTTATATCATTTGTATACGCACTATCAACAATCGCCCTATATTTATCTATTACCTCTTTTTGAAAAATAATGTTATCTATTTTTTCTTTTTTAAATATTTTTTGTATTTTTTTTACGTGTTTTTCTTTTGACATATCAAAATTTTTATGCAAATGTATATCTACTCCTTTGCAATTACTGCCTACTTTTTTCACTTTTAAAGCATATTTTTTTAAACTAGACTTTTCAGCTAGTGTTTCAATACTCACATATCCTAACATAGTTTTTAAAACCTCCATTTTAAATATTTATGTTACAATATATGAACTTTAAGCAATAAGTATGCTATAAATATTTATTTATCAAATTCCAAACGTCGTTATCTTCTCTGTCTTTCTCCCAAGTAGCAACTCCTGCCAAATTGTATTGTTTAAATAATTTTAATTTTTCATCAATTGATTTTAAATCTTCTATCCACATTTTATATATTTTATTACCTTTTGTTTCTTCAACATAGTACTGACCTTCTTCTTCTAGCCATGTTTTTTCTACATCAGAAGATAAATATTTCAAAATATATGCATCGACATCTTTCATGTTAACAACCGATGATTTAGCAACCCCATTAGTTACAGTCCAAACACGTGTATATAGAGGCATTCCTAAAACCAATTTGTCATTGTCAACTTCATTTAAAAGTTTTTGTATATTTTTATCTATCCAGTTTTTCGCAGCTACACTACCTGCAACAGTACTAGAACCAGGTGTTTGGTCATACGCCATTAGCATAACATAATCTACTGCATCTCCTAGAGCAGTTCTATCATAGCAAAGTGACCATCTTTCACTTCCGTCAGGTACTGTTACGTCTACAGATACAAATATGTCATGTTTATGAAATGCTACTGCCATCTCCCTTACAAATTGAGAAAACATATCTTTATCTTCTTTATACATATATTCAAAATCTATATTTATTCCGTCCAAGTTATTATCTAGACATATTTTTAGCACATTATCAATTGTTTGCTCCCTTAATTTACTATCGTTTAATATATTGTGTGTTGAATCTATTTTTGAATTACTTGAAAATAGTACCCATACATCATAGCCTGTACTCTTTGCCCAAGCTAAATAGCTCTTATCCACTTTATTTTGTATATTTCCATTTTCGTCTAATAAATCTATCCATGTTGGAGATAATATATTTACTCCCTCTAATTTAGATTGTCCTGTTCTATCCGGCGAGGCTAAATATACATAATCCCAAACTAAATTAATTTTTTCATTATATTTTTTATCTTGATATATTCTTCTATCCTGTATGTTATTTATATCAGATTGTTTAACATATCCAAATCTCCCCAAATTATCCAACACTTTGTAATAGTCTTTATCTTCCCTTAATATATACACTTGCGTATTTATTTCCAATTTGTCAATCGTAGCACTTATACTTGAAGGTAAATATTTCAATTTAGTTTGTGTTGATATATTTCCCACTTTATACGTGTGAATATCTTTTGATATTTTAACTAAATTAGTTTGTTCTATATATTCAACATCTATATTATATATATTCTGCAATTGGTTAATATCGAAATATATTTCATTTCCAATTGTTTCAATGTATATATTTTCCCAATTATTATCTAGCATTTCTCTCATTTTTTTATTTTCTACATCAATTATTTTTGTATTTGTTTTTGAGTTAGTAATTATTTGATTATATTTTTCATCTTTTTGTATATATGCATCGATAAATCTATTCATATTTGCATAAGAAAAAAGTATTCTATTATCTTTTATAACTATATCATCTACAAGCTTATCTGTTCTATCACTTTCGCCTATTACCAAGCTAACTTTAGTAGGTAAATTTGCTTGACTATATGGATTATGATATCTTGGCACAACCTTTATTATTCCATATATTGCTACTATTATTAACATTAAACTTAAAAGTATTACAATTATTTTCTTTTTATTCATTTTTTTCTCCTTATATCTAATATATTTACATTATACCCATATTGTTTCATAAATACAAGTAAGAAAAAAGAAAATCGAGTAGAGAATAAATAATAATTTTATTTATTCCCTCTCACACCACCGTACGTGCCGTTCGGCATACGGCGGTTCAATTTATAAGTTCATTTCAAGCTAAATAATAATCTAGGGC
>CALYAQ010000029.1 GCA_944393615.1 uncultured Clostridia bacterium
AGCCGAAGGAGTATGTACAGATATAGCGAATAATCAAAATATACAAGGAAGTAAAGAGATAAATATAAATAGGACAGTACCAACAGTAGTAATAAGTCCAAATGGAAGTAGTGCAACAAAAGAAATAAGTATAACAATAACAGCAAGTGGAGTAAATGAATTAAGCGAGAATAACGAATATAAATATTGTTTAACACAAAACCAAAGATTACAAGGAAATGAAACATGGCAAGATTATACAAGTGGAGAAGCCATAACAATAGGAACAGGACTAAATGGCACATACTATATACATACAAAACAAATATATGATATAGCAGGCAACTATAGTGAGGCTGTAACAAGTAACCCATTCATATTTGATAATACACAACCAATAATAGGCACAATAACAGGAAGTGGCACAAGTTCAAATATAACCCTAAAAAGTACAGTAACAGATGATATAGGAGTAATAGGATATGCAATAACAACAAGTACAGCAACACCAAGTAGTTGGAATACAGTAAATGCAACAACATCATGGAATGCAAGTGTAGCAACAACAAGTACAGGAAAAGTATATTTACATGTAAAAGATAGTGCAGGTAATACTAATTATGGAAATGTGAATGTATGTGGAGGGAGAACGAGCTATTGTAATAGTGCTTGGACGTGTAATACTTTTAATAAATTAACATGTCAAACGTGTGGAATGTTTGTTACGCAAGATTATTTTCATTGTCCAACAGATGGTGGATATGCTAGATATGATTATAACAGTGGCTTTGCGTATTGGCAGTGTGATGTTTGTAATACTATGCTAACTTATACTGACAATGGAACTTATGTGTATGATAATATGTGTAGAGGTAATGTTGTTGCGTGTTGTGCGCATAAAAAGACCATGTCCCATACTGTAGCATGTGGACATACAAAAACATCAGCACACTACTATTGTGCACACAATTCTAATCAAGTATATCATATATATTAAAAAGTTTTTAAAGTTTTGTTTTTAGCAGAAAAACGTATTTGCGTTTTTCTGTATTTTTTTGTCCAATATAGTCCATTTATCTTGACTATTTTCCTAAAAAATAGTATATTTAATAGGGTAAAACCGTGAAATTAAATATTGATAGGAGAGATAAAAAATGCCGTTACAATACATATTACTAATTTTGGGTTTCATATTAATGCTTTTAGGTGTGAGTATGATATATTCGGCTAGAAAATTTGTAACCAAAAATTTCCCAAAAGGAGATGTAAATAATGCTACGAAGGGTTTAAAGATACTAGGTATAATTGTCGCATGTGTAGGACTATTTTTAGCATATTTTAATATTTAGGAGGAGAAAAATGAACGATAAATATAATCCAAAAGATTTTGAAAATAGAATATATAACGAATGGAATGAAAGGGGCTATTTTGAGGCTAAACCAGATTACTCAAAAAAGCCATATACTATAGTTATACCACCACCAAATGTAACTGCTAGACTACATATTGGACATGCGTTGGTAAATACATTGCAGGATATTTTAATTAGAACTAAAAGAATGCAAGGGTATAATGCGTTATGGATACCAGGAACAGACCATGCATCAATAGCAACAGAGGCAAAATTAGTTGAAAAACTAGCTAAACAAGGGCTAAAGAAAGAGGATATAGGTAGAGAAAAATTCTTGGAAATGGCGTGGGAATGGACAGAAGAATATGGTGGAACAATTATCAGCCAATTAAAACAATTAGGCTGTTCTTGTGATTGGTCAAAGGAAAGATTTACAATGGACGAAGGTTTGTCTGAAACAGTAAAATATGTTTTCATAACTCTATACAATAAAGGGTTAATATATAAAGGGGAGAGAATGCTTAATTGGTGTCCTACTTGTAAAACATCAATATCTGATGCAGAGGTTGAATATATAGACAAACCAGGGCATTTATGGCATATAAGATATGATGTTAAAGGAACACAAGAACATATAATAATTGCAACTACTAGACCTGAAACGATGCTTGGTGATAGTGCTATTGCAGTTAATCCAAATGATGACAGATATAGTAATTTGATTGGCAAGACAGCTATATTACCAATTGTTAATAAAGAAATTCCAATAATAGGCGACGAATACGTTGATATGGAATTTGGAACAGGTGCATTAAAAATAACTCCTGCACATGACCCAAATGATTTTGAAATAGGACAAAAGCATAATTTAGAAATAATTAAAATATTTACTGATGACGGAAAAATTAATGATAATGGTGGTAAATATAAAGGGTTAGATAGGTATGAGGCAAGAGAAAAAATTGTAGAAGATTTAAAACAACAGGGATACCTTATAAAGGTTGAGGAATACAATCATAATGTAGGAACTTGCTATAGATGTCATAAAGATGTTGAACCTGCTATATCAAATCAATGGTTTGTAAAAATGGAGGGGTTAGCAAAACCTGCTATTGAGGTTGTAAGAAATGGAACTATTAAGTTTACACCACAAAGACATGAAAAAACTTACTACAATTGGATGGAAAATATAAAAGATTGGTGTATATCAAGACAATTATGGTGGGGGCATAGAATACCTGCATATTATTGCCAAGATTGTAATAATATAATGGTGGCTAATGAGCAACCGCATAAATGTGATAAATGCTGTAGTGAAAATATAAAACAAGATGAAGATGTACTGGATACATGGTTTAGCTCTGCATTATGGCCTTTTTCTACTATGGGTTGGCCAAAAAAAACTGAAGAATATAAATACTTTTTTCCAACAAATGTATTAGTAACAGCGTATGATATAATTTTCTTTTGGGTTGCTAGAATGATATTTTCAAGTCTAGAGCATACAGGAAAAATACCATTTAGTGATGTGTTAATGCATGGTTTAGTTAGAGATGCTCAAGGAAGAAAGATGTCAAAATCATTAGGAAATGGTGTTGACCCTATAGAAGTTATAGAAAAATATGGTGCAGATGCATTAAGATTATCACTTGTATTAAATATATCTTTAGCAAATGATATAAAGTATTCTGAAGAGAAACTAGAATTAAGCAAAAATTTTGCAAATAAATTATGGAATGCTTCAAAATTTGTTATATCTAATCTAGATTTAAAAGAAGATTATTCTAGATATGACAGTAATAAATTATGTATTGAAGATAAATGGATATTAAGTAAGCTAAATACTCTATCAAAAGAAGTTACGGAGTGTATTGATAAATATGATATTGGTATAGCTGTCCAAAAAATATATGATTTTGTATGGTTTGAGTTTTGCGATTGGTATATTGAAATGGTTAAAACAAGACTGTATGATAAAGAGTCTGATACAAGGTTAGAGGCACAATATGTATTAAGGTTGGTATTAACTAATAGCTTAAAGTTATTACATCCTTTTATACCATATATGACAGAAGAAATATATCAGGCTATTTATGGAAAAGAGCAAAGCATTATGGTTTCTGATTGGCCTAAATATTCAAAGGAATTTGAATACTTAGAAGATGAACAAAGCGTTGAACTAATAAAGGAAATTGTAAAGAATATAAGAAATATGAAGGCGAATATGAATGTTGCACCTTCAAAGAAAACCTCAGCAATTTTTGTAACAAAAACAAAGAAAAATGTTATTGAAAAATCAATGAATATATTGCAAAAATTAGTAAATATTGAAAGATATACTATTGAGCAGACTAAGGAAAATGTTGATAAAAATGCTGTAGCAATAATTGTTCCGGAAGTAGAAGTATATATACCGTTAGGAGAATTAGTGGATATAGAACAAGAAAAACAAAGACTATTAGCAGAGATTAAAAAGTATGAAAGTGAAATTTTAAGAGTTGATAAAATGC
Source organism: uncultured Clostridia bacterium (assembly GCA_944393615.1). Taxonomy (GTDB): domain Bacteria; phylum Bacillota; class Clostridia; order TANB77; family SIG350; genus CALYAQ01. The sequence continues at coordinate 3,842 of CALYAQ010000029.1, forward strand.
TTGCAAATAGTGGGTTCGTTCAAAAAGCACCAAAGGAAAAAATAGAAGAAGAAAAAGCAAAGAAAGAAAAATATTTAGAAATGCTAGAAACTACAAAACAAAGGTTGGCAAATCTAAATTAGATAGGAGAATGTTATGCAAGATGGGTTTATAAAGTATTTGGTTGAAAATAAAAAGATATCATTAGAAGTTGCAAAGACAATACAGGCACAGTTTAGTTATGCGGATTATGAAACGGAGAATAAAATAAATGATATTATAGAGCTTTTAATAGAATGTGAATTAAATCCTAATACATATTTGTTGGAATATCCTGAGATTTTAGAACTTGCTAAAATTGAAGATAGAGCAGAACTTAACGAGATATTAGAATATATTAGGGAATATGTTAAAAAGAATAAGAAAAAAGTAAATCCGTACCTTTTAATTCATTTATTATTAGCTAGTAGACAAATATTAGAAAAATCAAAAAAAGAAGAAACTGAAATGATAATCGCTTTACTTCAAAAAGAAGGCTTAATGAGAATATTTGAACTTAAGGTAAATAGACAAAAAGAAAAGCCAGAACAGATACTATATGCAGATTATACTATTGTTAGTAGAAATATTAGAATATTAAAAAAAGAAAAGAAATACAAAGAGTTAGTTTATGCTAACCCTCTTCTCCTTATAAATCCAAATGCTAAAGAAGTTGAAAAGCTGTTAAAGGAATTTCAAGAAAAGAATAATAAAGACGATAAAAAAGAGGAAGATGAACAAAAAGAAGAACAAGAACGTCAAGAGCAAGATAAACAAAAAGATGTAGAAAAAGAAAGAAATTTAGACAGTGATATTGTAGAAGATGCAAAGGATAATAAAGACAAAGAAAGTGCGAATAGGTTAAAAGAAGAAAAAGATAATAAAGAGATAAAAAATTCAGAAGATGCAAAAGTGGCAGGAAAACCAAATAAAGAAGAAGAAAAACCGCAGGATGTAAAAATAGCAGGGCATAGTATTTCACTACAAGAAAAGAGATTACTGGAATTAGGAGATGAGCAAAAGGTATTGCCAATACTTGAAGCTTTTAATAAATATGGCTTAACGTATGAGATATTAAATAATAATCCTGAAATATTAAAAAGAACGAAAATACATAATATTCCAGAGATTATAGAATTATTGTACTTAAATAGCATTCCTTTTTTAGTTATATATAATTGTCCAGAAATATTGCAAAAAGGGAAAGCAGATGAAATAGCCCAAGTAATAGAAGAACTAAAAACTAGAGGAATTAGTTTGACTATTTTAGTTACGTGCCCACATATATTAATTAATTCTACACCAGAGAGAATAAGAGAATTAATTTTAAATATAGAGAAAAATAACATTGATAAATATATGCTTTATTCTGCACCAGCGATTTTAGTTTCAGGTGATATAGATAAATATATTGATTCTATGAAAAATTTAGATAAAGATTTAACTAATAGTATTGATAATATAGTACAAATGTTACCTAATAATCATATTGCATTTGAAGAAGTAGAGCAAAATTTAGAACAATTACAAAGGGCTAATGAAACTAAAACAATGCATATAAGTGAAGTTAAAAATTATGATGATATAAAAGGAATTTTAGTTATACAAAATATTAATAATGCAAATGAAATTTTAAATACATTAGACAACCAAGGAATAGATACAGATATTATTTTAAAAGAACCTAAAATATTAATGAAATCTAATAAAAGTATTGTTGATTTAACTCAAAGAGTAAAAAAAGATAAGTTGGGTTTTAATATATTATTACAAGACCCAAATATTGTTCTTAAATCTGATGCTAAAAAGATAGAACAGATTGTTGAAGTGTTAAAAAAATATAGACCCAATACTGCTAGGAAAATAATTAAATCATGTCCTAATTTGCTATACCTTGGCAATATAAAAAATATGGAATTGGTATTTAATGAGCTTACTAAAAATAATATTGATTTAGAATTAGTTGATGTAGTACCACAGATACTATTAAAACAAGAACCTGAAGAAATTACAAAAGTTATATCTAAATTAAATGAAAGAGGATATAAAAAAGAAGAAATAATTAATATACCAGAGATTTTAGTAAAAGGTAAGGAAAAATATATAGATAGGAATTTTGAAACTTTTAAAAGAAATGATATTAATATTCCTCTACATTTGGTACATTGTATATCTGCAAGAAATAACGAAAAGAATATTGATACATTAATTGAATATGATTTGGATAGATATATTGAAAAAACACCAGAAATATTAGAATTAAAAAATTCTAGATTAATGCAAATGCTAGAAGTTGCGCAAAGAAATAATATAAGTGTTTTTAAAAGCGTAAAAAATAAAGAAACGAATGAAAAAGATGTTGTGCTAAATATAGAGTATTTTAAATTAGACGATGAACAATTAAGTAAAAAATATGAATTAGATATGCAATATATACAAGATTTAGGTATTAAATGTGAAAAGGAAGAGAAGAAATTAAGACGTGTAAAAAATACCAAGCTATATGATGCAATATATCCTATACTAGAAAAACAAGCACAAAAAGGGTTGGAATATTATGAAATGGATAATGTTGCATATTTGAATAATGGTAAGAGAATATCAAAACAAAAAGTAGGAAGAGAAACATATTTAGATTTAGAAACAAAAGTGACAAAAGAAGGAAAAGATGTATTAAAGACGCTTGATGTAAACAAAATGTTGAGTGATAGATTGACAAAGTTAACGAGAAATAATGTGATAAAACAAAAGGGAGAAAGAGAAGGAGGGAGAAATGAAAAAAATTAAATTACAAATTGCAAATGATATTGCAAGTATTACTAATCTTGACGCTAAGAATATATATGAGTATATAGAAATACCTCCAGATAGTAAAATGGGAGATTATGCATTTCCTTGTTTTAAGTTAGCAAAAGATTTAAAAAAGGCACCACCAGCTATAGCACAAGATATAAAAAATGGGTTTAATAATATAAGTAATGATGATATTGATAAAATTGAAGTTGTGGGAGGATATATAAATTTTTTTGTAAATAAAATTCAATGCATAAAATCAGTATTTAATGATGTGGCTGACAAAGGAGAATTTTATGGCTCTAGTATGGAAGGAAAAGGAAAAAAAGCAATAATAGAATATTCGTCTCCTAATATTGCAAAGCCTTTCCATATTGGGCATTTGCGTTCTACAGTAATCGGTGGTGCACTATACAATATATATAAATTTATGGGATATGACGTTGTAGGAATAAATCATTTAGGAGATTGGGGGATACAATTTGCAAAAGTTATGGCGGGAATTTCACTTTGGAAGGAAGAATATAATTTTGATGTAAACCCAATTGATGAAATATTAAAGATATATGTTCGTTTTAGTAATGAAGAAAAAGAAAGCGAAGAATTGACTAATTTGGCTCGTCAATGGTTTATTAGACTTGAACATGGAGATGAAGAAGCGGTAAATTTATGGACTTGGATTAGAAAAATTAGTTTGGAGAGCTATAATAAAACTTATGATTTGCTAAATTCAAAATTTGACTCAACAAATGGCGAAGCTTTCTATAATGACAAGATGCAAGCTATTGTTGAAGAGTTAGAACAAAAGAATTTGCTAGTAGAATCAGAGGGTGCAAAGGTAGTAATGTTAGATAAGTATGATATGCCACCTTGCATAATTATAACATCAACAGGTACAACAATTTATGCTACTCGAGATTTGGCAGCTTTAAAATATAGAATTGATACATATAATTTTGATAAAATGGTATATGTTGTTGGAGGAGAACAACAACTTCATTTTAAACAATTTTTTAAAGTTATGTCACTTATGGGATATGAAGATTATGTTAAAAAATGCGAGCATGTATATTTTGGGTTGATTGTTGATAAAAATGGAGAAAAAATTGGTTCGCGTAAAGGAAATTCTGTGTTATTAAAGGATATTTTTAATGAGGCAATAAATAAATCGTTAGAAATTATTGAACAAAAAAATCCTACACTAGAAAATAAAGAAGAAATAGCAAAAGATATAGGTGTGGGCGCTATAATATTTAATGATTTGAGCAATAATAGAATTAAGGATGAAATTTTTGATTTGGATATAATGCTTAATTTTAATGGAGAAACAGGACCTTATGTACAATTTATGTATGTACGTACAAGAAGTATACTAGAAAAATCAAATATTGATGTTTGTGATATTTCAAATATAGATTTTTCATTGTTACAAGAAGAAGAAACTTTTGAAATGATAAAGCATATTGCAAAATTTGAGGAAACCTTAAAAAATGCACTTGATAAAAATGAGCCTTCAATTTTAACAAGGTATATTGTTACATTAGCACAAATGTATAGTTCGTTTTATGCTAAATATACTATAATGTGTGATGATGAAAAGACTAGAAATGCAAGGCTTGTTTTGACTAAGTATGTAGGCGACATATTGAAAAAAGGAATGAATTTGCTAGGAATGAATTGCCCTGAAAAAATGTAAAATATAATTTGGAGTTTATGGAAACTGTGTAAAAACTGTGGATAAGTTTTTTGAAAAAATATATAGAGGTAAATAATGGAAAATATAAATAGTTTGATGCTAGAAAAATGCTTACCTAGCTATCTACAAAAAGATTTAGAAAATTTAAAAGAAGGAATAAAGAACAAAGTTAGTTATATAGATTGTTTATTAAATGAACTACAAGGTTCTGTTAACAGTGCTTTTGTAGATGGGGATATTACAGAAGAACAATGTGATTATTTATATGAAAAATATATTAGAATGGAGATAAAATAAGATTTGTATTGCATACAATGATGAAGAATATATGCTAAAATTTCCAGCACTTCTTCATGGAAAGTAGAATTTTTGAGTTTTGATGAAAAATGTATTAAATTTAAAAAATTACTTTTTTGTAAAAAGTTGCTAGTTTAAAAAAACGTTTTTTGTAAAATATATATATTGAGATTAAATATTATTATTTAATTTTAAAAATGATATTTACAAAAATCAGGAGGTGACTTTAAATGTCAAAGAACCCAGCATTAGAAAAATTCAAATATGAAGTAGCTAATGAAGTTGGTGTTAATTTAAAACAAGGTTACAATGGTGACTTAACATCAAAACAAGCAGGTACAGTTGGTGGAAATATGGTTAAAAAACTTATCCAACAAGCTGAAAATAACTTATCTAAATAAGTAAATATAATGGAGTAGGAATTTATCCTACTCTATTTTATATATGTAGAAAAATGGAGTAGTGGAAAAGTTAATATCAAATTGATGAAAAAATGTAAAAAAACCCCATATAATGCTATTTATTTTTTGATATATGTTGACATTTATAATACTTTGCTGTAATATATTTATAGATATAAAGTATTAACTTTTAAAATATCGAGTAATATTTCACTGAAATAAAAGTATTACATGTTTTATATAGTACTGTAATATTTTATAAATTCCAATATATTACAATAAATTTTTTGAAAAGATTTTTAAGATTGGAGAAAACAATGAAATTTGAGTTAGAATATGGTTTTAATAATCAATCAATGCCAAAGTTTGAACAATATGAAATAAAAGTTATAAATAATATTAAATATGTTGTTCCTAAAGTAAATAAAGGAACTAAAACATCATATTCATTAATTAGTTTTGAAGCTTACGAAGAAAATGATAAATCTTTAATAGATTTTATAAATTTAGGAAAACTATCATTAGAAAACAAGAAATATACAGATACACTATTAATTGAATATGTAAATAAATATGGCTTGTTAGGTATAATACATGATTTGCCAGTAAATAGATATTATACATTAGATACAAAGGTAATATTAAAAGAATTTAATAATGTTTCTGATGTAAAATATTATGATTGCTTTAATGCAATGACAATATTAGATTATTTTAAAGTTTTCTTTCCAACTGCAAATGATGAAGAAATAAAAAAATTGATAGAAAAAAGTAATAATCTTATTTGTCAGAGAAGTATGGAAAAATTTATTACTCCAGAATTAAATGAGTTATATTATAAAAATGAAAAATATTACGAACAAGCAGATATTATAGTAAATTATGCACAAAATTTATACAAGATATTGAAAGAATTAAAAAAGGATAATGAAGAATATATAGATACTTCACTAATTGAAAAATTAGAATCAAATCACATTAGAACTAATTTAAACTATAATGGAGTTACAATTCATGTAAGAAGTTTAAAAGAATACATAGATGAAAACTTTAAATTATTTGCTATACAAGAAAAGAAGTACTTAAAATTATGCAAACATTGTGGCAAAGCATTCACAGCACCAAATCCTAAAACAGAATATGATACATTTAGCTGTAAAAATCAAGAAAATGTTTACAAAAGTAGAGCAAAAAATCAAGAATAAAATGAAATTTGCCACCGCCAGTGGCAAAATTGGAGGTAAATATGGAAGAAAATAATATGTTTGCTAAAGAATTTAAAGATTTAGTTTTGTATGCTAAGCAAGATATTTTAAAAACAAGATATGAAGTTCAAAAAAATGCTAATATGGAACTAATCAAACTATACTTTAGACTTGGTAAAATTGTAAGTGAAAATGCCCAATATGGAAATAAGTTTATCAATGATTTCTCTATTGCTTTAAAATTAGAATTTCCAGATTCAACTGGATTTTCTACAAGAAATTTAGCAAGAATGAAGAAATTTTATGAAAAATATAAAGATTTATCAATTTTGCCACCAGCAGTGGCAAAATTGCCTTGGACTCATAATTGCATATTATTAGAAAAAATTAAAGATGATGATATACGAAATTGGTATGCAGAAAAATGTATAGAGAATGGTTGGGCAAAAACAGTTTTGGATCATCAAATAGATTTACAATTATATGAAAGACAAGCTATTTCAGAAAAGTTAACAAATTTTGAAAACAAATTGCCTGTTGCGCAAAGTGAACTTGCAAGAGATGTAATTAAAGACCCATATATTTTTGAATTAGAAGGAATTAAAGAAGAGGCTGTTGAAAAAGATATTGAAAATGCAATGATGGAAAAAATTAAAAATGTATTATTAGAGTTAGGAAAAGGATTTAGTTTTGTAGGAAATCAATATAAAATATCTACTGAAAATCAAGATTATTATATAGATATGCTATTCTACCATTTAGATTTGAGATGTTATATTGTTGTTGAACTAAAAAATAATGAATTTAAGCCAGAATATACTGGACAATTAAGCTTTTATGTAACAGCTGTTGATGAAACATTAAGAAAAGAACAAGATAATCAAACCATTGGTTTGTTGCTTTGTAAAGGAAAAGATAGATTATCTGTAGAATGGGCGTTAAAAGGCACAAATGCCCCTATTGGAGTTACTTCGTATGAAGTTAGAAATGAATTACCACAAGAAATATTAGACAAATTACCAACTGAAGAAGATATAAATAAACATATTGATATAAATTCTGAAGATGACTTTACTGAATCAAGTGAATAGATAAATACGAGAATAGCGGAATTTGATATAGTAATGACAGGTTACAATTCACAGCCGATAAGTATTGTAACAAAGTTGTAACGAAAATTTAATGTAAAATTTTTTATATGTTTTTTAAAAAATACGAATGAATAGCTGCACACTAGCTGTTTTATTCGTTTTTTTAGTGAAAATACTTTTCAAAAAAGGAAAAAATGTTTTGAATGACATATAGCATGGTTATGTGATGTAAACCTGTTGTAACAATATTGTAACGTGCATTTTTCAAGCTTTTGATGTATAATATATTATATTAAAAACAAAGTAAAATTTTATGGTAGATGGATACAAAAATCTATATAAAGATTATGAAGAATTGTAACAAATATAGTCGAATTAGGAAAAAATAAGAATAGTTTTGTTGTATTTTTAAATATAATATGATATATTAATTTCATATAACTAAAGATAAAAATATATGTTAAATCAAAGGAGAACGAATATGAACAAAAAAATAATGGGAATAATTGTAATTTGTATATGTATGTTTACTTTATCAATTGCAAGCTATTCAAGTATTGAATATGTTGTAGACCAAAAAGAATATACATACGAAGGAAAAGATGTAACAATAAATTTGAATGATAAAAAATTAGAATGTGATATTCCTCCAATTATACATAATGAACGCACCTTATTACCTATAAGGGCTCTAATTGAACAATTAGGTGGAAATGTTGAGTGGGATGGTATACTACAAATGGTAACTGTTTCATTGGATAAGACAGAAGTTGTTATGATTATAGGAAAAAATGAAGCTATGGTAAATGGAGAAAAGCAAATATTAGATGTAGCACCTTGCCTAGCATACGAAAATGGAGATACTAATACTAGTAGAACAATAGTACCAGTTAGATTTGTAATGGAAAATTTAGGTTTAGACGTTAATTGGGATCAAGATACATTTACCGTTAGTATAAGTCAAAAAGAACAAACAGACCCTGAAGATACAGAACAAAAACCAATAGACCCAGAGCCAGTGGATCCTGAACCGGTAGACCCTGATACAGACCCAGAAGTTATAGACCCGGAACCAAGTGGAGATGTTGAAGACGAAAAAAATAGCATAAGAGTTGGTGTATATTATAATAGCAGTGCAAAAAACAAAATTACAGTTACAGCTAAAACCGCTATAAGTATAGGAATTGTTGATGATGAAGAATTTGACGAAAAACAAGTCGCTAAAAAGAATGCAACAATAGTTTTAGAACCAAGTGGAAAATATATAAAAGTTACAGTTAATGGAGAAAACATAGGAAAATGGAAAGGAAATATTAAACTAATACCTCAAAAAAATTCAGCAGGTGAAAGAATGCTTACTGTCAATGGTTTACAATATAGAGGAAGTGCTGAAATAAGTTTGGAAGGGTCAAAGTTAAAATATATAAACATTTTAGATATGCAAGAATATTTGTGTTCAGTAGTTCCTTCTGAAATGCCAGCATCTTTTGGACTAGAGGCAGTAAAGGCTCAAGCTGTTGCTGCGAGGACATACGCTTTAAGTCAAATTAATAGACATAAAAGCGATGGTTTTAACTTATGTTCAACAACACACTGTCAAGTTTACTCAGGTACAAGAAACGAAAATAATATAACTAACCAAGCCGTAGAGGAAACTGAAAATATGGTTGTTAGGTATGAGGGAGAATTAATATCTACATATTATTCTGCATCAATGGGTGGATATACTGAAGATGTAAAAAATGTATGGGGCTCATCTGTACCATATTTAAAATCTGTAAAAGATCCGTATGAACCTAAATTGACGCCGGGTAGTATATATTTTACCAAAGCTGAAATAGAAACAAAGTTGAAAAATAAAAATATAAATATTGGAGAAGTTGTAAAAATTGAAGTGACTGAATATACAAAAGCAGGTAGAGCTCTTGAATTAGTTATAACTGGTACAAAAGGTAAAACTACATTTTTAAGAGAAGGTACAAGGACATTCTTTAATCTTAAAGGACAAATGTATACATTAGAAGGTGGAGCTGGAATATTAGGACTAGCAAAACAAATTGAGGAATATGCAGAAGTAACAGAAGAAAAAAATACTTTTGTAAAGGTTACAACAGCTAGTTTAAATGTTAGAGAAAAACCTGATGCTGATGCTGAAAAAATTGGAGCTGTAACTAAAGGAGAAAAATTTGATATATTAGATGAACAAGACGATTGGATAAAAATAGAATTTGAAAATGAAGACAAAGAACAAATAAAAGGTTGGATAAGCAAGGAATATGTTAAAGAAGTAGAAGAAGTGAACAAAACTACTATTGGAAAAATTGCAAAGGTTACTGCAAATGAAATGAATGTAAGAAAAAAAGCTTCAACATCGTCAGATATAATTACTACAGTTGGAAAAAATGAAGCATATATTATTATAGGTCAAAAAGGAAATTGGGTTAATGTTATTGTTGGAGAGCAAGAGGCTTGGTTATCAAAAGATTATGTAGAAATATTAGAATATGATTTAGATAAAGTTACTAATATACAAAAACAATTAATTAATGATGATATTACTTTTAGAATATTTATAACTGTCTATGATAACGGACATGGCGTTGGTATGAGTCAATGGGGAGCAAAAGGAATGGCTGATGAAGGTTTTAACTATATTGAAATATTACAATTCTATTTTACTGGTGTTGATGTAGAAGAAATGTAACTAAAAAGGAGATAATGTTATGTATATTGGTTTGGATATTGGTGGAACACATTTTAGTGTTGGACTTTTAGATAATGAATTTAATATTCTAAATAAAAAGTATGTTAAAATAGACAATCAAGATAATGCATTGACAGTTATATCTAATGTTATTTCTGAAGTTAAACAAATAATGCAAGATAAAGAAATTGAGGCTATAGGAGTTGGAATACCAGGTGTTTGCAATTTAGAAACGAAACAGTTGGTTATAGATCAAAAACATATTTGGAGAAATGAAAATATAATAGAGAGATTAGAAAGCAAATTTAATGTACCAATATATTTTGATAATGATGCAAATTGTGCTACTATTGCTGAACATGTACTAGGGGCTTTAAAAGATATAGATAATTGTATGTTAATAACGATAGGAACTGGAATAGGTGCAGGAATAATACTAAATGGACACATATATAGAGGTGCGAATTATACAGCGGGTGAAATAGGTCATATTATCATAGATAGCAATACAAAAAAGGAGTTTGAACAATGTGCATCTTTAAAGGCTTTACGAAATATGTTAAAACAATATAATACAAATGATTTAAAAGATGTATTTAATAGTAATAATAATGATATAATAGATATAGTAGACAAGTGGCTAGATTTATTATCGAACGGTTTGGCTAATATCTCAAATATATTAGACATAAATACAATTGCTATTGGTGGAGGAGCTTCTGAGTATTTTGAATATTTTGATAATAGATTATCTAAATTAATAAATGAAAAAATATATAATAAAACAAGGTATATTAAAGTTATAAAGGCAAAATTAGAAAATGATGCAGGGCTAATTGGTGCTAGTATGCTTTTGTTCGGAAAGGGGAATTAATAATATGGAAAATGAGCAAAAACCAAATAATTCAAATAGTAATATTACTTTTTTAATACTAGGTATAATTTTCCTGTTTATACCAGTGGTTAGTTTTTTGGGTGTAATATTTATTATAATATATTTTACAACTTCTACATCAAAAAATGGTAACTTTGTTGAGGATATAAAAAGAGATTTGAAAGATGTTGAAACAGAAATTGATGATATTAAAAAAGAAATTAAATATGTTGTAGAAGATGAAGAGGTTACCAAACAAGAAGAAGAGTTGTATAAACAAATTGAAGAAGAAATTAAAAAAGGTAATATTGAACCAGAACAAATAGAGTTCAAGGATACTCAAGTAGAAGAACAAAAAGGTACTACCTTTAATGGTGGTGCTATTGATAAAAAAGGATTTGGAAATAATAATGATGGTCCAATAAAATATTATTAAAAAGGAAAAAACAATGATTAATGGATATGGAAATTTAAAAAAACAAAGAACAAGAGCAAAAAATACAATTAATGGATATACTTGTGGTATTGGAATAGCACTATCTTTTTTTCCACTAATATATTTTTTATCATTGCTACAGGAAATTTTTAAATATGATGCACAAATGGTATATATTATTTTTTTAACAATAATGGTAATGGTAGCACTAATACTAGTAGTTGTATCAACACTTGGACAAACTTTTTCATATATTTTAAGTTATTTAATTGCATTAATACCTAGTATGAAAAAACTTACTTTAATGTGCGAGAATGAATTATCGAATGCTATTTTATACATATATTTTCTGATTATAGCAATAATTATAATGATACTTTTGATTAGAATAATAAAAAAAGTGCTGTATCAAATAAAGGGTATATCTATAAAAATAGGTAGTGAAATAAAAGAATCACAATTAGATAATCATTTAAAAGAGAAAGCAGGAATTAAAAGTAGCAGATTTGATATGCAAAAATTGATACAAATATTTAAAATAGCTATACTAACAATTGGACTAGTATTAAATTTAGCTATAATAGTCTATTTGATATATTATATTATTGATATGGCAATATAAATGTAAAAATGTATATTAAAAATAGAGGCAATAAATCAATACATATAAAGAAGGGTAAATTATGGAATTAAAAAATATCAAAGATTTGAGTTTGGAACAATTGGAAAATGAAATAGTTAATTTAGGAGAAAAAAAGTTTAGAGCAAAGCAGATATTTAAGTGGATACATTCTGGAATTAGAGATTTTAACGAAATGACTGATATATCTATTGAGTTAAGAGAAAAAATAAAGTCTAAATTTGATTTATGTATATATAATATAATAGATAAACAAGTTTCAAAAGACGGTAGTGTTAAGTATTTGTTTGAATTACCAGATAAAAATACAATAGAAACAGTCATAATGAGATATAAATATGGTAATACGATATGTGTTTCAACTCAAATAGGTTGTAAAATGGGGTGCAAGTTTTGTGCATCTTCAAAAGTTAGGTTTATACGTAGCTTAACTGCTGGGGAAATAGTTGAACAAGTATTGTGTGCTACAAAAGATTTAGAGCAAAGAATTTCTAATGTAGTATATATGGGAATTGGAGAGCCTTTTGATAATTATGATAATGTTATAAAATCGATTAAATTATTAAATAGTCCTTATGGTTTAAACATAGGTGGAAGACATATAAGTGTATCAACTTGTGGGTTGGTGCCTAAAATATTAGAGTTTGCAGATGAAGGGATACAATCTACATTGTCTATTTCTCTACATGCACCGAATGATAAAATTCGTAATGAAATGATGCCAATTTCTAAAAAATATGATATAATTGAACTTATTAATGCATGTAAAACATATATACAAAAAACAAATAGAAGAGTGACGTTTGAATATGCAATGGTAAATGAGGTTAATGATACAAAAGAATGTGCAATACAGTTAGCTGATTTATTAAAAGGAATGTTATGCCATGTTAACCTTATACCGGTAAATAAGATTGAGAATGGAATATATGTAAAAAGCGATATTAAAAGAATTGATGAGTTTAGAGAAGAACTACACAAAAGAGGAATAACTGTAACAGTAAGACGAGAATTAGGGAGCGACATAGAGGCGGCGTGTGGACAGTTAAGAAGAGATAGATTAAAGGAGGATAAAATTTAGTGGAATATTATGGTATAAGTGATAAGGGTATTGTTAGAACACAAAACCAAGATAGCATATACGTCCCTATAAATTTAAAACACAAACTGTATATAATTGCAGACGGTATGGGGGGTGCTAATGCTGGAGATATAGCTAGTATAAAAGCTATTGAATATGTCAAACAATATATAGTTGATAATTTTAAAGAAGAGGCAGATATTAATATTAAGGACATGTTAAAAAAGGCATTGGTATATGCTAATGAAAAAGTGTACGAAATGAGTATTAATGATAAAAACTACGAGGGAATGGGTACAACAATAATTGTAGTTTTAATATGCAAAAATAAAATGTATATTGGACATATCGGAGACAGTAGATTATATAGAATTAGAAATGGATTGATAAGAAAGATAACTAAAGATCATTCCTATGTACAAAAGTTACTTGATGATAAAACAATAACCAAAAAAGAGGCTAGAGTTCATCCGAAAAGAAATATGTTGCTTAAAGCACTTGGTTGTGAACCTATAGTAGAGCCTGATATAATTATGAAAAAAGTTGAACTAGACGATTATGTTTTGCTATGTACTGACGGTTTAACTAATTTAGTAAAAGATAAAGAAATATTATTAATAGTTACACAATTAAAAGATTGTAAAAAAATATGTGAGAAATTGGTTGATTTAGCTAATTGTAGAGGTGGATATGATAACATATCTGTAATAATATTACATAATGATGGTGTGGAGGTATAATATGAATTTGGTAGGATATTTATTAGGAAATAGATATGAAATATTAGAAAAAATTGGTGACGGAGGAATGGCAACAGTATATAAGGCTAGATGTAAATTGTTAAATAGATATGTTGCTGTAAAAGTATTAAAAGAGGAATATATAAATGATGCAGTGTTATCTAAAAAATTTGCAACAGAGGCTCAAGCTGCTGCTAGCCTATCACACCCTAATATAGTTTCAATATATGATGTTGGAAAAGAGGGGAATATAAGCTATATTGTAATGGAGCTTGTAGAAGGTAAAACTCTAAAAGATGTTATACAAAAAGAAGGGAAACTTCATTGGAAAAAAGCATGTGAAATAGCTTATCAAATTTCTCAAGGCTTAGAGCATGCACATAAAAATCATATTATACATAGAGATATAAAGCCACAAAATATAATTGTAACTGAAGATATGAAAGTTAAGGTTGCTGATTTTGGAATAGCAAAAGCAGTAAGTTCCACTACTATTACTATGTCAGGAGATACAATGGGGTCAGTACACTACTTTTCGCCTGAACATGCAAAAGGCAGTGTTACTACTGAAAAGTCAGATATATATTCGTTAGGTATAGTTTTATATGAAATGTTGACAGGTGTGTTGCCTTTTAATGGAGAATCACCAGTTAGCATTGCTTTAAAACATGTTCAAGAAGAACCTAAGATGCCTTCTGATATAGAGATAACAGTACCGTTTAGTGTTAATAATATTGTCATGAAAGCTATACAAAAAGATCCTAATTTGCGTTATCAAAGTATTTCTGATATGTCACTAGATTTAAGTTTAGCATTAAATGACCCAAATGGCAATTATGCTAAAATTAAAGATTATGATAATTTTGCTACACAAAAAATTGAACCTATTAAATTAGACAATAATACTAAAAATAGGCAACAAAGGGTAAATGAATTATTTGATGAAAGAAAAAGTGATGTATCAAATGAGGATAGAATTCTAGATACAGATAAATTTAAAGCTAGAGGAGATTCTGCTAAAGTAAGTAAAGCAAAAAAGAAAAAGAAATTTAGGAGATTTATATTTTTAACAATATTAGGGATATTACTATTTTGTGGTTTCTTTTATGCAGGGCTATATGTAACAGGAGCTTTAGATAGAGTTGAAGATGTAGTTATACCAGATTTGACAAATGTCACAGTTGAAAATGCTACTGCACAGCTTGAAAGTATGGGATTAAAATTAGAAATTGCAGCACAAATAAATGATCCGGAAATACCTGCTAATAGTATAATATCACAGGATCCTAAAAACCCAATGACTACAAAACCAGGTAAAGTTATACAAGTTGTAGTAAGTAAAGGCCCAGAGACAGTGAACGTTCCTGACGTAACGAAATTGGAATTAGATGATGCGATATTTGTGTTAGAACAAAAAGGGTTAAAGTATGAGACTTATGAAGAAACTAGTTTGGAGATTGAAAAAGGGCAAATAATAAGACAGAAACCAGAAAAAGACGAGGTGGTTCAATCAGGAACTACTGTAGCTATATATGTAAGTTCTGGTATAGGTGACGGAAAGGTTAAAATGCCTAAATTGACTGAAAGAACAGAAGAAGATGCAATTAAGATTATACAAACTAATAACTTAAAACTAAAAGAGCCAATTGTATATAAATCAAATAAAGATAGACCTAATAATGTTGTGTTATCACAAAGTATACCAGAGGGTAGTATAATTGATGAAGGAACAGTGATAACTTTAGAAATAAATAAAATTTCTGTTGATACAGATAGTCCAATTGCAAATACTGATATAAAATATAATGACGGAACAGTAGCAATAGACTTATCAAAAATGTCAGCTGAAACAGTAAATATAAAAATATTTAATGATACAAAAAGAATATTATATGATAAAGATTGTACTAAATCGCAAGGTAGTGTAGAAATAACAATAGTAGATACTACAACAAAATATATAGAAGTTTATGTTGATAATAATATTGCAGCAAGATTTTCAAGATAGGTGAAAAGCATGCAAGGAAAAATATATAAGATTTTGTCTAATTTCTATTATGTTAAGGTTAATAATGAGATAATTGAATGTAAGGCAAAAGGAAAATTTAAAAAAGATTTAGTTGACTTATATGTTGGCGATAATGTTATTATAGAAAAAATAGATAATAATAAAGGAAATATTATTGAGGTATTACCTAGAAAAAATAGTCTAAAAAGACCAAGTGTTGCAAATGTTGATAAATTAATAATACTTTTGTCAATTAAAGCTCCGGCACCAGATTATATTTTACTAGATAAACAAATAATATATTGTTTGAAAAATAATATTATACCAATAATATGTATAACTAAAATTGATAAAGATAAAAATAATGAGGCTGAAAAAATAAGGGAAATATATTCTAAAATAGGGTATAGAGTGTATTGTATATCTTCAAAGGAAAATA
The DNA here is from genome assembly GCA_944393615.1 of uncultured Clostridia bacterium. Classification (GTDB taxonomy): domain Bacteria; phylum Bacillota; class Clostridia; order TANB77; family SIG350; genus CALYAQ01. The sequence goes on from CALYAQ010000029.1 coordinate 20,265, forward strand.
TAGGAATTGAAGAATTAAAACAGGAATTGCATGATTATTTATGCGTTTTTGCGGGTAATTCTGGTGTGGGCAAATCAACACTTGTAAATACTATTTGCAATAATAATGTAATGGCTGAGGGAAATATTAGTAAAAAAACATCTAGAGGTAAACATACGACTCGACATGTTGAAATAATTCAAAACCAAAATTATATGATTGCAGATACTCCTGGCTTTTCGTTGTTTGAAATTAATGATATACAAAAAGAAGAATTGGCTATATATTTTGAAGAATTTAAGGCATATACACAACGATGTGAATTTAGAGATTGTACACATATAAAAGAAGAAAAATGTGGAGTAAAACAGGCTGTAAATAATAATGATATAAGTCAAGAAAGATACAATAGATATGTAACTATATATAACGAAATTAGTAAGAATAATTGTGACTTTAAATAGTAGCAGGGTCAACTGAAAAAGTAAATGCAATTCTGTAAGGTAAATGCAAGTTGTAAGAAAAAATGCAACAAATTAAGCAATATTTTAACAAAAAGTATTGCTTTTTTTTGAAAATAGTGTAAAATTAAAGTA
>CALYAQ010000030.1 GCA_944393615.1 uncultured Clostridia bacterium
GGTTTTTTCCATTTTATTTTTCCTTTCTTTCTCTTTTAAGTATTATAATATAATACACACAAGTTGTATGTATTACATTTGTTATACCTTATTAAAAAATATTTCCCACTGGTAATTTTAAAGGTACATCAAACACTCTAAAATAGTATGGTTGGATATCAGGAAACGATTCCCTTGCATAAACCACTTTATTATCTTTTAATGTTATACGTAAATTTGGAAATGTTTTTAACATTTTCTCGTTTGAGAAAAATGTATCTGTCACATATCTAAAAGTTTCATTTTCATACCACTCATCATAATACATTAATACTTGAGAACTATCCTTAATTTCTAAATTGTAGTCATTTACAACTCTTGTAAAAAACACCTTTAATGCAAATGATGTTACAAAGAAATTAATTATCATAAATACCATTATGAATATAGTAGATACTTTTAAGAAATTAGGATTTATTTTATTCAATAATTTATCAACTTTAGGGTTAAAGTATGATATGAAATACACAGCAAGCAAGCCCCACATTATTGAAAATAGCAAACATACTCTACCATTAATATTAAATGGTATTCCCGAATAATCCCACCACTTAACATTATATATTAATTCTCCAAATAGGCTTACACCATATTCTAAAACAGTACCAACTAAAAGTCCACCAAAAAATAGGGTATACCTATTTTTTGAAAACCTTTGTAATGTTAAAATCATTGCTACTGCTCCTAACCCATATATACATGAGAAAGGACCATATAAAAAGTTTTTCCTACTTTCCACTACGCCTTCTATAACTAATGCAAACAGCATTTCAATTACTAGTCCTATTACACTATATATTATAAAGTATTGAACTAATCTTAAAAATGTTATCTTATTTTTATTCGCATCATTATTAGACACCTGTTTTTTATCAGGAATTCTACCCTCATTTTTTATTTCATTTTTGATTTCCTCAGCCATATTAATCTCCTATATTATTATATATATAAAGCATAATACATTTTGTCGATATTTGTCAATATTTAATATCACATAAAAGAATAATATATCATTAAAATTTACTTTTTAACAAATAAATCATCTGGTTTGCATTCTAAAAAAGCACATAATTTTTCAATATTTTCGTATTTAATTGATTTAGTCTTATTCTTAATCATATTATCAAAATTAGTATAACTCATTGTTTCAAATTTTGTAAATAACCAATATTTAGTTTTTTTCTTCTTTTTCAATAATTCTATTACATTTAATTCCACCATATTTTTTACCCCCTGACAATATATATTATTTTATAATATATATTGCTATTGCATAACTTATATTTACATTATATAATATAAATATAAGATAATTATAAAAGAGGTAATTAATATGAATAACAATCTTAAAAAATATAGAAATGAGAAAGGGCTTACACTTGCTCAATTATCAAAAAAAACAAATTTATCTGCCGGATATTTGTGTCATCTTGAAAATGGTGGGCGCGTCAACCCTTCTCATAATACAATGTTAAAAATATCAAACGTTTTAAACAAAAGCGTAAATGATATATTCTTTGAAATAAAATAGGAAGATTATTTCTCCCTATTTTGTCTCAAATTTTAGCTTCATTTTATATTATTATACATTGGGAAATAAGTTTTATTCTCCCTTTTTTATCTTTGCACCTAATAATAACAATTTTTTATCAATATCCTCATATCCTCTTTGTATATGCTTAATACCAATCAATTTTGTTTGACCATTTGCAATTAGCCCAGCAATTACCAATGCCGCTCCACCTCTTAAGTCATGTGCTTCAATAAGTGCTCCTTCCAAATTCTTCACTCCCTTAATAATTGCTGTTCTACCTTCAACGTTTATCTTCGCCCCCATTCTTATAAGTTCACTAACATATTTAAACCTATTCTCGAATATATTTTCAGTAACAATAGATGTGCCTTTTGAAATAGTTAACATACTTACAAATTGAGACTGCATATCTGTTGGAAAACCTGGATAGGGCATAGTTTTAATTGTATCAATTCCCATAATTTTGGAATTACCAATTAATTCTATGCTATTTTTTCTTATAATTATTCTAGCTTTAGTCTCTTCCAATTTAGAAAGTATACTACTAATATGTTCCACATTCACATTATCTAGTATAATGTGACCTTTTGTCGCAACACCCATACATAAATAAGTGCCAGCCTCTATTCTATCAGGCATAATTGTATAAGTTACATCTTTTAACTTTTTTACTCCCTCAATGTATATAATATTGCTCCCTGCCCCTTGAACCTTTGCTCCCATTTTGTTTAATATATTTTGCAAATCTATTATTTCAGGTTCTCTTGCTGCATTTTTAATTGTAGTATTTCCTTCCCCTAACACACTAAGAAGCATAACATTTTCAGTCGCTCCAACGCTTGGAAAATCAAGATTAAGTTCAGTATTTTTTATACAATCTGTATCACAATATATATATCCACTATTCTCTCTAACATTTACATTCAATTTTCTAAATGCTCTCATATGTAAATCTATTGGTCTTGCCCCTATTTCACAACCTCCTGGATATGAAAAATTACATTGTCTTTTTCTACCAATAACTGCTCCCACTAACATTACAGATGACCTCATTTGCCTCATTAAAACGTCAGGTATTACAGTATCACTCACGTTTCTAGAATCAATTACAACCTTATCACGATTTCTATATATTTTACAACCTACATTTTCCAAAATATTTATCATAATTTTTACATCGTATATATCTGGAACATTGTATAGAGTTGTTGTTCCCTCATTTAGTATGCTAGCAGCCATTATTGGCAATGTTGCATTTTTCGAACCCGATATATTAACTCTACCCTCTAATTTGTTACCTCCATTAATTATATATGACTCCACCCTTTCACCTCCGAACTAATATATTGTATGCTATATTAGTTTTTTGAGTGAATAAAAAAGAAAAATATAGCTACTAGTAAACACAGTTTTACTAGTAGCAAAAAATTCTCTCAGCTATTATATGGTAAGTATCGAATCGAGTAGAGAATAAATAATAATTTTATTTATTCCCTCTCACACCACCGTACGTGCCGTTCGGCATACGGCGGTTCAATTTATAAGTTCATTTCAAGCTAAATAATAATCTAGG
>CALYAQ010000031.1 GCA_944393615.1 uncultured Clostridia bacterium
AGAAGATACAAGATATGGATATATACAAGAATTAGGAATAACACAAATAGAATATATACCACCAGTTGATAATGTTGCACCAACAGTAACAATAACGCCAAATACAGTAGGAATAACAAATAGTGTAACAGTAAAAATAACAGTAAGTGATAATAAGCAACTAGCAAGCAATAATACATATCAGTACTATTTGTCAACAAGTAGTACAACTCAAGCAGGAGGAAGTTGGATAAATTACACAAATGGAACAGCCTTTACAATAGGAACAGGTTTAACAGGAACGTATTATCTACATGTAAAACCAGTATATGATAAAGCAGGAAATACAAGTGGAAATGTAGTAAGCCAAAGCTATACATTTGATAATACGGCTCCAAATAATTTTATACCAACTATAGTAGCTAAAACGATAAACAGTTTGACAATAGGTGCAAGTACAAGTGATAATAATGAGCAAGGAGTAACATATAAATATAGTAGAGATAATGGTATTAGTTGGCAAGATAGTAATACTTTCACAGGGCTAACAGCAGGAACAATATATAGCGGAATAAAAGTAAAAGCAATAGATATAGCAGGAAATGAATATATAAGTAGTAGTATATCTGGTGTAACAGGAGGACCGACAGACGGAAGTTATGTAAGTACAAAAGGTGTAAATAGTCCAAAGTTAGGAAATGGAATGACAGCTATATATTGGGACGAAAAAGGAAATGAGGTAATAAGTCAAACACCAGAAACAGATGTTAACTTTAATTATAGCCTATGGTATGACTATAAAGCACAAACAAGCACAACAGAAAGTGGAGGCACAAGTAAATGGGCAAATGCAAAAACAAGTGACGGAAGTTATTGGGTATGGATACCAAGATATGCATACAGTATAACAAGTGGATATCATGGAAGTGGTTTGACATATAATTCAAGTGCTGTAACAACACAAGCAGGAACAATAGATATAGAGTTTTTGAAGGGAACAACAAATGAAGGTGTAAGTGGAAAAAGTAATTGGAATAATGCTTTAGGACAAGGGAATTGGAATATCCACCCCGCATTTTATTATACAGATACAGATAGTACAGTAAAGCAAATATCAGGTTTTTGGGTGTCGAAGTATGCAATGAGTATGGAAACAAGTGGTACAAATACTAATGTAAGTAATGCAACAATTGGTAATGTAAATATATCAAGTACAATAAAGGCAGTATCAAAGCCAGGTTTAATAACATGGGGATATTTACATCCGAATACAGCGTTTAAAAATGGCTTGCTATATAATTCAACTTTTGAAAGTCACTTAATAAAAAATATGGAATGGGGAGCATTGGTATATTTAGCACATAGTAAATATGGAAGAAATACAACACAAACAGAGGAGTTTGATTATAACTATGCAGGTGGAGAGCAAGGAGCGACAGTGTTTACAAATCCATTACAAAGTACAACTGGTAATAATTATGGAGTGTTTGATATTAAATCAGTTGTAGCATCATATTCAAGTAGTGCAAATTCAACATTAGCAAAAGATATGATAGCAGGTGCAGGAAAATATAAAGAGTGTTATTCAGCTTTTCCGTCAACAACTTATGGAGATGCATTGTATGAAACGTGTAAAGCTTATTCAACAGGTGCGGCGTATTCTAATTCATATACTGCATGGTATTCTGGAACTTCTATATGGATGCAAAATAGCGTTGGTAACACAAATTCACATAACTTCTTGAGTAGAGGGGTGGTGTATGGTGATATTGCAGGACATACAAATGGAATGTTTGGTTTTTGTCATATGAGGGATAAAAATGCAACATCTACAGGTGGCATCGTTGATACTATTTGGCATGTTATCCTATGGCCTTAAATATATTTTTAGCAGTGTATCAATTTAAAAAAGTATACACTGCTATATTTTTTTGTTTTTTCTCTTTCTTTTTTTCTATATATATTATATAATACTTATGAAGTGGAGTGAAAAAGATGTATAAAGTAGGATTTATATCATTAGGATGTTGTAAAAATTTAGTTGATACTGAAATGATAATAGGGCTAATGACAAAATCAGGATATTGCATAGAAAACAAACCTGAAAAAGCTGATATACTAGTTATAAACACGTGTGGCTTTATAAATGATGCAAAAGAAGAATCAATAAATACAATATTAGAAATGGTAGAATATAAAAAGAAAAAATGTAAATATGTAATCGTGGTAGGCTGTTTAGCAAAAAGATATAAACAAGAATTAATAAAGCTAATTCCAGAAGTGGATTTGTTTATTGGACCTGATGAATATACTAATATTGCTAATTTAATAAACAATCTAACGAAAAATAATAATATTTCTTGTGAATTAGAATATATTGATAGAGTTATTTCTACACCAAAGTATATGGCATATTTGAAAATAGCTGAAGGTTGTGATAATAATTGCACATATTGTGCTATACCATATATACGTGGAAAATATGTAAGTAGAAAAATGGAGGATATATTACAAGAGGCAAACAAGCTATATGACAGTGGGGTAAGAGAAATTGTAATAGTAGCTCAAGATACATCAAAATATGGTTTAGATATTTATAAAAAAGAAATGTTACCTACATTATTAAAAAAGATTGCTAAAATTGGTTTTACTTGGGTAAGATTTTTGTATACGTATCCAGAAAACATAACTGATGAACTAGTTGATGTTGTAAAGAAAACAAAAAATATATGTCCATATTTTGATATACCTATACAACATATATCTGATAGAGTTTTAAAGAAAATGGGAAGAAAAAGCAGTAGTAAAACTATAAAAGAAGTTATAAGGAAAATACGTACGAATATTCCTAATAGTATAATTAGAACAACATTAATTGTAGGTTTCCCAGGAGAAACTAAGGAAGATTTTGAAAAGTTATATAATTTTGTTAAAGATGCAAATTTCGATAGATTAGGTTGCTTTAAGTATTCAAAAGAAGAAAATACACCTGCTGAAAGGCTAGAGGGACATATTCATTATATGACTAAAGTGGGAAGGTATAACAAAATTATGAAATTGCAACAGGAAATTTCATATAAAAATAATGTAAATAAAATTGGCAAAGAATATGATATGTTAGTTGAAAAAATTGTAAATAGAAAAATATATGGAAGAACATATATGGATGCACCTGAAATAGATGGGATAGTTGAAGCTATTGTTGAAGATATAAAAGATTTAGAAAAAATAGCAATAGGTAATATTATTAGAATTAAAGTAATAAATGCAAATGAATATGATTTGCAAGCAATATTGGTTTAGGGGGGATAAAATGAATTTAGAAAATAAATTAACAATATTAAGAGTAATATTAATACCATTTTTCGTAATTTTTGCTTTTGTACAATTACCAGGGGAGGTTTTTGGTATGCCTACCTCTTCATTTATTATGCTACTAATTTTTATAGTAGCGGCAATAACTGATAAAATAGATGGCGATATAGCAAGAAAATATAATATGGTTACTAATTTTGGAAAGTTTTTAGATCCGTTGGCAGATAAATTATTAGTAAATACAGCTTTGATTATATTAGTGGGAACTGGAATGTTACCTGCATGGATTGCTGTGATTATAATTGCACGTGAGTTTATAATTACAGGAGTACGATTATTGGCTGTAGAAGACGGTATTGTGATTGCAGCAAATATTTGGGGAAAGGTTAAAACTGTAACTCAAATGATAGCGATTATATTAATGTTAATAGATACAAACCCATTTGGTACTTGTATAACAACAACACTAGTTGGAACACCGTTATACTTAAATATTTTATCAACATTAATGATGAGTGTAGCCACAATTGCAACAGTATTTTCATTAATAATTTATTTAAAGGATAGCAAAGATGTTATATTTAAAAAATAGGAGGTAGTTTATGAAAATTGTAATTGTAACTGGTTTATCTGGTGCTGGAAAAACAGAGGCTATAAAGACATTTGAAGATATGAACTATTTTTGTATTGATAATATGCTACCAGATTTGATACCTAATTTTCTAGATTATTTTTTACAAATGAAAAGTGATATTGAAAATGTTGCATTAGGAATTGATATTAGAGGTGGCAATTCTTTTGAACATCTTGTTAGTATAATAAATAAAACACAATGTGAAAAGATTACCTATGAGATACTGTTTTTAGAATGCAGTGATGAGGAATTACTAAGAAGATATAAAGAAAATAGAAGGCAACATCCTTTATCTTTGCAAGGTAGAATAACAGACGGTATATCTTTAGAAAGAGAAAGATTAAATAATTTAAAAGACAGAGCAAGCTATATTATTGATACTTCTGATTGCAGTTCTAAAAAACTTAAAGAGAAAATATATAATATATTTAAAAAAGAAGGTTCAAACAATATGTACATAAATATAGTTTCTTTTGGTTTTAAATATGGTATTCCGAATGATGCAGACTATATTTTTGATGTTAGATTTTTACCTAATCCTTTTTATATTAATGAACTGAAAGCTAAAACCGGTAAGGATAAAGAGGTTTTTGATTATGTAATGAATTCAGAGGGAGCAAAAGAGTTTGTAGATAGTATAACTACAATGTTTCTCAATATTATCCCACATTTTGAGAGAGAAGGAAGAAATCAAATAGTTATAGCAATAGGTTGTACGGGTGGTCAACATAGGTCTGTTACTATATCTAGACAATTAGCAAAAGTATTACAGGAGAATAAGTACAACGTTATACTAGAACATAGAGAATTAGAATAGAAAAACGTGGTGTATAGATAGGCTAAAACGAATATATTAAGAGATATTATATAAATATTGATACTGTTTTAAAGTGGTTTATCTTAATTAAAATAGGTATAAAAGTTTTGAATATATGTAGTAATAAGAACAAATAATGTGAAAGAAGAGAATTCTTAAGTATATAACATATTAATATAGGGTATTATTTAAAAATAGAAAAAATTAACAAATTTTGGGAGTTGAAAAAGTTTGTTAAATTATGTATAATATTCTAGTTCGCTAAAATTAAATTAGTGCTAGCCAATTTTTGGAGAGTATGTTATGACGAAAGATGAAAAATTGTTTACAGTTTGCTTTGTGTTTTTGTTGATTGGTGTCGGTATTGTACATAGAATTATGTACTTGTAGAATAGAAAATGAAAAAAGCAACAGTAACAATTTAGAAAAGAAGCTTGTAATTACAATGCTTCTTTTTTTTAAATGTAAAATATTTGTAAATCTTTTACATTTATGAACCAATATATTGAATTTTGCATATAATAATTGTATAATAAATATATACGGGGATGTAATGGTTTCGACAGTAATCTAGAAGTATGAATAGCGAGTAGTGGTATTCGTGGTCCACTTTAAAAAACGAAAATTAAATATAAACGCAAATAATAATAATAGAAATTTTGCATACGCTGCCTAATAGCGCAGCACATTTATTATAGCTAGTCACGAGCTGTAATAGGTGCTAAAACTAGTGACAAGGAATTTGTTAGTGTTTCGATAACAAAGGGTATTTTAGAAACTAGTATAATATATTTTTGTTTGTTTAACTATATTATATGAAATACAAAACAAACTGCACTCGGAGAAGTTTGTATGAAAGGGTTATTGGACAGGAGTTCGATTCTCCTCATCTCCACCAAATATTTTTCCTTTGTTCTTTTAAAGAGCAAAGGCTTTTTGTTTTTTGTACAAAAACTTATCAAAAAGACAAAAAGCATTGACAAAGTATTAGCGATATTATATAATCCAAATGAAATTAATAATGAAAGGAAGGAGGATTTTATGAGAGAAAAAAGAGATGTAAATTATACTAATCAGAATTTTAATGATATTAGGTATATTGATGACAATGGATATGAATTTTGGTATGCTAGAGAATTGATGAAAGTTTTAGAATATAATAAATGGGAAAACTTTGAAAAAGTAATAAATAAAGCAAAAGAAACTTGCAAAAATAGTGATATATCAGTGCTTGAGCATTTTCTTGATGTCAGGAAGTTGTCGAAAAGAGGTAATAATGCTAAAGTAACAATTAGATATTATAAATTAACTCGATATGCATGTTATTTAATAGCACAAAACGGAGATTCTAGAAAAAAGGTTATTGCACTTGCACAAACATATTTTGCTGTACAAACAAGAAAACAAGAAATTAGCGAAAAAGAATATAATATGTTAACAGAAGATGAAAAGAGATTTTATCAAAGAAATTTAACCAAAAGAGGAAATTACTCACTAAATCAAACTGCAAAAAAAGCAGGTGTGAAAAATTTGGATAAATTTCATAATGCAGGATATGAAGGTTTATACAATGGAGAAACAGCAGATGATATTGCTAAAAGAAAATGTTTAAGATATAGAGAAGATATTTTAGATAATATGGGAAGTGATGAACTTATAGCAAATTTATTTAGAATTTCACAAACAGAGCAAAAATTAAAAAGAGATAACATTAAAATAGAAAAAGATGCTTGTATTGCACATAATAAAATCGGGAAAATTGTAAGAAAAGCAATTAAGGAAGCAGGGCGGAACTATGCCTGAAGCCTTACCGACACCTAGAAAAAGTTTAAAACAACTTGAAAAAGAAAAGAAATTAATTTTAAAAAGTTAATAGTATGGTTGAGTTGATCCATATTAAAGATTCTCGCTTGTGATTGGTGGGAGTAATAAATCATATCATTTTGTCAAATGTTTTTCCTTTGTTCTTTAAAAGAACAAAGGAATTTTTGTATAAATTTATATGTTTAGCAAACAATAACTCTAGGAGGCTAAATAAAATGTTTATACCACAAAAAATATTTTTTGAACAAAACGTTTTACAATATCCATTAGGAAAAAAATTAATAGAAAGATACAAAAAAATGAATATACCAATGCAGATTATTGATAGTCATAATAATATAGAAGAATTAAGAAACAGGGAAAATGTAGATTTCCCTAAAATGAAACAATACTTAATATTGGGTATTAGAAAAACGCATAAATATGTTCCTAATCATAAAGTATCTGATTATCTTGTGCCATATACCTCTTCAGGTTGTATAGCAATGTGTTTGTACTGCTATTTAGTATGCCACTATAACAAGTGTGCATACTTGCGAATATTTGTAAACAAAGAACAAATGATAAAAAAACTTATTGATACATCAAATAAACAAGAAAAAGAATTGACATTTGAAATTGGTAGTAATAGCGATTTAGTTTTAGAAAATACAATAACAGGGAATTTACAATGGACAATAGAAGAGTTTGGAAAATATGGTAAAGGATATATAACTTTTCCAACAAAATTTGATATGGTTGATTGTTTATTAAATTTAAAACATAATTGTAAAACAATAATTAGAATGAGTGTTAATCCAGAAGAAATAATAAGGAAGGTAGAGCTAGGAACATCAACACTGTTAAATAGGATAGATGCAATAAATAAACTATATAAGGCGGGGTATAAAATAGGGATATTAATAGCACCAGTTATAATGGTTGAAAATTGGAAAGAACTTTATCTTGAACTTATACAGATTTTAAATGAAAAATTAGACGAAGATGTAAAAAAGAATATTTTTTTTGAAGTAATATTTATGACATATAGTTATGTGCATACTAAAATTAATGAAGAAGCTTTTCCTAATGCAATAAAACTATATAACAAAGAAAATATGACTGGTAGAGGTAAAGGAAAATATATGTATAAAAAGAATTTAAGAGATGAAGGAGAAATATATTTGCGTACAATTTTAAAAAAATATTTTCCTAATAATGAAATAATATATGTTGTGTAAATATATTTAATTAAATACTAGATTTGTTAATAAAAATGCTATATAATTAAGAAGAATTTAAAGTTGTAAAACAAGGAGAGTAGTAATGTGAAAAATATTGCGAGTAATCGTATTGAGTATAAGGAACGATCTTGTAAAATATTTTGAGCAAACTGGAACAAAAAAACTTGATATTATAACCGAACAAGAAGAACCGTACAAGATAGCCGAACAAGAAAGAAGATAGGATAATACAAATTCTAGAATTTTGTAATGTACCAAGAAGTGTAAAAGAAATAATGGGAAATATAGGAATAAAGCATAGACCTACTTTTATGTGTGATTATTTAAAACTATTATTACAAGAAAACAAATTAGAAATGATTATACCTGATAAACCTACTAGTAAAAATCAAAAATATATTAGAACCAAAAATGGAGAAAGAAAATATGAATGAAAATAATATAACTAGCCTTACAAATGAAAAAATAAAAGAAATAAAAAAGCTATATGATAAAAAATATAGAATTCAAAATAAACAATATATAATTGAAGGAATAAAAATAATACAAGAGGCATTTTTGCAAAAACAAAGTTTTGTTACAATTGTAATATGTGAAGAAATATATAGAAATGTAAACATAGACAAATCGGTTGTATCAAAAGTATTAAATGAAAATGAAGAAAAGATACTTTACGTAGATAACAAAGTGTTTAATAGTGTTTGTGATACAAAAACTCCGCAAGGAATAATTGCTGTGCTTGAAATGAAAACTAATAATTTATTATGTGTTACTAATTCTAATAATGAAAATGTGCTATTTTTAGATAATATCCAAGATGCAGGTAATATGGGGACAATACTTAGGAGTGCAAGAGCTTTTGGGTTTGATACTGTAATACTTAATAAAGGATGCATTGATATATATAACCCAAAAGTGATTAGGGCTACTATGGGAAATATATTTATGCTACATATCTTACAATTACAAGATGAAGGAAAAGAAATGTTACTAAACTTAAAGAAAAATGGATATACAGTATATGCAACAACATTAGAAAATTCAATTGATATATACGATGTAATAGTGTATAATAATAAAAAGGTTTTAGTTGTTGGGAATGAGGCAAATGGTATACAACAAGAAATATTAAAATTATCAGATGTTAATATTTCTATACCAATGTTAAATAATACAGAATCATTAAATGTAGGAGTAGCAACAAGTATTGTTATGTCAGAAATTCAAAGAAGAAATATATATAATTTAGAATAGGAGAGTATTTATATGATAGTTATAGTTTTAGGTGCACCTGGTAGTGGAAAGGGCACACAATGTAAAGAAATAGCAAAAGAATATAAAATTAATCATATATCAATGGGGGATATTTTTAGAAAAAATATAGAACAAAAAACTAAAATAGGTGTAGAGGCAGAAAGTTATATTAATGAAGGTAAGTTGGTTCCAGATGATATTGCAATATTTACATTAGAAACTACGCTTAATAATGATATAGATTTATTAAAAGGTGTTGTGTTAGACGGCTATCCGAGAACATTAATTCAAGCAAAAAGTTTTGACAAGTATTTAGAAGAAAAAAATTTAAAAGTAGATAAGGTTATTAATTTGACAATATCAGACCAAGAAATAGTATCAAGGGTTGTAAATAGAAGAATATGTTCTAATCAAGAATGTGGAGAAATATATAATTTAAAAAACAATCCACCTAAAGTTGATAATATTTGTGATAAATGTGGTGCAAAGTTAATAAAAAGAAAAGATGATAATGAAAAAACAGCATTAAATAGAGTCGAGGTATATCATGCACAGACAGAGCCTTTAATAGATTACTATAATAAAAAAGGGATACTTACTACTGTTATGGGAATGGGAAACCTAGAAGATACAGTTAATAGTATTCGAGAAATATTAGATTTACAAACTTAAAATTAAGTTTTAGGCAATGTTCACTTTTCAATATTAAAATATTGTTCATGTCTGTACCTTGGAGTGTATATGTTGCTATTGACAATGTTTACATAAAGTGATATAATATTTATGCATGACAGAAATCTTGAAGAAAAACATTGAACCAATTGTTGAATGTATTGATGAACTTGTAGGAGCAAATATCGGTAAGCCTAGAAAGTTACTTGAGTTAGCAGCCTTAAAAGTTGTTTTGTGTGAACACACGAACCAAGAAAAGGAATGGCATATTGAAGGTTTAACCTGCTTTGTTGCAGACGATATTCTTTTTTCAAAAGAAAATATTAGTTTGCTGAACAAATATGGTTTTAGAGTATTTACATGTCATGATTATGACTATGAAACTCGAATAGAGTTTATGTCATACATGATTGTTGCTCCTGACGGAGAAATTCCAAATATTGGAACGGATAATGAAACGTTCTATGCTGACTGGTCTGAAATGAAAAGTGATTAAATGTCACTTTTTTTCTGTATGACGGGCATGTCATAAATCTAGGGTGGAAGTCCCAAGAGGCGTATTTGTCGCGAACTCGATAGCGACTTGCAAAGCGTAAACTAGTAATGGAGCGTGAAAAGAAGCAATAGCG
>CALYAQ010000032.1 GCA_944393615.1 uncultured Clostridia bacterium
AATTTAAAATTTAGAGGATGAAATGGAGAAAAAGAAAAAAATAATTTTAATTGTGTCGTTAATTTTGATAGTTATAATGCTTGCATTGTCAGGCATGGGGTTGTATTTTGGTTTGAGTTCTAAAGTAGGGGGAAAAGATGACTTACGCGTGCCTTCAGATGATGTTATTGAAGAGCCAGAATTTGAGCCATACCCAGAAATGGATAACGATTTGATTAATTCATTGTATGTTTTAGATAAAATATACCAAGATAATGTGTTGGTTGGTTATTCTATTGTCAGACCTAAAAGTTATAACATAAAAGGCAACATTGTCATTCCACAAAGTTATAAGCAAGAACAAATAGATGTGAATTTACCTATTTTAAAAATAGAAAAAGAAGCTTTTGCATATTGTACGCAAATAACTTCGGTTAGGTTGCCCAATACCATTGAAGTAATTGAAGAAAAAGCATTTTTTAATTGTCAAAATTTAGCATCAATAAATTTATCTAATAAACTTGAAATGTTGGGGGATAGTGCTTTCGAAAAATGTTATGCACTTAGTTCTATAAATTTACCAAATTTGTTGACCAGCATAGGGGGAAAAGCTTTTTTTGATTGTTCTAATCTTTTTGAGATAACCTTTGGCGTCGGTATAAGATTTTTCGGGCCACAAGCTTTTTACAATTGTAAAAAACTTGATACAATTGTTTTTCTTGAAGGAATTGCGTGGAACAATTTAATATTAAATTACAATACTTTTGATGGGCATTATGACATGACTATTTTTATTTATGGAATAGAATTAGATATTATTGAAACGGCATTAAACAAATTGAAAAGTATGGGTTCGTTACAATTGATTAACGTAAAAATAGACGCGAATTTGGTTGGGCAAATAACTAATACATATGGTTTTGCATCAATTACGAGTATTTAGTTTAACTAATGTCAAAAGTTGTTTGTAAATATTATTAAAACGAGATATAATAACAAATGAGGGAAACAATGACAAATAAATCTTTATGGTTAAAAGTGTATTTACCAATTTTTATTGTTTTGATAGTCTTGGGCGCTGGTCTTGGCTCTTATTTCTTGTTTTTTGATAAAGAAGAAACATTGGCCCCACCAGTCAGCAATGAAATGGCAATGTCCGCTCAGGATAAAGAAATTTCTAAATACATGAAGTTTGAATATGATGTAATGAGTGGGACTTACACGATCGTTCGTATGACTGAAAGTAAAGCAGATTTAACCATTCCAGCAACTTATAGAGGAAATAAAGTTGTTAAAATTGAAAATATGGCTTTTAGAAATAGCGATATTGAGAACTTGGTGATTGAAAATGGAATCCAAATTATAGGCATTCAGGCTTTTTGGAACTGCGAAATTCAAAATTTAATTATTCCAGAAAGCGTTGTATCCATAGGAAGCGCTTGTTTTGCAAAAAACCCAATACAAACAATTGAAATAGCAGAATACAATGATTTTTATTATGTAGCAAATAATTGTTTGATAGAAAAGAAAAATCAAAAATTAATATTAGGTGCAGCAAACTCAAATATTCCAAGTGCAATTTCTTCAATTGATAGTTATGCATTTTTTGGGAATACAGGTTTGACGGAAATTACAATTCCTGCGTTTGTTTCTAATATTGGCGATTTCGCTTTTTCTGAATGTGTAAATTTGACTAGACTCATTTTTGGAATTGGAGATTGTGAGATCGGCTCTGATGCTTTTAGTGGTTGTGATAATTTGCAGTATGTATATATTGCTAGTGGAAATAAAAATTTTTCAAATTCAAGCTGGCTTTATGATTCTAATGTTTTTGAGATGTATTTAGATTGTAGTTTAAGTTATGTTAATTTCCCAAAATCACTTAGAAAGCTTACTTTAGGTCCTAACGCTGTGCTGGGAAATGGATTTAGTTATTGTGAAAATCTAATATCGGTTACTTTGTTAGATGGAGTAAAAAGTATTCCTTCATCTTGTTTTTCGAATTGTTATAGTTTGTTAGAAATCAATATTCCAGAAAGTGTAACAAGCATAGGAAGTTATGCGTTTGATGATTGCAGAAAATTGTCATCTATTATTTTTGAGGACAGAACAAGTCCATTGTCTTTTGGCAATTATGTTTTTTATAATTGCTTAGGAATTGAATCATTTAACATTAAAAGTCAATATTCTTTTGGCAGTTATGCTTTTAGTAATTGTATAGGCCTTAAGTCAGTTACATTCGAAGATGAATACTATGTTCCTACTGGTATGTTTAGTGGGTGTGTAAGTCTTTCTACAGTTACCTCGAATGGTTTTAGTTACATTGGAAATTATGCGTTTAAGGATTGCAAAAATTTAGCAAGTTTAACAATTAATGGAACAATTACTTCTATAGGGAATGGGGCATTTCAAAATTGTTCTAAATTATTTAGTATCGATATTCCGAATAGTGTTGAAACTATTGAATCTTATGCATTTGATAATTGTTCTTCGCTTTATAGTGTTACAATAGGAAATGGAGTTAAAGAACTTCCTGACTATTTATTTAGAGGTTGTAATTTAAATACCTTGACCATTGGCAGTGGTATTACTCGTGTTTCAACAAATGCATTTTCAGAGTGTTCTATCAAATATTTGAATGTTAATTATGAGACTATTTCAGGCGACTTCAAAAATCAGACGGAATTAATACAATTAAACATTGGGGAGAATGTTAAAACTATTAATTATGATTCTTTTTTAAATTGCACATCATTGCGCTCTTTGTATATTCCTGCCAATGTAACATATATTAGTAATACGGCCTTTAAAAGTTGTTCTGGATTGACTTCCATTACAGTAGCTAGTAGTAATACAGAATATAGATCAGAAGGGAACTGTTTGATTCAATCTAACGAAGTAATATTGGGTTGTATGAATAGTGTGATTCCTGACAATATAAAAGAAATAGGGTCGTATGCTTTTTATGATTGTGTTGGTTTGAAGAATTTGGTAATTCCAAGTTCTGTAAATAGTATAGGTTATTATACTTTTTATAATAACGGACAACTAGAGTCAATAGAAGTGGTCAAAGGCAACTATTATTTTAGATCAGAAAATAATTGTTTAATAAAAGACAATAATGTTATATTAGGTTGCAAAAATAGCATTATCCCAACAAGTGTGGTAGGTATAAGTGTGTATGCTTTTTTGGGTTGTGATGAGTTGCTGTCTATTACAATTCCTTCAAGTGTGACTAGTATTGATTCAAGTGCATTTGAAAATTGTTATGGGCTTACTGAAATTATAGTAGATGAAAATAATACCATTTATAGATCTGAGAATAATTGTCTAATAGAAAAAGCGACAAATGCATTAGTTTTTGGGTGCATAAACAGTGTAATACCTGAGAGTGTAACAAAAATTAATAGCTATGCATTTAGGGGTTCTGGAATAACAGAAATAGTAATTCCTAATAGTGTAACTACAATTGAAATGTTCGCTTTTTATAATTGTAAATATTTAACAGATGTTACAATAGGCAAAGGGGTCACTAGAATAGAATCAGATTGTTTTTTTAATTGCCCAATAGAGATGCTTTCATTAAATTACAATAGCATTGGCAGTGAATTTAGCGGTTTTTCGTCTTTGAAAACATTGTATATTTTAGAAAATGTGAATTCAATTAATAGTTCAGCGTTTTATAATTGTAATAATTTAGAGAATATTAGCATCGGCGATAATGTAAGCAGTATAGATAATTCTGTTTTTTCATACTGCGAAAATATTAAATCATTGACAATTGGTAGTGGGATTAATTACATAGCATCAGACGCTTTTTATAATTGCATAATAGAATCTTTATATTTAAATTATAGTAGTGTTAATAATGGCTTTTCAAATAATGTAAAAATTTTAAATCTTAAATTAGGTGATAATGTAAATAGTGTGGGCGATGAGTTATTTAAGGATACAGGCATTGAATCAATAGAAATTGGAAGTGGATTAAATTATGTTTCAAATAGGGCGTTTTACGGAGTTTCTAATACTTTAAAAACGATTTCTGTTTCAGAAGAAAACTCATATTATTATGTAGAAAGCGGTTGCTTGATTTATAAACCTAATAAAACCATTATTCTTGGTTGCAATACGAGTGTAATACCTAATGATATAAAAAATATCGAAAGTTATGCGTTTTATAAATGCGAGAATTTAACAAGTATAGTTTTACCAAAAACGATTACTCAAATAGGGGCATATGCCTTTGATGGTTGCCGTGCTTTGAAAAAAATAGAATTTGATGCAGATATAGTATGGAAGCAATTAAATTTTGGAGACTCATGGCTTGGGAGCTTTGCTGATGGAACAAAAGAAATATATATTTATACTACTGATAGAATTTCAACTTTAACTGCTTTGGCAAAATTAAATCAATTATCAAATAAAAAATATTTAAGTATAAATATCTATAAAAGCATGATGGAATATGTTGGAGATAATTATGGATTTTTACAAATCAGAGCTATAGAGGAATAAGATTGAAGAGGATATTATGACAAAAAAAGATGTATTTATAAGAATATTATTGCCAATGATTATATTTTTTATTTTAGTGGGTGGAGGTGTTGCAAGCTATTTTGTTTTTTTTGCAAATTTTGGTGATGAGGAATTGAAGGTTCCGGAAAGTGAAAATCCAATGACTGAGGCCGATGTTGAATTGGCAAAAATATATAATTTTAGTTATAGTGGTGCAGATGATGGATATTTTATTGTTGGTAGTAAAGATAGTAATGTAGATTCATTAATATTTCCTAAAGAATATAGATCTAAGTCAATAGTTGGTATATCTTTTGGCGCATTTCAAAATTACAAAAATTTACAAAATGTAGAATTTTCAAGTTCAATAAAAAACATAGGACCGCTTGTTTTTTATGGTTGTGATAGTCTAAAGAATTTAACAATTGGCAGAAATGTTTCCTCTGTTGATCCTTTGGCTTTTGCTGGTTGCCCGTTGGAAAATTTGAATTTAAATTATTCAAAAATAGGGACAGAATTTAGTGGTTTATTAACATTAAAAACATTGGTTATTGGTAATTATACTAAAACTATAGCAGCTTCCGCTTTTGCAAATTGTCAGAATTTAGTATCAGTAGAAGCTGGAAGTAATATTCAAGGAATTGGAGAAAAAGCTTTTGAAAATTGTATTAATTTAAAAGACGTTTCGTTAAGTGGATATTTTGGATATTTAGATGAAAATACATTTGCTAATTGTCCTATTGAAAATTTATCATTAAATTATCCTAATATAGGTTCTACATTTTCTGGAACGGATACTATAAAAAAATTATATCTTGGAGAACGTGTTGAAACTAGTGGAAGTATATCTGTTAATAGTAAAAACATTGAAACAATAATTTTAAATAAACCGATAATTTCTGAATATTTTGATAGTTTTAATAAACTAAAAAACATTATTATTGGCGAAAATGTTCAAGAAATTAGTTCATTTTCTTTTCGTAATATAAAAAACTTGGATTCAATTGAAGTTGATAAAAATAATCTACAGTATAAGGTAGAAGGGAATTGTTTGATTTATATACCCAGTTTAACTATAATAAAAGGTTTTGAAAACTCTGTAATTCCAGATGGGATATTGAATGTGGGTGAATATGCCTTTAGTGGCTGCACGGGATTAACCGAAATAACGATACCAGATAGTGTAACCAGCATAGGAAGTTCTGCCTTTAGTGGCTGCACGGGATTAACCGAAATAGTAATACCAAATAGTGTAACCAGCATAGGAGATGATGCCTTTTATAACTGCACAAGTCTAGCAAGTGTAACTATTGGTAGTAGTGTAACCAGCATAGGAGGTTCTGCCTTTAGTGGCTGCACAAGTCTAGAAAGTGTTACTTTTGGTAGTGGAATAACTAGCATAGGAGATTTTGCTTTTAATGGTTGCTCGGCATTAACCGAAATAACAATACCAGATAGTGTAACCAGCATAGGAGATGATGCATTCCAAAGTTGCACAAGCCTAGCAAGTGTAACACTTGGTAGTGGATTGGAAAGTATAAGCTATGCTGCCTTTAGTGGCTGCTCGGCATTAACCAAAATAGTAATTCCAAATAGTGTAACCAGTATAGGAGATTGGGCATTTAGAAACTGCACAAGCCTTGCAAGTGTAACAATTGGTAGTAGTGTAACAAGCATAGGGGATTATGCCTTTGAAAATTGTCCAATAGAAACATTAAGCGTTAACTACAGCATAGTAGGGAGTGAATTTAGCCAAACATCAATAAAAACCCTGATTATAGGAGATAATGTAACCAGCATAGGTGGTGCATTTTATAGCTGCACAAGTCTAGCAAGTGTAACGCTTGGCAGTGGATTGGAAAGCATAGGAATCTCTGCCTTTAGAGACTGCACGGCATTAACCGAAATAGTAATTCCAGATAATGTAACCAGCATAGGGGATTCTGCCTTTAGTGGCTGCACGGGATTAACCGAAATAGTAATACCAAATAGTGTAACGAGTATAGGATATCAAGCCTTTAATGGTTGCACAAGTCTTGCAAGTGTAACGCTTGGCAGTGGAATAACCAGCATAGGCTATAATGCCTTTAGTGGTTGCACGGGATTAACCAGTATAGAGTTTGCAGATGGAATTAACTGGAATGATCTTTCAATAGATAGTATTTTTGGCTATTCTATATCACAAAACAAAATTGTGGTAATAAACGGAACAGATCTTTTAACAATTCAAGCTGCATTGAGTAAATTATCTGGCATTAGTGTAAAGAATAAACTAGATATAAAGATAGACGCGAATTTGGTTGAGCAAATAACCAATACATATGGTTTTGCATCAATTGGTGCAATTTCTATGGAGTAAAAAGGAGAAATGTGTGGAAAAAAGAGCAATTTTAATTAAAATAGTTTTACCTATAGTAATAAGTTTGGTTGTAATTATTACAGCATTATGTTGTTATTTCTTTATTTTTAAAGGGTCAAAGGATAAAGGCACAAATTCAACTGATAATAATGAAAATGCAATTATTTCTGAAGATGAAGAGTTATTAAAATTATTTGATTTTATTAGAGATGATGATGATTCTGAATATTCAATCATTGGTTGTAAAGACAAAAACATAAAAGAATTAACAATACCGGATATGTTTAATGTAAAACCAGTAGTTAATATCGCATCAGCGGCTTTTGCAAATTGTAAATATTTACAAAGTTTAACTATTGGTGATAATGTTAGAGAAATAGGTATATATGCTTTTTCTGGCTGTTCTAATTTGAGATACGTGAAAATAGGAAAAAATGTTAATGCGGTTTATAACGATGCTTTTGATGGCTGCGGAATGCAATATTTATCAATAAATTATAAAAATGTTAAATCTGAGTTTAGTAATTTGATAAGCCTACAAACACTTATTATTGGGGATAATGTTACAACTATAAATTCGTTAGCTTTCCAAGATTGTTTGAATTTATCAAATGTTGAAATAGGTAGTGGTATTAATAATATTTATATAGATTCGTTTAAAAATTGTCCAATTACAGATTTGAAATTAAATTATAGTTCAATACATAATGAATTTGCTGAAAATTTATTTTTAAAAAATCTAACAATTGGTGCAAATGTTGCGAGTATAAGCAGAAATGCTTTTTCGACTAATGCAAACATCAGTAGAGTTGAGTTTGATAAAGACATTGATTGGACATTATTTTCTGGATATTCTGCTTGCTTTTTATCAGATGGAACATCTAACATAGAAGTTGTATTAAACGGAACTAAGCTAGATAATATTAGTGTAGCGCTTAACAAATTATCAACATTAAGAAATAAAAATAAATTTGATGTAAAAATAGACGCGAGTTTGGTTGGGCAAATAACTAATACATATGATTTTGCATCAATTGGCTCTATTACGTAAAATTTTAGAGGAGAGATAAATGACAAAAAAAAGCTTAATTTTAAAAATTATTTTGCCTGTTTGTTTAGTCTTTATTGTGGGCTTGGGTGTTGCTGGCTATTTTTTGTTTTTCAAAGGCGATGCAAATGATTTGAAGGTTCCAGATTCAACTGAGAATGCAATTGAAAATCAAGATAAATTATTAAGTGATATGTTTGTTTTTGAATATAATGTTTTAGATGGAGCGTATTCAATTGTTGCCGTAAGACAGGATAATTTAGTTAATATAACTATACCAGATAAATTTAGAGGAAAGCCAATAGTTGAAATTGCATCTCAAACATTTTCAAATGCACATAGTCTAGAAACAATTGTTTTATCGGATTTGATAGCAAAGATAGGAGATAATTGTTTTGATAGTTGTATAAATTTAAAAAATATTGTGTTTGGTGACGCTATAAAATTTATAGGCAGTTATGCATTTAGAAATTGTGAAAGTTTAGCAAAAATTGAAATTTTGCCCTCTATTCAGTCATTTGGATCTTATGTTTTTTCGGGTTGTGTAGGATTAAATGAAATTTCGATTGTAGATGGTGTTTCTGATCTTGGAATTGGGACTTTTAAAGATTGTAAAAGTTTAGAAAAAATTATTATTCCAAACTCTATTACAAATC
Organism: uncultured Clostridia bacterium; assembly: GCA_944393615.1. GTDB lineage: Bacteria > Bacillota > Clostridia > TANB77 > SIG350 > CALYAQ01. The sequence goes on from CALYAQ010000032.1 coordinate 8,558, forward strand.
TTGGAGCCTATTTGTTTTTAGGTTGTTCAGCACTGGAAGAAATTGTAATTTCTAATGACGAAATAAGCATTGACAGTTTTTCTTTTAAAGATTGTAGCAGTTTGATAAATGTTGAAATTCCCAAAAATATTGTCAATATAGGGGATTCTGCTTTTATGAATTGCAAAAGCCTTAAAACAATTGAGCTTGGTGAAATTATTCAAAACATTGGAGATAACGCGTTTTTGGACTGTATATCGTTGTCTAGTATAAAAATTCCTGATAGTGTGACTGATATAGGTAGTGCCGCTTTTTCTGGTTGCATATCGTTAACCGACATAGAAATTCCAAACTCAACATTGAGTATAGGAGATTTTGCTTTTTATAATTGTATTAATATTAAAAGTGTGTTTATTGGCGACGGATTAACAAGTATTGGCAGTAATGTATTTTATGGTTGTCCAGTGAAAGTGTTAAATGTAAATTATGAATTAATTGGAGAGGAATTTCAGAGTTTATCTATAAAAGAAAATTTAGTTGATTTGATTATAGGAACTAATGTTTCTTCTATTGGTCAAAATGCCTTTAAAGGTTGTTTAGTATTAACCGAGATAGTGATACCAGATAGTGTAACCAGCATAGGAAATTATGCATTTGAAGACTGCACAAGTCTTGCAAGTGTAACCTTGGGTAGTGGAATAACCAGCATAGGATATTCTGCCTTTGAAGGCTGTCCAATAGAAACATTAAGCATTAACTACAGCACAATAGGGAGTGAATTTAGGGAAAATTCAATCCAAACAAACCTAAAAACCTTGATTATAGGAGACAATGTAACCAGCATAGGTAATTATGCATTTAGAGACTGCACAAGTCTTGAAAACATACAAGTTAATGAACTAAATTCAACATATAAATCAGAAGGGGATTGTTTGATAAAAAGAAGTGACAACACTTTAATTTTGGGCTGTAAAAATAGTGTAATACCAGATAGTGTAACGAGCATAGGGGATTTTGCCTTTGATGGCTGCACGGGATTAACCGAAATAGTAATACCAAATAGTGTAACCAGCATAGGAAGTTCTGCTTTTAGTGGCTGCACAAGACTTGCAAGTG
>CALYAQ010000033.1 GCA_944393615.1 uncultured Clostridia bacterium
ATTTTACACTATTTTCAAAAAAAAGCAATACTTTTTGTTAAAATATTGCTTTTTTTATTGCATTTTTTCTTACAACTTGCATTTACCTTACAGAATTGCATTTACTTTTTCAATTGACCAAAAAATCAAAAAAAAATTTTTGACCAAAAAAAATATCAAGAGAGTTTTTTAACTTCTCTTGATAACAAAAATATATTTATATATACATTTCTAATTAGAAATCATTAATCTTTTTCTTGGTTTTATTTTTACAAAATATATGTATCCACTTACACAACCCAATATGGTAATAGCTGATATAATATTTGCAATTTGTGCTACAATTGTTCCGGTATATTCTAATTGTAATATTCCATTTTCATTAATTTTTGTTTCAATAAATCCATTATCATTCATATATAAATCTAATTTGTATTGTTTGCCTTTATCATTGGTTAAACTAAGTTCATAGCCCAAATAATAAATTCTTGGAAGTTCTATTACTGTTTCACTTTCACAATTTTGTATTGTAGCTTTTAAGGTAGGAGTATTGTTTTCTTTAATTTGTATTTTAGCACTTCCTTGTTTTACGATTATATCTTGTGTTCTATTTTTAAAATATATTCTATTTTCCATATTTGACACAGTCACTTTTGGTAAATACTCACTAGACCAGCCCAAACCATAATATGATACATCTATATTATCAATATTATATACTTCCATTTTTTCTGGATTCATTAAATTATTTACCGTCCATAGATTAAATAATACTATAATTATTAAAAATATAATTTTTGTTTTTGTTTTTTTAACATTCATTAGTGCTATAGCTGCCAATATACTCAAAGCAAGAATTAATATAGTTTCTAATCTCCATACAAATTGTAACATTAGCATCATTTTAGGGGCAATAGCCCATGGAAAGATACCAGTAATTAAAATTAACAAAAAAATAATTAATACTACAAGAAATACGAAAAAGTTTCTTTGAGACTTTTCTTTTAACAATTTTTTATTATCTATTATCGTTACCAAAGCCATTACCAATGCTAATAAATTCAAATAGTATGACACTGTAAGATATTGCTCACTATGTTTTTGTATTATAAATTCTTTTAACTCTAACGTGGATAGTTCTAAAGAGTAACTACTTGCCATATTGGTACCTTCAAACACTTCATATGTATTTATCATTTTATGTTCTACTATTGGTACTAAAAAAAATGCATTTATTAGTAATATCAGTAGAGAACTAATTAGTAATGCTTTAAATTTTTCTTTGGTAAATACCTTTTTTATATTCACAATTAGATATATCATTATTAGAGCTGTAAAATATACAGATAATACTAAATGAGAATTTATCATTCCAGTATATCCAATTATAAACCAAAAATAAAATAATCTTTCATCTCCATTAAACAACTCATATAGTCCTAATACTATCATTGGCATAAACATAAACATTAACGTTTCCGCTATTGCACTTCTTGAAAACACATCTATAGTTATATACGGAAATGTGATATAAAAAATCGCTGAAATTAAGGCTACATATTTATTTTTAAATACCCTATTGACTAATTTATACATCATAATTGAAGATACTATATAAACTATAAAATGTAATATTTTTAAACTTAAAATTATATTACCTGCACATACAAATGATATTATAGCTGTAAAAGCATGTGCAAGTGGTGGATAAAATATCCCTGTTCCATACCCCAAATCATTTGCTATTATTGGTAAAATCTTTTGAAATAATATATCACCATGTAATAATGCTGTATACCTTGCAAATACGTTTGATATATGAAATCTTGTATCATCACCAATAACATAATTATTTGAAAATAGTGGTGACATTATTAATATTACTACTCCTATTATTATTAAATATTCCTTTTTAGATTTTACAAAGTTCAACATATTTTTTACCTCATTTATTATTTTGTATAAATTATTATACCACTTGTTTTTATATAAAATCAATTTCAAAGTACAAAAATTGCACTTTGGAATTTTATAAAAACAAGCTAGTTAATTTCGAGGTTGCTGAAAAAATAGCACAACAAAAATGAAAAATATTTTTTTAAAAAATTGTATATACTACCATTGATTTTAATGCTCAAATAATGTAATATAATAGCACAAAATGAGTGAAAGGTTATGAAAGATTTAAATGTAGTAATTATATGAACAGAAAATAGCAAAAGACTGATGAGAAAATTTAAACTTATCAGTCTTTTTTACTATTTATAAGTAACCACTTCATTACAATGATATTGTTTTATAATATTTTTTCTATAACTTCATCCCTATGCTGTCCCTTTCCTGACATTTCCCAAGGCGTTGATTTTCTATGTGTCAAATCTACTAATTCCCTAGCCGTATATTTACCATATATTTCTATTGTTTGATCAATACTTCTTATTTTTTCAAGTCCATCTTGTGCAAATAAAATTCTACTTCGGGCAGGCATTTCAAATATATCTTTAGTATCTATATCTTCTTTTTTCAATCTCTTTATATCCATAAACTTTATATTTATCATAAACACTTTTTCCCTCCACATACAAAAAAGCCAGAGCCCACCAAGCCCTAGCCTTTTCCTAACCCAATATATATATTATCTTCATATCATACTTTCATGTGGTTTTTGCACACTATGACACATCCACTTACTGTATTTATATTCACTATTTTTGCTTAATTCTACTTTCATAGTATACTTTGGTAAGTTCTCAATATATTTTTCATAAGCTTCCTTGTCTATCGTATATGTATTTTCCCCTACTTCAATCATAGGTAAATTAAATATTACACTATCGGACGGGTAACAATATTCATACTCAATTATATATTTTTCATTTAACTTTTGTATACTATCAATTTTAGTTATAAGTGGTGTATTTAATTCAGTTGCCACATAGAAGTAATCTCCATTCTCAACATATTCATATACTCCAATATTTTCAGTTCCTATATACTCTCTATTTCCAGTCATTTCATAATATACATCATTTATCATTTGTCTTGAATATCTACCATCAGCTATAGCATCAGGATTAGCGACAAAATACATAGCAATACTGCTTTCAATGAGTACACTATCCTTATCTACATTTTCCCCATCTAAATAAGAATACATATAACTAAACAGCGGTAAATATACTTTTTTAAGCTCTTGTAACATTTTTGTTCTTTCTATATTTTCTACATATTCAATTAAACCTGTATAATTCAATGTTACAATATCTTCATATTTACTTCTACTTGAATTTATTGTATACTCGTTTTCCTCTACATTTATATTATATTCTATATTATCTAAATTCTGTATAAGACTAAACAATACTATACTATTAAAATCTAAATTCTCTTCACTAATACTAATATTCGAATAATTAACAGTAACTCCATAAGGTTCAGTTGCAGTGTGTAACTCAATTCCATTTAAATATTGTGCATAAGGCAACATATTTATTATGCTACTTACCTTTGGAGCATCACCTATATACGTATTAGCATATTGTTTAAACTTATCCATATCATATCCAACAATAACCTTTAACCCATAACTAGCTCTCCCACTATTATAGTAATCAATATCAACAGACAATATATATGTTCCTGGTTCTTTAGGTAACTCTATTGTTGCCTCTTTACTTCCCATTGGTATAGGAGCATTAAACACAACGTCTTCTCCATTTTCTTTATAGTATCTTACATCAGAAGTATAAAATTTATTTCCACCTAAATTATATTTATTCTCAACATTAGTTAATCTAAGAGAATCTCCTACCTCCACCTTAATGGTATTAGTCTCTGTATACTCAAAATCTTTAGGCATAAGTGCGTCAGCAATCGAACTTTGAAACATAGTATTCCATTCATAGCCACCTCTAATAAATTTTGTATACCTCTGATTATCTACAGTAACATATAATTCTGGGGGTGTTGTAGACAACTTACTTGTACAAAATATTACACCCAACAATACAACCAATATTGCTCCAACAATACCAATTACCCACCTTTTTTTTGAAAAATTTTCGTTATTCTTTATCATACTTATCCTCCCCTCCAAACTCTTTTTATCATTACTAATACCCAAAACTCTATTTGCTAATAACGTTTTTTTATCACATAATCTGCCATTACTAGAAGTTGCAACCTCTATCAACACCTTACAATACTCTTTGTGCTCACTTGGGTTTAAATGTGATATAGCTATATTATCAGTTGTTATCTCCATATCCTTTCTAATATTTTTAAAACATATATGTATGATAGGATTAAACCAATAAACAGTTTGTAGTATACTAAATATAGCGTTTTTTAGTAAATCCAATTTTGTATAATGAGCCAACTCATGCATAAACACATATTTTATTTTATCATCACTCATTTTGTATATATCATTATACACCAACACTCTAGGTCTAAAAAAGCCAAACAACGCCGGTATTCTTACCTCTTTTTGCTCTACAATCTCTATCTTCTTTCTAATATTTAGTTCTACCTTACACAAATCTAAAATTTCTATAATTCTTCTGTCACTAACATATTGTTTTCCAATTTTTCTGCAAAATACTATATATGAAATACTCATAAATATTAAAATAGTAACTGCTCCAGCAATATATATACCAGGTAATATACAATCAAATATTAGCGATTTTGCATAGGTTATGTTTTTATCATTTTCTATCATTTGTACATCTACTATACCTGAATTATCGACATATTTTTCATATCCGAATAATATTATTATCTATACCTTCAGTTAAAAGTGCATCTTGTTTAGCTAATTTATCAATATATTTTATATTATCATACTCACTTCTATATGAAGTATCTACAATTTTACTCATATCAACAGGTAATACATTATATACACTAAAAGAACTTTCAAATCTAGTTGGAATAATTAAAGCTAGCACAAACACTATCCATAATATTCCATTTACTTTAGGAGACAACTTTTTCCCAAACAATTTTTTCATTATAAGTATTACCAAACCAACTATACTTGCTACTAAAGACATATATACCAAATTATAAAAAATTGGTGCAACATCAAACAATATTTTATTCAATTCAGAAAGCATATTATTCCTCACTTTCTATTAGCTTCATCAAATCACTAATATCTTTTTTAGATAATTTATCCTGCTTAACAAAATTGACCAACATATTATTAATAGATCCATTATATAACTTAGTTAAAAAATTGGTACTTTCTTGCTCAATATATTCATCTTTACCAATTACGTAAGTATATATATATGTTTTTCCCTCTTTTGCTACAATTTTTATAGCCTTCTTTTTTAGAAGTCGTGTAATTAGTGTTCTAATTGTATTAGGGTTCCATTTCTTTTGTTTTTCTAGAACATCTATTATTTCTAACGATGTGGTTTCTCCTTTTTCCCATAATACTTTCATTATTTCATATTCAGCCTCTGATATTTTTTCCATTATACCCTCCATATTTTACACTTGTAGTTTATTTATAATTATATTTTACACTTGTAGTTTAAAAATGTCAATAGAAAAAAGAAAAAATCGAGTAGAGAATAAATAATTATTTTATTTATTCCCTCTCACACCACCGTACGTGCCGTTCGGCATACGGCGGTTCAATTTATAAGTTCATTTCAAGCTAAATAATAATCTAGG
>CALYAQ010000034.1 GCA_944393615.1 uncultured Clostridia bacterium
TTTATAGATGAAATTGATGCAGTTGGTAGACAAAGAGGAGCTGGTTTAGGTGGAGGACATGATGAAAGAGAACAAACCTTAAACCAGTTATTGGTTGAAATGGACGGCTTTGGAACAAATGCAGGGGTTATAGTATTAGCTGCAACTAATAGACCTGATATACTAGATCCTGCTTTGTTAAGACCAGGTAGATTTGATAGACAAATTGTAATTCCACCACCAGATGTTAAAGCTAGAGAGGAAATATTGAAAGTACATGCAAATAAAAAGCATTTTGAAGATGATGTTAAATTTGATATAATTGCTAAAAATACATCTGGCTTTTCAGGGGCAGATTTAGAGAACTTGTTAAATGAAGCGGCATTACTTGCTGCAAGGCAAAATAAAACATCAATTTCAATGCAAGATGTAGAAGAGGCAACGATAAAAGTTATGATGGGACCTGAAAAGAGAAGTAAGGTTGTAAGTGATAAAGATAAAAAATTAGTTGCATATCATGAAGCGGGTCATGCATTAGTAAGTAGATTTTTACCAACTCAAGATATGGTGCATCAAGTTTCAATTGTACCTAGAGGTATGGCAGGTGGATATACGATGTATAGACCAAATGAAGATAAATCTTTTGTTTCAAAAATGGAAATGGAAGAAAGAATTGTATCATTATTAGGTGGAAGAGTTGCTGAGAAACTTGTACTAAATGATATTAGCACAGGTGCATCAAATGATATTGAAAGAGCAACAAAGATTGCTAGAGATATGGTTACAAAATATGGTATGAGTGATCATTTGGGACCTATAACGTTTGGAACTGGTCATGAAGAAGTGTTTTTGGGTAGAGATTTTGCACAATCAAGAAATTACAGTGAAGAGATTGCATCAAAGATTGATAGTGAAATTAAATTAATAATTGGTGAGGCTTATTCAAAAGCTGAAAGGATACTTAATGAAAATATGCATAAACTTCATAAAATAGCAGAGGTTTTACTTGAAAAAGAAAAAATAGAAGCTGACGAATTTGAAGAAATATTTCAAAATTCATAGAGAAATATATACGAGATAGATAACTATCTCGTTTTAATATGGAAAAAATAAAGTACCATGTTTGTTATCATGGTACTGGAATAATGATAAAGAACATGCAATTTGAAACATGTTTGTTCTCATCAATATAGTAAGCTCCACTAATTTTAGGGAATGTTACCGGAATATTCCTGTGCATAGAAATACACACAGTTGTATCTCCGTTTGCATCTACATAATTACAATCATAAAGCTTTGCTAAAGCTTCGATAAATTCATTTGATACTCCAATATCTGTAGTATGCTCAAATTCAATGTGTATTTTGAATTTGGGTTGATAAAGTAAATTATCAAACAAAAATTTATCTGTATAGCAATCAAATGTTTTGATTATTTGCTCTACTAGATTTACGAAAATTTCGTTATATGTAGATTCTTTTAAAAATCTTTCGATTTTAAAAAGAAGGTTTTTGTCCTCAAAAGAGGTGTCGAAGACTAATGGTAATTGTTCTTGCATATATATATTATACTATAATTTTACATAAAAGTCAAAAAGCTGTATTTGCTATCGTCAACTTGTGCGTATGCATCTAATTATCCTTCTGATAATGTCTTTACTGTATCTACTGGTAGTTTGGTAGGTGGGAATAGCTTTATAGGTAATTATATTGGTGTACGTCCTGTGATTTGCTTAAGATTTAATACACTTGCACATATTAGTGGAAATACAATTGTGAGTGGAGATTAAAAAACAAAAAGTGTATATTTTTGTTTGACATTAAATAAAAACTCGTTACTTTGTTTTAAAGTAAGAGTTTTTATTATGTTTTAATCACTAAATATTAATAATGCTAGAATAATATATAATATGTAGTCTTCATTTCCCTCATATATAAGAAAAAGTATAATAGCAATAATTAAAAGGTCGTCGAATTCTAATGTAATACCTAAAAAGTTAATTGAAATATTTTTTACACTTTCTTTAAATTGCCTAAAATCAAAATTATTAAATAAATCACTTATCATTTTTACCACTTCCAAATAATTCTGGACCAAATTCTTCCAGTATTTTAGAAAGACTTAAAAATTGTATATACTGATCTATTTTTTCTTTTTTTTCTTCTTTTAAATATGGTTTTAATGAAAGTAGTAGTGCTTTTCTAGGATCATTGTTTGTAGTCATAGTATCAGCAATTTTTTTTGCTTTTAATATCATGTCGAAATCTAAATTATTAAAAGGATTATCGTTATTGCTAGTATTGCTATTATCGGAATGATTATTCTCCATATTATTATTTTGGTTACTATTATTAGGAGTATTTGAACTATTAGAAGAATTTTTAAAACCATTTATCATTTCTTTTATATTATCAGGTATATTTTCGTTATTAGATAACATATCAGACAATTGATCCATTAAATTTGTATCATTTCCCATATAGTAACCTCCTTTTATTTATTGTTTTTTATCATTTACAATTTTAGCATCTTTTAATTTTTGCATAAGCATATCTGGTGTTGTATTATTACCTAATACTTGAGAAACTTTTTGCAAATTTTGTCTAAGCTCTTCTTCACTCATATTTGAAATCATATCAAGCATTTTTTTGTTTACCATTTTATCCATATTATCCAAAATATCACCTCATTTCACATATATATATAATATGTATCATTAATCATTATAAAACAAAATTAAAAAAATAAGTACAAAAAATAAAATGGTGGAAAGGCTTATACCTCTATTGGGACAGCAAGGGTCTTGGTCGTCATCATTAGGACAACAGCAATTACCAAACAATCGAGAAAGTCCATTATTATTTGCTCTACGATTAAATTGATTATTATTATGTGTAAAGTTGTTATTTGCGTTTTGGCTATTACCGTTGTTAGTATTGCGATTTGTATTATTGTTGTTGTCTGTATTAGGAGTATAATGTGAACTAAAACTATTTAATAACATAACTAATTACCTCCTTATTTCATATAATATATCTCTACATTATATGCGTGTATTATTAAAAAGTGACCTATATTTGAAAGAAAAATACTATCTTTTTATAAGATAGTATAGTTTCAATTTTTTTTCAGATTTATATTAATTTCACGTATATGTTTACCAATTTCTTCATTAGTCATATTTAAAGCTGTTACTATTTTAGCATAAGTGTCTACTTTAGGTATTGTTTGATTTTTTTCTATTCTTAAAATTGTTCTAGGGTCAACGCCTGACAATTCTGATAATTGTTCTTGTGTATAGTTTTGTTTTATTCTATTTTGTTTTAACATAGCATCATCACCATTTTAATTTTATTATATTTTTTGAAAAAAGTCATTGACAAGTATGTCGGTTTTATATATTATATAACTGACATACTTGTCGGATGTACAATATATAAAAAGGAGGGGGTAAATTATGCAAAGAACTGATAAAAAAGGAATAACATTAGTAATGCTATCAATAATTATAGTAATATTAATAATATTAGGAGGAACGATAGTAACAAATATTTTTGGAACACGAGGAATAATACAAGGTACACAAAATACTGTAGGGCTACAACAAAGAAAAATGGTAATACATAATATAGCTAAACAAATACAAGCCACTCAAATGGAAAAAGAAATAAGTGGAGAATACACATTTACAATACAAGAAGATGTAATACCAATATTACAACAATATGGAGCATATAACGAAAACACATTAAGATTAGATGTAAATAATAGTGATATGCAAATATATTTGTATGAAATAATGGAAATAC
>CALYAQ010000035.1 GCA_944393615.1 uncultured Clostridia bacterium
CGCTATTGCTTCTTTTCACGCTCCATTACTAGTTTACGCTTTGCAAGTCGCTATCGAGTTCGCGACAAATACGCCTCTTGGGACTTCCACCCTAGATTTATGACATGCCCGTCATACAGAAAAAAAAGAAAGTTTCATTAAGCTTTCTTTTTTCTTATTAAATTTGCAATTTTTAGCATCAATTTTATATCCAATTCAGGGTTTTCATTTAGCAATTCAACAATTGTTACAATTTCTTCTTCTTCTAAATAGTAAGCTTCGATATACTTTAATTGTATATCAAATACTTTTTTGCTTGAATTATAATACTCATTCCTATTAACCCATACAGTCCACATATTCTTTGGCGTGGTTGCAGTCCGCAACACATATACCTCAATTTTATTTTTGAGGATATAACTTTTAATAGCCAAACAATCACATGTTCTAGTTACTGACAATTGGTCAATAACATCATTTTTAAAAACTTCTTTTTCCATACTATATATTGTATCACATATTATGTCAAATTTCAACATTTGAAAAAAAATAGAGCAACTTTTTGAAATAGGGTATTTTTTCTATTCTCAAATCTGTTTTCTATTATCATTTACTAATCTTTTTATCTCACTATATATTCTATCTTCCACATTTAAAACAGCTAGCTTTTTAGCTTGATTTCTCATTTGCTCTAATTTTTCTTTATTATATATTATACTTTCTAAAGTGTCATTTAAACTATCTACTGTTAGTTTATCTTCAGTTATAACTATACCCGCTCCTTTTGCTTGTATAATTTGTGCGTTATATACTTGATGATTTTCTGCAGCATACGGATATGGTACAATTATTGACGGAATACCCATTATACATATTTCAGTTAAACTTAATGCTCCTGCTCTGGATATTATAACATCCGCAACACTCATATACTCCTCCATGTTGTACACGTAATTTAATATATGAACATTTTCTAATTGTTCTATTTCATAACCTCTTTGCCTTATTTTTTCTATTACTGTATTATATTGTTTAGGACCTGTAACAAAAACAACCTGATATTTTTTTGATTTGCCATTTGTTAAAATGTTTATAATTTCTTCATTTAATTTCTTAGCACCTTGGCTACCACCAGTTATTAATAGTATTGGCAAATCATTTTTTAAACCTAGTTTTTCTTTTAAATTTGTAGGTGGTATGTATGTAGACATTTTGGTAGGTGTACCTGTATAAATAATATTTTTTGCACCTTTAATTTTATTCTTTGCATCTTCAAAACCAAGCATTATAGTATCAACCTTGCTAGACATCATGGTAACTACTTTGCCCGGAATAGAATTACTCTCATGCAAGACTGTCGGAATACCCATTTTAGTAGCAACTTTAAATATAGGGAAGGTAACATATCCACCTGTTCCAATTACAATGTCAGGTTTAAATTTTCTTATTGCCCTTTTGGCATCTCCAATTCCCAATATTAAATTTACTACCCTTCGTATATTTTCCATAGTAAATTCACGTCGTATACCTTCAGCTCGTATATGTATAACCTTATAACCTTCTTTTGCTAATATATCATTTTCCATTCCGTTTTTAGTTCCAACAAAAACTATATTGCAATTTTTCTCTTCTCTTTTTATTTTATTTGCAATGCTAATACCAGGAGTTATATGGCCACCAGTACCAGCTGCAACTATCATAACATTCATTTTTACCTCCGCTATTTTTCACAATTTCGCGAAATATTGAGTAATATTCCTGTTGCACATAACAATATTAGTAATGACGAACCTCCATAACTAAAGAATGGTAATGACATTCCTGTTACCGGTACCGTTCCTGTTACAACCGCAATATTAAATATCGCCTGTATTCCTATCATAGATGTAATACCAACCGCCATATATGAACCAAATTTATCTTTACATTTCATAGCAATTATTATTCCGCGCCATATAAATATTGCAAATAAAGCTATAAGTAATATACCTCCAATTAATCCCAGTTCTTCACACCAAACTGCAAATATAAAGTCATTGTACTGCTCCGGCAAATACATATATTTTTGTCTACTTTGCCCAAGACCAAGCCCAAATAATCCACCTGAACCAACTGCCATTAACGACTGTGCTAGTTGCCAACCGTCGCCTTGTAAATCAGCCCAAGGGTCAAGCCAATACTTTAATCTATCTAATCTATATGGTGCCATGAGTATCATAGCTCCTACAGCCGCTACACCAACAGGAATTAAGCTAACTATATATTTTATCTTTGTTCCTGCAGCAAACATAATACTTAATGAAATTAATATTATAACTACTGCTGCACTCATATGTGGCTGTTTCAATAATATTAGTGATATAACTCCTGGAATTGCAAGGAATATCAAAAACCAAATAAACGAACTAGATATTTTATCTCTCCATTGCTTTTGTGAAAGCACAGCTGCAAAAAAAAGTATAACCGCAAGTTTTGTTAACTCTGAAGGTTGAAATTGAAAAAAACCGAAATTAAGCCACCTTGTAGCTTGATTTCTCGTCACACCTAAACCTGGCACAAATACTAATGCTATTAATATTATACCTACTATTAAACCTACTTTAGCAAATCGTTTATATATTTTGTAATCTATTAATGATATTATTAACATCATTGTAACACCAACTATAGCATATATGAATTGGTCTTTGAAAAAATAATAACTATCATTATACATATTTAGAGCATAAGGAGCACTAGCACTAAGTACCATAATTACGCCTAAAGCTAATAATACAATTGTTACAATCAATAATATCATATCAACTTGTTTTTGTTTCATGTTTACCTCCTAAAAAATATATGCTATATTGCTAAAATTCCTATACCACATAATACTGCTGTTACTATCCAAAATGCCCATACAATTTGCCATTCAGTCATTCCTGATAATTCAAAATGATGATGTAATGGTGCCATTTTGAAAAATCTTTTTTGCGTTTTCTTAAAATATGCTACTTGAATTATAACTGATATTGCTTCTAGAACACAAATACCTGCAACTATTAATAATATAAGTGGCATTTTCAAATATAGAGCCACTGCACAAAAAGCTCCTCCTAATGCTAATGATCCGGTATCTCCCATAAATACTTTTGCAGGTTTTAAATTAAACAACAAAAATCCCACACAAGCTCCTGTAACAATGCTACTAAATAGTGACATTTCCAAATTATTATACATTACACTAGCTATTGTAAAAAATGTCATTATAAATACCATAATGCCACTAGCCAAACCATCTAGCCCATCTGTAAGGTTTAAGCTATTTGTACACGCAAGTATTACTATTACACTAAATGGTATATATACCCATAAAGGTAATGTTATATATATATCAGTAAATGGTATAAATATTTCTGTTCCTAAATCTAAGCCCATTTGTAAATAAACAATAAATACAACTGCAACAAATAACAAGCCTAACATCTTATAGCTTGGCAATAGTCCTTTTGGATTTTTTAAAACCAATTTCTTAAAATCATCTATAAACCCAATAACCCCAAATCCTACAGTAATTAAAGCAATAGGTAAAATATGTGGATATTGTATAGATAGCACAATTGATAAAATTAGTATCGTTAAAAGTATTACTATTCCCCCCATTGTCGGCGTCCCACTTTTAGATAAGTGACTTTGAGGTCCGTCATCTCTAACAATTTGACCAATCTTTGCTTTTTTTAGTATAGGTACAATAATAAATCCTAATATTACTGTTATTACAAATGATAATAACAAATATTGCATTTGTATATTCATCTAATTTACACCATCTTTCATTTTATAAAACATCATCTGGAATAGGTAATTTCTTTAATATTTTTGCAATTACCTCCCTTTCATCATAATGTATTTTTCCTGTAGGTAGTATTTGATACGTTTCATGACCCTTACCAGCAAGAACAACCAAATCATTTTTTTCACATCTTCTTAATGCATATTCTATAGCTTTTGTCCTATTTATTATTACAGTATATTTTCCTTTTGTTTGTTTTATACCTTCTTCTATTTGGTCTACTATTTTTTGCGGATCTTCTGTTCTAGGATTATCAGAAGTAATTATAGTAAAGTCTGCTATTTCGCCTGATATTTTTCCCATTATAGGACGTTTTGTAGCATCTCTATCTCCTCCGCATCCAAACACACATATTAATTTTCCTTTTGTATATGGCTTAACTGCTTTTAATATGTTTTCCAAACTTGCAGGCGAATGAGCATAATCTATCATAATATTTTTCCCATGCATATTAGGAACGCGTTCTGCTCTACCAGGTACAACCACATTTTCAAGTCCTTCTTTTATTGCTACAAAATCTATATTAAATAAAGATATCGCACTAATTGCAGCTAGTGCATTATACACTGTAAATCTACCTAAAATATTGACACGTATTTTTTGTGGTCTATTATTTACTACCAACTTAAATTCTGCGTAAGTATTAGATACTATTAAATCTTTTGCTGATATCTTAGGTCCATTGTCGATACCATACGTTGAAATTGGACATGTTGCTAGCTTTTCTATTCTTAACGAATATATATCATCACAATTCACAAAACCATGCTTACACATTGTAAATAATTTTGCCTTTGCTTCTATATAATGGTCAAAGTCACCATGATAGTCTAAATGGTCTTGGGATAAATTAGTAAATACCCCTATATCAAAATCTGTACCATATAGCCTATCTTCTACAAGAGCTATTGAAGATACTTCCATTACAACAACATCAACATTCTCTTGCGCCATTTTAAAAAATAGAGCTTGTAATTGAAATGCTGTTGGTGTGGTATTAATTGCTTCATATTTTTTATTTCCAATAATATTACATATAGTACCTATTAAGCCTACTTTTTTTCCCGCTTTTTCTAATATTGACTTTATCATATATGTTGTAGTAGTTTTTCCCTTTGTACCTGTTATCCCTATTAATTTGAATTTTTTTGAAGGGTTATCAAAATATGTACAAGATATTTGTGCCAATGCAATAACCGTACTTTTAACTTTTATAAACACAACATCTTCATATTTATCATCAGGTTCATAATCTTGGCTTACAACAATTGCTGTTGCTCCTTGTTGAATAACATCAGGTATAAAATCATGGCCATCATGTGTATATCCTTTTATGCAAATGAATAATGTATTTTCTTTTACTCTTCTTGAGTCTTCATCTACATTTACGATATCAATATCTTTGTTGTTTACAATATCTACAATTTCTACACCTTCTAATAATTTACTTAACTTCATACTATTTCCCCCTTTAATGTAACCCTGATAGATTATCCATTTCTACTCTTATTACCGTACCTTGTTCAACATGTGTACCTGATGGCGGATCTTGACTCACAACAACGCCTTGCCCACTAAGACTAATATTTAGTCCGCGTTGTTTTAGAATTGCTTCTGCTTCTGCGGCTGTCTTGCCTATTACATGTGGCACTTCCACAGATACTCTTACATCATCTTCTTTTGCATATAGTTTAATAATTGAACCTTTCTTTAGTGTTGTTCCTGCTACTGGCAATTGGTCTGATACAACTGTAGAGTTTTTGTCACCGTCGAAATTTACTTCTACTGTAAAGCCTAAATTTTTTAACACTTTAGTAGCTTCCGTAATTGTCTTAGTACGTACATCTGGAATTTTTATTCCTGTATCTGAGCCATTTGATGTTTCATAATCTTTTGGTACTTGTAAATAATCTAATACATCACTCATTATTTTTTTAGCAGTTGGAGCGCCAACTTGCCCTCCCTGTCTTCTGCTTTTATCTGCTGGGTTATTTAATGTCACTAGCACAACCATTTCAGGATTATATGCTGGAGCAATTCCTATAAATGATGCAATGTAGTTATCATCATTTGTACCTTGTTCAGCTGTTCCTGTTTTTCCACCAATTTTATATCCTGCAATTTGTGCTCCTTTACCAGTTCCTATTGATACGACTGATTCTGCATATTCTAACATTTTATCTGATGATTCTTTTGATAAAACTTGCCTTACAGCTGTTGGTTCATAATTTTCAATAATGTTACCATTGCTATCTGTTATCGATTTAACAATCATCGGTTTCATTAATGTACCACCATTCGCAATTGCACTTACAGCTGTAACAAGTTGTAATGGTGTTATTTCAAATCTTTGACCAAATGACATAACAGCCAAATCTGTTGATGTAACATCTTTTTCTTTCCAAAATCTACTTCCTGATTCACTTGGTAATTCTATACCCGTTGTCTCCATAAAGCCAAATGAGCGTAAATATTTATAGAAATTGGTAACTCCTACTTTTGAACCCACATATATAAATAATGGGTTACATGAATTTTGTAAGCCTTCAGCTAAAGTCTGAGAACCATGTGGATTATATGATCTCCAACATTTTATTCTATATCCACCAACAGACATATATCCAACATCTGTATATATTTTTGCTGATGTATCTACTACCTTTTCTTCAACAGCCATAGCTGCAGTTATTAACTTAAATGTTGAGCCTGGTTCATACGCTTTTGATATAGCCATATTTCTCCACATTTCATTTCTTATATCTATTCTTTCTTGTGTTGTAATTGTATCCCAATTTTCTAGTAAAGCTTCATCTGTTGGTGTAAATGGAGAGTTTAGGTTATAGTCTGGTTGAGAACTCATTGCTAATATTTCTCCTGTCTTTGGTCTCATTATAATTACGGTTCCACCGTCTAGACATTTATATTCTTCAATTGCTTGTTTTAAATAATTTTCTGCTATATGTTGTATTGTTGCATCAATTGTAAGAGTTATATTGTATCCATTTTCCGGGTTTATATATCTTTCGCTCTCAATTGGTAAATCATTACTATTTGCATCTTTAGTTTTAACAATTTTCCCTGGTACACCTTTTAAATATTTTTCAAATTTTTGTTCTATACCATATAAACCTTGGTTGTCAGTTCCACAAAAGCCTAATATGTGTGATGCTAAACTTCCGAATGGATAATACCTTTTTGTATCTTCGATTATACTAATACCTTTTATTTTATTTTCATTTATCCATTGTCTTACTTCATTTGTTACATCTTTTTCAACTTTTTTCATTAGCACCAAAGAAGATTGTGTTGTTTTGCTTACTGTTTTCAACACCTCTTCATAATCCAACCCATGATTTTCACTAAAGTATTTAGCTATTTGTTCTCTTTTTTCTTGCTGTGTCATGTTTTTATCGCCTTTAATACTAGTTGGATTAACAATTATTGTTTCAACCGAGGCACTTATCGCTAATTCATTACCAGTAATATCATATATAGTACCTCTTTTAGCACTTATAAGACTATCTGCCGTTTGTTGCTGATACGCTTTTTGCTTATAGTCAGCTCCATTAACAACTTGTATCCAAAATAGTCGTGCTATTAATATTGTTAACAAAACACCTATTATAGATAAAATAATTATCAAACGTTGTTTCAACTTTTTTTCTCCTATTTTAATCGCCTCCTAAAAATGTTTAATATTTTAAATTCCTTATATATTATATAAGGCTAGAAATACCTCTAAAGATAAATTATATCTTTATATTTCTAGCCCTCTAGTCTAATACCTTACCTATTTCTTCAAAAAAATTTTGAAATATATTTTTATCTTGTACTATATTTTCATTTAATTCTACTTTATCTTCTTTTTCAATTTCTACATATTTAACTTGACTTGCATCTGGTTTTTTCATTCCTAATTTATCTTTAGCATATCTTTCTATGTTAGTTAAGTCAAGTGAACTTTGTATTCCTATTTCTATTTGGTCATTTGTTGTTTGCAATGCAATATACTGTTTTTTCATACTTTGTATATCCTTGAATTGTTGGTCTATTAATGAATAGCGATAACAAATAGTAAACATAACAGCAAAAATTATTCCAAGTGTCACAAATATTTTCAATCTATTCATTTTAGACACATTTTTATTGGTTTTTTGCTTTGGTCTTTTTTGATTTTTGGTTTGCTTTGTTTTTTGTCTAACTGGTTCTAATTTACGTGGACTAGTTCCGTATTCGTATTGTCTACTTGTTACCATTTTATTCATCCCCTTTCAAAATATACTAGTTATATTTTAAAGTTTTTCTACAACTCTTAATTTTGCACTTTTTGATCTTGAATTGTTTTTCAATTCTTCTTCAGTCGGCAATATTACTTTTTTAGTTATTAATTCTACAACTGGTTTTTTTCCACAAATACATACAGGTAAATCTTTTGGGCATATACATTTACCCAAATGATCTGCAAATATATTTTTTACTAATCTATCTTCCAATGAATGAAAAGTTATTATACATAATCTGCCTTGTGGCTTTAACACTGATATCATATCTGTAATTGCTTGTTTAAGTATTTTCAGTTCGCCATTTACCTCTATACGTATTGCTTGAAAAGTTCTTTTAGCAGGATGTTTGTCATCATATTTTCCAACAGATAATTTTATAATTTCTACTAATTGTAAAGTTGTTTGTATTGGCTGTTCTTCTCTATACTTGCATATATTTTTTGCTATGCTTTTTGCATATTTTTCTTCTCCATATTCAAATATAATTTTTGTTAAATCTTCATAGGAATATGTATTAACAACTACTTGTGCAGACAACGGATTGTCTTTGTTCATTCTCATATCAAGCAAAGCATCTTTATTGTAGCTAAAACCTCTTTCTGGATTATCTAACTGATATGAAGAAACTCCTAAATCAAGTAATATACCATCTACTGACTCAATATTTAAGTTTTTTAGTATGTTTAAAATATTTTTGTTATTATCCTTAACAATTGTAACATTACTAAAATTATATAATCTTTGGGTTGCTGTTTTTATAGCATCTTCATCTTGGTCTATACCAATCAATCCGCCTTGTGAATTTAATCTTTTTGCAATTTCAAATGAATGACCTGCTCCCCCCAATGTCCCGTCTACATATATTCCGTCTTGTTTAATATTTAGCATATTAATACATTCATTTAGCATTACAGGATAATGTTTAAATTCCAAAACTAGCACCTCGTTACTTTTTAAAAGTTTACTGTGGCAACCTCATTTTGAAGTCGCCATGTAAATTTTATCTTTTGTGTTTTTCAATTTTATCTTTTGTATTTTTATAATTTATCTTTAGTGTAATTTATATAATTCAACTCTAGTTGATTTATATACCTAATAAGTCTGACATTTTTTCTGCGATATCTTCCGGACTAACCTCTTCATTATTACAATAGTTTTCCCATACATCTTTGCTCCAAATTTCTAGTCTTGTTCCAACTCCTATAATAATCACGTCTTTCGTTAGTTTTGCAGCATCTCTCAAATTTTGTGATATTAATATACGTCCTTGTTTATCAATTTCACATTCAATAGCCCCTGCAAACAAAAATCTGTTAAATGCCCTAGCATCTTTGCTAGTAAATGGTAGTGTTTTTAGCTTTTCTTCAAGGTTTGCCCATTCGGTTTTTGAATATACAAATAAACAGCCATCTAAACCTTTTGTTACTATAAAGTTTACTCCTAGTTCTTCTCTAAACTTCGATGGCATTATCAATCTACCTTTTTCGTCGATTGTATGTGTATACTCGCCTATGAACACTTTTTCTCACCTCACCACTTTACTCCACTTTGTACCACTTTGTTACATTTTAATATATATTTTTTAAATATGCAAGTGTTTTTATAAAAAAAATTGAAAAAATCAAAAACGATAATTGAAAAAGTAAATGCAAGTATATAATAGATAAATATATTTTAGTGTTACAAGTAGTAATAATGTACAACTAAGTGCTTTTTTGGTAGAATTAATATGTAAGTGTTTTTGGTAGAAAT
>CALYAQ010000036.1 GCA_944393615.1 uncultured Clostridia bacterium
CGCTATTGCTTCTTTTCACGCTCCATTACTAGTTTACGCTTTGCAAGTCGCTATCGAGTTCGCGACAAATACGCCTCTTGGGACTTCCACCCTAGATTTATGACATGCCCGTCATACAGAAAAAAAACTGGAATTCTCCAGTTTTAAAAATTTCTTATGACAATCACATCATCATCAAAAACGGTTTTTCTGGTCAACTTTGCTACATTTGCAGCAATTGCCATATCATGCCATTTTTGTGCCTTTGTGTTCTCCTTGGGATTTTTCCAATTAATCTGTTCCTTCCTTACACTGCACCCCATACGTCTTAATTTTTTTTGTTCAGCAGCAGTAAGTTCGTGTGTTGGAAGTGAAAAGTTACCCCTCTTTGCCATTACTTCGATGTTGTTTAACATTGCAAGCATATTTGTCATTTTTGTTCTCCAGTAATCAAACAAAACAAATAACTCGAAAAATTTTCGATTTAATGCATTTAGTTTGTCTTACAAATATATTATACCATATTATATATCTTTTTACAATATTTTTTTAAAAACACTTTTAAAATTGAAATATTTAATATATAATGTATGTGAGTTTAAATTTATTCTATTTTAGGAAGGGGTGAAATATATGGAATTATGGGTAGGTTGGTTAATTATTTCAGGACTAATGTTTATACTTGAAATATTGACAGCTGGTTTTTTAGTATTTTGGTTTGGTGTGGCAGCGCTTTTAACTATGGTATTAAGTCTATTTGTTGACTCAATAGTTATACAAATTATTTTCTTTATTATTTTATCTTTTATATTAGTTTTAGCAACAAAACCAATTGTTAGCAAATATGTATTAAAAGGCGATATGATTAAAACAAATGTATATACAGTAATTGGAAAAACAGCTATTGTAACAATGGACATTGACATAGCAAAAGGAACAGGTCAAATAAAGGTTGGTAGTGACGTTTGGTCTGCAAAATCAGAAAACCAAGAATTTATACCTGCTGGTTCAATGGTTGAAATTGTAAAGGTTGAAGGTGTAAAGGTTATTGTAAAGAAAATTAACGAAAATAATAATGAGGAGGTTAAGAATTAATGGAAGGTTTAATAATATTATTTGTCATACTAGTTATAGTTGCATTTGCTGCAATTAAAATTGTTAGACAATCAGAAGTATTTATAATTGAAAGATTAGGTAGATTTAGTAAAGTTGCTGATGCTGGTTTAGTAATAATTTGGCCTTTTATAGAAAAGGTAAGAGCACGTATTAGTTTAAAAGAACAAACTATGGATATTCCACCACAAGGAGTTATCACAAAAGATAACGTTACAATTACAATAGATACTGTTGTGTTTTATCAAATAACTGACCCACGTGCTGCAATATATGAAATTGAAAATCTACAAAAAGGAATTGGCTACCTAGCTATCACAACAATTCGTGATATCGTAGGTAAAATGGATTTAGATAGTACATTTAGTTCAAGAGATTCAATAAATGTTCAATTAAGAGAAACTCTTGATACTGCTACTGATAAATGGGGTTGTAAAGTTACTAGAGTTGAAATTAAGGACATTAACCCACCTAAAGATATTAGAGATGCAATGGAAAAACAAATGAACGCAGAAAGAAATAAAAGAGCTGTTATTTTACAAGCTGAAGGTGATAGACAATCAGCTATAACTATTGCCGAAGGTGATAAACAAGCTAAAATTTTAAATGCTGAAGCTGAAAAAGAATCTAATATTAAAATAGCTGAAGGTTACAAAGAAGCTAAAATACTTGAGGCTGAAGGTGAAGCTAGATTTATAAAAGAAGTGGCAGATGCCAAAGCTAAAGAAGTTGAATTAGTATATACAGCTATTAAAAATGCAAACCCTGATGAAAAACTAGTTGCTCTTAAATCATTAGAAGCATTAGAAAAAATTTCTGACGGTCAAGCTAATAAAGTATTTATCCCATTTGAAGCTACATCTACTTTAGCATCATTTGGTTCAATAAAAGAAATATTCAAAAACTAAAAATATAAAAACAGTAATATTGAAAATATGAAATACATTTCAAGCTTACTGTTTTTTCTAATATTTTTGAATATATCAGGTATCATTACACTTATACACTTAATTTCTTTCATGCTAGAACAAACTTTACTCAAACTTGACTTTACTATACATAATATGATATAATTGCATTATGTCAAATGAACTTATGGACTACGCAAAAGAAACTTCTTTTCCCCAAATGCTAACAGCAAAAGAATTAGAATCTAACATTAAAACTGCACAAAAAGCAACACATAAAAATGTAATTGGTAAATGTTTAGTAGAGTTAAAGTATAAATTAGGTTTTAGGAAAATATTTATTAACGATATAACTTTTGAATGTGACAACTGTATCATTGAAGGTAATAATAATACTATTACAGGTTCTAACAATACCGTTAGAGGTGATCATAACACTATTATAGGTAATCATAACACTATTAGCAGTTGTTACTGTATCATTAAAGGTAATAATAATACTATTACAGGCTATATCAATACCGTAGAAGGTAATTATAACGATATTAGCGGTCATGATAATACCATAGAAGGCGATAATAACCATTTTTACGGCTATTTCAATATCGTAAATGGTAGTTATATCATTAATGAGAATGCAAAGGATTTATAATAAAAAATAACCAAAATATGAGGGAATGATTATTCTCTCTATTTTAGTTATAATATTTTTAGTCCAATTTATCACTTATCAAGCTTACTGTTTTTTCTAATATTTTTGAATATATCAGGTATCATTACATTATACACTTAATTTCTTTTTATTCTTCAACCTGTTTCATACTAAGTTGTACTTTCCCTTTTTCTATATCTATTCCAATTACTTTAACCTTAACTACATCCCCTACTTGTACAACTGTGTTAGGGTCTTTTACATAAGAGTTTGATATTTCAGAAATATGAACTAAACCATCATTTTTTATACCAATATCTACAAACACACCAAAATCTATGACATTTCTTACAGTACCTGAAATTATCATACCTTCTCTTAAATCTTCTATTGTTAAAACATCACTTCTTAATATTGGTTTTGGCATATCTTCTCTTGGGTCTCTTCCTGGCTTTTTTAACTCTTCTATAATATCTTTTAGAGTAGGTACACCAACCTCTAATTTAGTTGCCATTTGGTTTATGTCTACATTATCTAATTTTTGTTTTAATTCCTCTATATCCTTGTTAGTTATTTTTTTTACATCATATCCTAAAATATCAAGTAGTTTTTCTGTTATTTCGTATGTTTCTGGGTGAACTCCTGTATTATCTAATATGTAAGTCGCATCTGGAATTCTTAAAAAACCTGCACATTGTGTATAACAACTTTTTCCAAGCTTTGCCACCTTTAAAAGTTCTTTTCTACTTTTAAATTTTCCATTCTCTTCCCTATACTTAACAATATTTTGTGCAACTGATTTGTTAATACCCGATACATACGATAAAAGTGTTGGAGTAGCAATGTTAATATCAACCCCCACCTTATTTACAGAATCTTCAACAACACCTGCTAAAGTTTCTCCTAAACGTTTTTGATTTACATCATGTTGGTATTGACCCACTCCAATACTTTTAGGGTCAATTTTTACTAATTCTGATAATGGGTCTTGCAATCTTCTAGCAATTGATATTGCCCCTCTTAATGAAACATTTATATCAGGATATTCTTCAGTAGCTAACTTAGATGCAGAATATACAGATGCTCCTGCCTCATTAACAATAGCATAATACACATTATGTTTTGCTTCTTTTATCATATTCGCAACAAACTGTTCAGATTCACGCGACGCTGTCCCATTACCAATAGCAATCATATTAATATTATATTTTTCTATTAATTCAAGCAATGTTTTCTTTGCACCCTCAACATCATTTTGTGGTTGAGTTGGATATACTGTAGTAGTAGCAAGTAATTTACCAGTTTCGTCAATAACAGCTATTTTACACCCTGTTCTATATGCAGGGTCAAACCCCATAACCACAATATCTTTTATTGGTGGCTGTAACAATAGATTTTTTACATTTACACCAAAAATTTTAATAGCCTTCTCACATGCAACATCAAAAATATCTGTTCTTACCTCTCTTTCAATAGAAGGTTCTATTAATCTTTTATATGCATCTTCTATACATTCTTCTAAATATGATTTAAAAATACTATCATTAATTATTATTTTTTTATTTAAAAAATTCAATATCTTATCTATTGGTGGTTCAATTGCTACTTTTAATTTTTTTTCATTTTCCCCTCTATTAATTGCTAATATTCTATGACTAGGAATTTTACATACAGGTTCAGTATAATCATAATACATCTCATATACTGTTTTTTCCTCTTTATCCGTTGCTTTAGAAATAATATTTCCCTCGCTGTATGTAACCTTTCTAATATATTTTCTAAAATCAGCATTATCTGATATGTCTTCAGCAATTATATCTAATGCCCCAGCTATTGCATCTTCAGCAGTTTCAACACCTTTTTCAGAATCAATAAATTCAATGGCTATATCTTCAACCTTACCAGTCATATTTTCTTGTTTTCGTATAATTTGTGCCAATGGCTCTAATCCTTTTTCTTTTGCAATTATAGCTCTAGTCCTTTTCTTTTGCTTATATGGTCTATATATATCTTCTAGCTCAGTTAAAATTTTTGCATTATTTATACTATTCAATAATTCAGGTGTCATTTTCCCTTGTTCATCTATCAAACGTATAATTTCTTCTTTTCTTGTTTGTAAATTCCTTAAATATATTAACCTATCATAAAAATTACGAAGTATAATATCGTCCATTTCTCCTGTTTGTTCTTTTCTATATCTTGCTATAAAAGGTATTGTATTACCTTCATCTATCAATTTTATTACATTTTCCACTTGAAACTTTTTCAAGCCAAGTTCTTCCATTAATTGCTCATTTATATTCATAATTCATCTCCCTTTAATATGCAAAATAATTGAGGCTATACCCTATAACCTCAATAATAATATTATTGTATTGGAGTAAGTCCTAATTCAATTAAATAATTATACCTAGGATCGTCAATACCAATATTATAGAAATGTAACTCTCCATTATATATGCAAAAATACTCTTTATCTTCCATGGTAATTGAACCTATATAATCTGCAATAGTCCTTCCATAAATATCTTTTTCATCTTGTTGTATAATTATTTCGTCATTAAATTCTCCTCTTAAAAGATAATAATTTTTCATAGATGCAAATTGTTCCATATAATCTGTAACTTTTGCTTGATATGTTGATTTATCCAATTCTTCTATTTGATTGTTATATCCCAAATTTAAAATAACAGCTCCCATGATAATTGATAAAATTATCATATATATAACTAACATAGTTAATGTTAAACCACTTTTTTTACTCATATAGCACCTCTATACTTATTATATTTTCCTAAAAACTCCACCTACTTTACCTAAAATTGTACAATCATCTACTATTATAGGTTCCATGCTACTATTTTCAGGTTGTAATCTTATATGGTCTTTTTCTTTATAAAAAGTTTTTACTGTCGCTGAATCTTCTATTAACGCAACAACAATTTCTCCATTTCTTGCTGTATTTTGTTTTTTTACAAGAATCAAATCACCATCTAGTATTCCCGCTTCTATCATACTTTCACCACGTACCCTTAACATAAACGCATCTGAGTTTCCTACAAAATCAAGTGGTATAGGAAAAGAATCTTCAATATTTTCAACAGCCAATATAGGTGCACCTGCTGTTATTTTTCCTACAATAGGTATATCCACCATTTCTTTTGATGTATATACATTTTTTGGTGCAGATTTATTACCAACTAGAACCTTTAACGCCCTTGGCTTTAAGGCATTTTTTTGTATATACCCTTTCTTTTGTAATATTTCTAAATGGGAATGAACCGTTGATGTTGAACTCAAGCCTACAGCCTTACAAATCTCACGTACTGTTGGTGGAAAACCATTTTCTTCAATTTCCTTTTGTAAAAACTCTAATATTAATTTTTGTTTTTCTGATAATTCTTGTTTCATTTTCTTCACCTCTTCTTTAAAAAAGATTGTATCAAACTTTTGTTTGCAAGTCAATAGAAAAAAGAAAAAAACAGAAAAAAATTACAACACGAAAAAACAACAATATAAACCAAATTTAATTATGGTAAATTATAGTAAATTTTTAATCTTTAACCATATAAAAGTAATGCCAGAAATCAAAAATGAAAGTAGTAAAATATATACAAACGCCATTGGATCTTCACTTGAAAAAGGTAATATAACATTCATACCAAATAAACTAGCAATAATAGTTGGTAATGAAAGCACTATTGTTACTGATGCCAAAAACTTCATGACAACATTTAGGTTATTTGATATTAAAGACGAATATGTTTCAGTTGCACTATTTAAAATATCTGTATGTATTTTAGTCATTTCTATTGCCTGTTTATTTTCAATAATTGTATCTTCTAGTATGTCCTCATCTTCTTCATAAAGTCTTAATATTCTACCTCTAAGTAATCTTTCCATAACAGCCTCATTTGATTTTAACGATGTAGAAAAATATACTAAACTTTTTGATATAGATAACATCTTTAATATTTCTTTATTTTCTAAATGCTTTTGCAAATTAATCTCTATTGAATCAATATCTTTAGTTATATTTTTTACATATTTTAAAAACTGTATTGCATTTGAATATAGCAATTGTAATACAAATCTTGTCTTTTTATAAGTATAAAAACCTTTAACCTTGTTTTGTTTAAAAATATCAATTAAATCTAGGGGTAATGCAGAACTAGTAAGAATTATCTCATCTTTTATAATTAATATGGAAAGCGGTGTTGTTGTATATTGATGCGTAGTATTATCTTCTTC
Organism: uncultured Clostridia bacterium; assembly: GCA_944393615.1. Lineage (GTDB taxonomy): Bacteria > Bacillota > Clostridia > TANB77 > SIG350 > CALYAQ01. The sequence continues at coordinate 6,904 of CALYAQ010000036.1, forward strand.
AACAATAGGTACATCAATTACAATAAGTTTTTGGTCATCTTCAACATCAATTCTAGCTCTTTCTTCATAGTCCAATAAATATGTTGCAAAAATCTCATTTATATTTATTTCCCTATGAAGTCTTTGAATTTCTTCTTTACTTGGGTTGACAAGATTTATCCAAACACCTTTTTCTATTTCATTTACTAGGATTAGTTTTCCTGTTTCCATATCAGTTTTATACATTTCTATCATTTTTATCACCCTTTACTTAATATATCCTAATAGTATCATTAAAGTTACTATTCCTAGCAACTTATAATTATTAAAATTACTATTTCCCTTGCTAATATTTATTTCTTTTGGTTCTATTATGTTATTATATATGTTTGTAATTTCTCTTTGTAATGTACACATTACAGTATTTTCCAATTCATCTAGACTAGATATTGTAATTGTAGACTTCCCATTAAACCCGTACGTTAATATATATACATCTTCTAGTTTAGATTGATTTATAAGCTCTAGCATTCTTTTATCGTCACCATTTATAATTAATATTTTAGACTTTGTTATAACGTGTTTTATCTTGTTATAATTTTGATCTGTAACATTAGTTACAAATAGTAATATATCATAATAATTTGTTATGTTTTTTGTTTATAATGCATTATATAATTTAAAATCATTTTAAATATTTATTTTG
>CALYAQ010000037.1 GCA_944393615.1 uncultured Clostridia bacterium
ACAGCAGGAACAATAGAAGTGGAGTTTTTAAAAGATAAAACAAATGTAAGTACAACAGGAAGAACAACGTATCAAAATGCAAGTGGGCAAGGTAATTGGAATATACACCCAGCATTCTATTATGACGGAGATAGTACAACAGGAACACAGTTATATGGTTTTTGGGTAGCAAAATATGAAATGAGTATGGAAACAAATGGAGTAGCAACAACTGTAACTTCCACAAATGGAAATGTTGTAACAAATAGTAATGTTAAATCAGTATCAAAACCAGGAGTAACTGCTTGGAGATATATTAATTTAAGTAATTCATATACAAATGCATTGACATATAATTCGTCATATCAAAGTCATTTAATAAAAAATATGGAATGGGGAGCTATAGCGTATTTAACACATAGTAAATATGGAAGAAATAAAACAGAAATTAGCGTGAATACTAATGCAAATTACTATACCGGAGGTTCACAAAATGCTACTGCTCATACAAATGTATTACAAAGTACAACGGGAAATTGTTATGGAGTATTTGATATGTCAGGGTGTGGTTCAGAACATGTTGCTGTACAATATACAAGTCCTACATCATCACAAGCTACAAATGCTACAGCATTAATTAATGGTTTGGCAAAATATAAAGATGTGTATTCTGGATATACAGCAAGTATTTACGGAGATGCTATTTATGAAGTTTCGTCAACCCAAAACTATACCTCTCCTACATGGTATGGGTGGTATGGAGACTATACTACATTTGTAAGTTCAGTCAACAATTTTATAACAAGAAGTGGCTCAAGTGCCCAAGATCCTATTGCTTCAACAGGCGTGTTTTCGTATGGCTGTAATATTGGAACAAATTTTTTATGGGCTACATATAGGGTAATCTTATGGAATGAATAACTTTTTTAAAACATTTTTAAAAATTGTGTTGTCTTTTTTTCTTTTTTTCTTGATAAAAGAAGTATATAGGTATATAATAGTTATAGGTAAAATATGTGAAAATATAGCTAATAGATACGTGTGTAATATTAGCAATTTTTGCATTGTAGAATAAAGGAGGAATAATGGAAGGAAATTTTGAAAAAGAATATACAGTAAAATACTATGATTGTAAAGATAATTATATAACATTTCCCACCCTTATCAAATATACACAAGAAACATCAACGTTACATGCATCAATTGCAGGGTGTGATATGGAATATTTGAACAAAAATAAAATAGGGTGGATACTTTTAGAAAACCATTGTAGAATGCACAAATATCCTAAGCTAGGAGAAAGAATAAAAATAAAAACTTGGGTTAATGATATGCAAAAACTATTTGCTTTTAGGCATTATGAAATAGTTGATGAGCATGATAATTTGATTTTGCAAAGCTATACCAAGTGGTTACTGTATTCATTTGAAAAAATGAGACCTATTAAAGTACCGGACGAGATAACTAATATGTATACATATACAGATAAAACGTCAATATATATTGATAATATAGACTTTAATATGGATACATACGATAAAATTGTACAAGATGTTGTGCTATATAAAGATGTGGATACTAATTGGCATATGAATAATGTATCATATATAAATGCTGTGTTGGAATCTATGAATAAAGAATTTTTGGATAACTATGAGATTGCACAATGTTTAATAAAATATAATCATCAGTTAATATATAATACTGTTTTTAATATTTGCATGAAAAAAATCAATGATTTAGAATATATATATAATATAAATGAGGAAAAAAACGAAAAGGAAATAAAGAAAAAAAGCAATACAGACATATATATAAAATGGAGGAGAAAAAGTGAATCCAATAATTAATAAATTGCCTAAATTGAATAAATATCAAGAATATATTGCAGATGTAAAAAAAGGCAATTTTCCACTGGTATTATCAGGTTTAACTGATGCACAAAAAGTACATATGGCATATTCAACGTATTTTTATACTAATATGCCTATTTGTGTTGTTGCTAATAATGAAATTGTTGCACAAAACTATATAAAAGATTTTAAAAATATAGGGTTAGAGGAAGTTGTATTTTTACCCAAAAGAGAAGTTGTTTCTTATGACTATGAAATGGAAAGTAGAGAAAATAGCATGGAAAGAGCCATAGTATTATCTAAGCTACTTCAAGGTCAAGTTAAAATTTTAGTTACTACAATTGAAAGTATATCGCAACCTGTTATAAAAAAAGAAATTTTTCAGAAAAATATAACATATATACAAAAAGATGATAATATTGATATAGATGAATTATCTAAGATTTTAGTCCAAAGTGGTTATGAAAAAACATCTATGGTAGAAGTAAAAGGACAATTTTGTGTAAGAGGAGGAATAATAGATATATTTGCTTGCAATTTAGATTTGCCAATAAGGATAGAGCTGTGGGGAGAAGATGTTGATAATATTCGTACATTTGATGTGCTAAATCAACGTTCAATAAGTAGTATTGATAGTTGCGTAATTTATCCTGCTAATGAATATATTGTAAATTTGGATAATGTTCCACAAGTTGTTAAGAACATACAAGATAGAATAAATAAGCAAATAAGCCAAAAGGAAAAAGAAAAAATCGAGCAAGATGTTGAAGAAATACAAAATGGTATTTTTTCTAATAAAATGGATAAATATTTTTCTTCTTTTTTTCAACGAGAAAATGTATTACAATATTTACCTACGGATATGCTAGTTTTGTTTGATGAACCTGAAAGAATAGAACAACGATTAGAAAATATACATCTTTCAATGAGTGAATTACAAAAAGATTTAATTGACAAACAAAAGTATGTACCACAATTTATTGATAATATATATAGTGTTATTGATATTAGTAATATCTTAAATAACATGAATTTAATATATTTAAAAAGATTAGAAAGTATGATGCTAAATACAAATATGCCTGCGAAAAGAAAAGAATACAATTTTAGTTGTAGGGAGGTTAACTTTTTTCGTAATTCAATGGATATATTTGTTAAGGAAGTACAAGAAGTATATTCAAAAGGATACACGGTAGTAATATTAGTACCTAATAAGCTAAAAGGTATAAATATTTCTACAATATTATCTGAAAATAATGTAGAGAATAAATTTATTGAAAATTTCGACAGTATAGAAGAATTAAAAAAATCTAATGTGTATGTATCAATTGGATATAGTAGTAATGGCTATGAGTATAAAGATTTAAAGTTAATAGTAGTGAGTGATACTGAACAGGGAGAAACAAAGCAAAGAATATATAAATCAAGTGCTTTTAAGGAGGCACAAAAAATAGTTTTGGCTGATTTATATCCAAATGATTATGTTGTACATTTTAAATATGGTATAGGACAATTTATAGAAATAAACACATTGTCTGTTAATAATATAAAGAGAGATTATGTTAAAATAAAGTATAAAGATGATGATATTCTTTATGTTCCAACAGACCAATTAGATAGTATTAGGAAGTATGTAGTTATAAATGACGGAATACCTAAAATAAATAAATTGGGTTCTAAAGAGTGGTCAAAGGCTAAAGCGAAAGCAAAGGAAAGTGCAGAAAATATTGCAAAAGAATTAGTAGAATTATATGCGCAAAGACAAAAATTAAAAGGGTTTGCAAGTTTGCCTGATACTGAGTGGCAAAAACAATTTGAACAAGATTTTCCATATCAAGAAACAGATGACCAACTAAGGTGTATAAAAGAAGTAAAAGAAGATATGGAAAAAGATATACCTATGGATAGGTTACTATGTGGTGATGTTGGATATGGGAAAACGGAAGTTGCATTAAGAGCAGCATTTAAGGCTGTTATGAGTGGTAGACAGGTTGCGTATTTAGTACCAACAACAGTACTTGCGGTTCAGCAATATGAAACATTTAGGCAAAGAATGGAAAAGTATGGTATAAAAGTTGAGGTACTAAATAGATTTAAAACAAAGAAAGAACAAGGACAAATAATATCAAGGTTAAAACTTGGAGATGTTGATGTTGTAATAGGTACACATAGAATGTTACAAAAAGATGTTTCTTTCAAAAATTTAGGCTTACTTATAATTGATGAAGAGCATAGATTTGGTGTTAAGCATAAAGAAACAATAAAGCAAATCAAACAAAACATTGATGTGTTATCAATGACAGCAACACCAATTCCTAGAACATTACATATGTCAATTGTTGGAATAAGGGACATGAGCGTTATATATGATCCTCCTCATATTAGAAAACCTATTCAAACTTATGTGTTGGAATATGATAAATATGTTGTCAGAGATGCCATAATAAAAGAGTTGGAAAGAAAAGGTCAAGTATTGTATTTATATAATAGAGTGGATAGCATAGACGAAAAAGCAATAGAAGTATTACAGCTAGTGCCAGAAGCTAGAGTTGATTTTGCACATGGTCAAATGAATGGCGATGAATTAGAAAAAATCATGTACGATTATTCTAATGGAGAAATTGATGTTTTAGTATGTACAACTATTCTTGAGTCTGGAATTGATATACCTAATGTTAATACCTTGGTTATAGAGAATGCTGATAGAATGGGGTTAGCACAATTGTATCAGATACGTGGAAGAGTCGGTAGAAAAGATAGACAAGCGTATTCATATATAACATATAAACGTAACAAGGTTATATCAGAAAATGCAGAAAAAAGGTTAAAGGCAATAAAAGAATTTACCGAATTTGGTTCGGGATTTAAAATAGCGCTAAGGGATTTAGAAATAAGGGGAGCGGGAAATATTCTTGGAAGTGAGCAACACGGACATATGGAGGCTGTAGGATATGAGATGTATTGCAAACTTATTGATGATGCAGTAAAATTATTACAAGGAAAGTCGGTACAGGAAGAATTAAAAGAGGTGCAAATTGATTTATCTGTATCAGCATATATAGCAGATAATTATATCGAAGATCAAAACCAAAAAATAGAAGTATATCAAAGTATAGATTTATGTCAAACTTTTGAAGATATCGAAAAAGTAAAAGAAAGTATAAAGGATAGGTATGGACAGATACCAAAAGAAGTGTATAATTTATTAGAAATTACACGTATTAAAATTATATCAAGAAAATTAGGAATTATATCAATAATACAAAAAGGGGATAAATTAAAAATAGATATATCAAATGATAATACTATCAATCAAGATAATATATTAAAATTAATTGATAAATATAGATTGCAAATATCTATAAATGGAAATGTGATTAATATGAAATTAAGAAGTGAGCAAAGGGACAATATATTAAATCACATACAAAAAATGCTAGAAATTTTAGAATAAGAAAGAGAACAAACCAAGGGAATAGAGCCCTTGGTTTTTTAGTGACTATGAGAAGGCACTTCCTAAATATAGAAAAGAAAGAATGAAGTTTTTTCTAATACTGGGATAATACATTTTAGAGCTTTTATCAATGAAATTTCAAAAAATATCCAATTTTATATTTAAAAAGAAAATACTACGAAACAATTACAAAAACTAATTTTACTGTATGAAAAATGTAAAATTTCCTTTGTCTAGTTTTGTCGAAACCATTGAAAGTGTATAAGCTGTATGGTAAAATATTCCTACATCTTTAAATAGATGTGTAGGAGGTGATTATATGAGAAGAATAATAAAGCTTTTCAAATTACTATTAGTATATCTCATTGTAAAAGATGACTAGATATACATAGTAAAAACCAAGGGAATAGAGCCCTTGGTTTTTTTAGTGACTATGAGAAGACACTTTTCAAATTATTTACAGAAAAGAAAGAATAAAGTTCTTTTTTTCTAATATTAGTATAATATATTTTAGTATTTTTGTCAATAAATTTTCAAAAAATATCCAATTTTGTATTTAAACGATAATTGAAAAATGTAAAAATTCATTTGTCTAGTTTTGTCGAAACCATTGAAAGTGTATAAGCTGTATGGTAAAATATTCCTGCATCTTTAAATAGATGTGTAGGAGGTGATTATATGAGAAGAATAATAAAGCTTATCAAATTATTGCTAGTATATCTCATTGTAAAAGATGATTAGATATACATAATAAAAACCAAGGGCTCTATTCCCTTGGTTTTTTGTTTTCAGTGACTATGAGAAGACACTTATCAAATTATTTATAGAAAAGAAAGAATGAAGTTCTTTTTTTCTAATATTAGTATAATATATTCTAGTGTTTTTGTCAATAAATTTTCAAAAAAATTCCAATTTATTTTTTAAAGCAATATAACGCAGTTATGTTGCTTTATGTTAACATTGTGCGTTTTTAAAGAAATTTTAGTAAAACCCTTTTAAAAATCACATTTTTTTGGTAAAATAATAAAGACACAAAAAGATAAAATAGATAAGAGATAAGTTTTAAAGGAGTAAAATTATGTTTGGATTTAAAACAAAAGATATTGGAATTGATTTAGGAACTGCAAATACATTACTTAGCATAAGTGGAAAGGGAATAGTATTAAGAGAACCAACTGTTGTTGCAATAAATAAACAAACTGGACAAGTTATAGCGACAGGTTATGATGCAAAATCAATGCTAGGCAGAACACCAGATAATATCTATGCAATTAGACCATTAAAAGATGGAGTTATTGCTGATTTTTCAGCAACAGAACTATTACTAAAGGATATGATAAAAAGAGTCTGTGATAGGCAAAAAATATCAAGACCTCGTATATTAGTATGTGTTCCTACGGGAGTAACAGAAGTAGAGGAAAGAGCAGTAGAAGAAGCGGTGTTAGAAGCTGGTGGAAAAAAAGCATACATTATGGAAGAACCAATGGCCGCAGCAATAGGTGCGGGTTTAAATGTTTCTGATGCAAGTGGGTGTATGATAGTTGATATTGGTGGAGGTACTAGTGAAATAGCTGTAATTTCTTTAGGCGGTATTGTGACTAGTAAATCAATAAGAACTGCGGGTGATGAGTTGGATGATGCAATTATTACGCATTTAAAGAAGGAACATAATTTAATGATAGGCGAAAGAACAGCTGAAGAAATAAAAATTGGAATAGGTAGTGCATATCCAACAGGAATAGAGGAATCTATGTCAGTTAGGGGTAGAGATTTGATGACTGGATTACCAAAAACTGTAGAGGTTAAATCAAGTGAAATACAAATTGCTATGAAAGAACCAATAAATGAAATTGTAGAAGGAATAAAAATGACACTAGAAAGAACGCCACCTGAATTATCTGCAGATATTATGGACAAAGGTATAATGTTAGCAGGTGGAGGAGGACTAATAAAGGGTTTAGATATGTTAGTAAGTCAAGAAACTGGTATGCCTGTGTACATAGCTGAAAATTCATTAGATTGTGTAGTTAATGGCGCTAAAAAGGTGTTGGAAGATATTGATAGATTACAAAATGTTTTGGCTAATACAAAACAAATTAGGAGATAAATATTTTTATGAGAAAAGGTAATAGCATATTAAAAATAAGTGCATATGTTTTAGTAATAATACTGTTATTGGTTATAGTAATATGGACCAATAGGCAAAGAGAGGGTACAGTTGTTGAAACTGTTCTTTCTTATACTGTTATTCCTGTGCAAAGGGGAATATCATATTTTTCAAGTTGGATAACAGGTAGTCATGAGATTTTTCCACAAATAGATGAATTGAAAAAAAAGAATAATGAGTTAAATAGTGAAAATGAAAATTTAAAAAAGCAATTAGCTGATTATCAACTTGCATTACAAGAAAATAAAATGTTAAAAGAGCAAATGAATTTAACACAAAAGTATCCTGAATTAAAAACTCTATCTAGTGTAGTTATAGCTGATAGTACAAATAACTGGAATCAAATATTGGTTATAAACCAAGGAAAAAATGATGGAGTAGAAGTTGGTATGACGGTTATATCTGATAAGGGACTAGTTGGATATGTAAAAGAGGTACATGACAATACTTCAAAAGTTTTATGCGTAACTGATTCTGGAAGTTCGGTAAGTGGAAGAGTAACCAAAACAAAGGAGGCAATTGTTTGTAGAGGAGAGCTAGGATTACAAGAAAAATCACAAATGAAACTTATGTATATACCAACTGATGTATCTTTAGCTGTTGGAGATATTGTAGAAACATCAGGAATGGGCGGAGTATATAAAAAAGGAATTACAATAGGAGAAGTAGTAGAAGTAGTAGAAGCGAATAATACGCTAGAAACATATGCAATAGTTCAGACTGCCGTTGATTTTTCAACATTAGAATATGTTTTAGTTGTTTTAGAATAGGTAGGTAAAAATGAGAAATATTAAATATATAATAGTTTCAATAATACTATATATGCTATATATTATTTTGCAAGTGAATGTATTTAGTAATTTACCAATATTAGGTGTTATGCCTAATCTTTTTGTCATATTCGTAATTTATTTAAGTGTTTTTTCTTATGATAATGTAACTCCGAGTATTTTAGCGGTAGTATTTGGAGCTATATATGATGTGGCTTATGGAAGTTTTTTAGGGTTATATGCATTATTGGGTTTTTTGATAGTAACAATAACAACCCTATTTTGCAATAGGGTATCGTTAGAACCTAAAATTGGAATGATGCTGTATGTATTTATTGTTACCTTTTTTGCAGAAATATTTTTAGGAATAATACAAATATTATTGACGGGTTCAACGTTTATGTTAGGAGATTTTGTAACAATTGTGTTGGTAGCATCAATATATAATTTTATACTAACTCTATTAATTCATCCTATTTTTTCAGGATATTTAAAAGATAGAAACGATAGTACAAAAGTGTTGGGTAGATATAGATAGGAGTGATAATATGAATAGTTATAGCAGAAAAATAACTTTTTCAAATAGATATGTGTTTTTATACCTATTTATTTTTGCTGTGACGATTATTCTATTTATTGCTCTTTTTAATTTACAAATTGTAAATGGGGAAAGCTATAGGACGCAATCTGAAAATAGATTGCTTAGAGAAAAGGTAATACAAGCTCCGCGTGGAGAAATGTATGATAGAAATGGAAATGTTTTAGTAACTAACGAAATGGGTTTTAGTTTATTACTGTATAAAACAAATACAGACAAAGAAGTATTAAATGAAAGCTTGCTACAAATAACTAAGATATTAGATAAAAATCAAGATAAGTATGTTAATACTTTACCTATATATATAAATGAAGACGGAAATGCAGTATTTAATTTTACAGGAGATAACGCTTATGAAAGTGAAACGGCATGGAAGAAAAAATATAAATATGATGAAACGTTAACAGCGTATGATGTGTTAATGAAAATGAAGGATAAATATGTTATCCAACAACAAGATTTAAGAGATATTAGAATAATTGCAGGACAAAGATTTGATATAGAAAGATGTGGATATTCAGCGTACAACCCATATCAAATATCAACGAGTATATCAAGAGAATCAGTAAATGAAATTGAAGAACAAAATTCTAATTTTCCAGGCTTAAATATTTCAACAGTTCCTGTTAGGAGCTATATTAGAGGAACTTTAGCAGCACATATATTAGGATATACTGGACCTATATCTTCTGATGAGCTAGATATATATACTGATTATGGTAGAAATGATACAATAGGTAAAGCGGGTATAGAATCCGTATTTGAAAAATATTTAAGAGGTACAAATGGTGTTAAAAAGGTTGAGATGTCTTCTAATGGCAGAATGAATGAGGAATATGAGGTCACATCAAGTATAAAAGGTAGTGATATAATATTAACTATTGATGCGAATTTGCAAGAAGTAGCAGAAACAGCATTAGCAGAAAATATTAATAAAATAGCTACAGGAGGATTTAGATACAAATATGAGGATGCGGATTCCGGCGCTGTTGTTGTGTTAAATGTAAAAACAGGAGAGGTACTTGCAATGGCAAGTTATCCAAGCTATGATCCTTCACTATTTATAGGGGGAATTAGTAATAAAGACTGGAAAGAATTGATAAATAACCCTGCAAATCCTTTGTATAATAGAGCGATACAAGCTACGTATGCACCAGGTTCAACTTTTAAAATGGTTACTGCTATTGCTGGTTTGGAAAATGGTGACATAACAACGAATGAGAAGATACTAGATACTGGAATATATGATAAAGGTCATAAACCACAATGTTGGTACTACAGTTCTTATGGGTTAACACATGGGGAAGTAAATGTTACAGAGGCGATAAAGACATCTTGTAACTGTTTCTTTTATGAAACTGGTTATAGAATGGGGATAGATACTTTAGCAAAGTATGCTAGTTATTTTGGGTTGGGTGCGAAAACTGGTATTGAATTACAAGGGGAAAAAAGCGGAACATTAGCTAGTAGAGATTATGCAACTAGTAAAGGGAATACATGGTATGTAGCTGATACGTTAAGTGCGTCAATAGGTCAATCGTATAATTCTTTTACCCCTATACAATTAGCAACATATATTGCTATATTATCAAATGGTGGGTATAAGATACAACCTACATTAATAAAAGATATAATCTCGCCTGAAGGTATTAGCTATAATAAAGGTGATATAGTACAATATGTTAATGAAAAATTGGGTATTCCAAGTACCAACAACCAAATTCAAATGGCTTTTGAAAATGAAAATATAAAAGCTGTTTTGCAGGGAATGAAAGATGTAACGGATGAATCAGGAGGTACAGCTTATGGAATGTTTAAATCATTACCAGTAGCAGTTGGTGGGAAAACAGGTACCGCAGAAGCAGGAGCAGGTTCAAACAATGGTGTGTTTGTTGGCTTTGCACCTTTTGATAATCCTGAAATCGCTGTGGCTGTAGTGGTAGAACATGGCGGTCATGGTTCGTATACTGGTGAAGTGGTAAGAGATATAATGGAGGAATATTTTGGGGTTAATTCACAAAGTGCAATAGAGGATAAAACGATAAAAAATATTGGAATGAGAATAGAATAAACGACTTGAAAAAGTTGACATAATGTGGTATAATAATATTAGGTTTAGATAATTTATTATTAAAATTGAGAATTTTTCTTAATTAAAAGTTCATACATTTTAATAATAACATATCTTACTTGATGTGGTAAAAATGGAAACTACAGAAAAACAAATGGCGTATGAAAGAAAAGCTCAACGAATTTGCGACAAGGTTATTACACCAAAAATCAATAAGGCGTTGAACCAAAATGTTAAATCAATTTTTATTGATAAAAACGATTTGAATTACGAAAAACCTATATTAAACAGAGTTTTTCGAATGCTGTCAGAAGCGGGTTATGAGTATGAGTATTCATATCCATTCTATACAATTACTTTTAATGTATGAAAAATCACTTATTTGTATAATAGGTGATTTTATTTTATGAGAAAAATAAAGAATAACCTTGACAGTTTGTAATAATACTAGTACAATAAATAGCATAAAAGGAGAAAAACAAAATGTTAAAAAACGCTAAAACGGTTGAGGCTGTACACACACACACACACACACAATTGGATATAATTTACAAACAAGGTTAACAAAAAATAACCTAGTTTTAGCATGCAATAAAAAATATATAGAAAAATATAACCAAGAAAACATAGATAAAAATATGTTGTCTTGGTTTTTTGTTGTCTAAAAAATCAAGGGGGAATGTATAAAATGAAAAAGGGAATTAGTTTGGTAGCATTAGTAATAACAATAGTGGTTTTGATAATATTAACAGGAACAATAATATTATCAACAATGAATAATAACATATTT
>CALYAQ010000038.1 GCA_944393615.1 uncultured Clostridia bacterium
TAGTCTTTGCCCTAGATTATTATTTAGCTTGAAATGAACTTATAAATTGAACCGCCGTATGCCGAACGGCACGTACGGTGGTGTGAGAGGGAATAAATAAAATTATTATTTATTCTCTACTCGATTATGGAAACATAAGAGCAGTTAATTGCGTCCATTGATTTTTACAAATACTAACAAGGTTTAATTCATTTATCAATGAATTTCTGCTATTTTGTAGTCTTTGGTTGATTTGTTCAACATTTGCATTATGCAAATTGTCGTATGTTGCTCTAATACGTGATAAAGTATCAAGTTCTTTATCTAGGTATGTAATAAGAGAAGTTAGAATATCAGAGGTAAAGTCTTCGTGCATGTAATAAAACTCGGGAGAGTTAAGGCAAGAAGAAATATCATATATCATTAGACAGTTTCTTTCGTGTAGCAACTTGTTTAACAAACACAAATTACTACGAATGGTATCATCTAAAGATAATATTATTTCATTATCAATAGATAAGACATCTAAAGATAAATCTGTGTAACACTCTTCTTGTGCAAGAATTCTGTTTATTCTTTCAATCAATTCGTTGATTAATTCTTGTTTCTTCATTTTATCACTTTTAGTTTATGTTCCATTGTTCATGCATATTGTTTAATAGCAAATTCCAATTTTGGCTTTCGCGTACAATAACTTTACTTCCAGAGAGTAATGCTTCCTTACTTGGTATAATGTCAGTATTTATTGTACCATTAATTAGAATATATTTATACCTTCTATTAATAGTTTTTAGTTTACCAGTTGTAGATTCTAATGTAATTTGTAGGGTATCAAGAATGTCGAAATCTAAAGCTTCAAAATTATACTTTTCGTGATAAGTATACACTGTGTTGATTAACTGCTTTGCAAAGGAAAATCGTTCCTTAACCATTTTGTCAAACCATAAGAACCTATATCTATTTTCAGAAGAAAGGTTCATAATTTGTATGAACTCAATAGAATTGATAGTGTGCAATAAATCTAATTCATTGTTATAAAGTAGATTTTGTAGTTCTTCCGCGTTTAAGAAAATGTTAGTAATTACTGTTTCTTTTGACATAATTATGCCTCTGTTGTAAATAAAGATTACATTTACAAGAAAAATTATATCATAATTGTTAACAAAAGTCAAAAAAACCAAATTGTAAAATTTGGTTTAAAAATAAATTATGGTTAATTTAATTGCTAACTATATTATTGTGGTACTATATTGTCTACATCTTTTCTTTTGTATGAAGAACCTAATAGTTTAGGAACATAAGTAATAACTTTATAAAATAAGATTTTTAGTTTTTTACCCCATATATATGTTCTTGACAATTTTTTTGTAGGTAAATTAGTATCTATTTTTTTAGTGATTGCTAATTCGTTTTTCTCGATTTCAAAAGAATAATTATGACCTTCGTTATTATCCCATTCATCGTTCTCGTTTTTAAAGCAACAGTTAAAAGAATCAGTACCATTTATTTGTATTTCTGCTTCGAAACCATTTTCTTTTTTAGTCATTTCCATTTCTGATACATTTGACCATAATAGACCATAACCAAAATGAATAAATACTTTTTGGGAATCTTTTTGGAATAGATTGCCACAATAAGTTAGTTTTATAGTAGTATTTTCCACTATTTTATTACTATCAAAAAATATATTTTTTGTTAAGTTCATATCTCTACACTCCTTATATTCTAAATAAATAAGTTTTATCTTTTGCTAGCAACATTATATTATGTTATTCGATAAAGTTCAAGGGTTTTTTGTAAAAAAGTATAAAAATAACACAAATGTAACATTTCTGTAACATTTGTGTTAAATTCTTACATCAAATCGACCTTTTTTAAGCTACTTCGAAGAAGTTCGACATTTTTTTCTTCCATTTTACAAAGTGGCATCCTACAGTTACCAACATTGTAGCCAATATCATTTAATGCTTGTTTAATTGGCATAGGGTTTACTTCTATAAATAATGTGTTCATTAAATCTAAATATTTTAATTGTAAATCTTTAGATTTATTAACATTACCATTAAAATATGAAGTACATATTTCGTTAGTTTCTTTTGGTAGAATATTGGCAATAACTGATATTACACCTATTCCACCTAACGAAAGTATAGGAAGAATTTGGTCATCATTTCCTGAATAAATGTATAATTCATTACCACATTTTGCTGATATTTCAGCAATTTGAGAAATATTACCGCTTGCTTCTTTTATAGCGACAATATTTTCAAGCTTTGATAATGCTACACATGTATCAACTGAAATGTTTAAGCCTGTTCTAGAAGGCACATTGTATAAAATGATTGGTAGGTTAACACTATTTGCAATTGCTGTGTAGTGTTCTACTAATCCTTTTTGTGTAGCCTTGTTATAAAATGGGGTTACTACTAATAAGCCGTCAGCACCTACACTTTGTGCATACTGAGAAAGTTCAATGACGTTTTTAGTGTTATTGCCTCCTGTACCTGCAATAACTGGTAGTCTACCATTAACTTTTTCGACTGTATACTTTATAGCGTTTTTCTTTTCTTCAAGTGACATTGTAGGGCTTTCGCCAGTAGTTCCACAAATTATAATTGCTTGTGTATCATTAGCGATTTGAAATTCTATCAATTCGCCTAGTTTTTCAAAATCAACATTATCTTCTGTAAACGGTGTGACAATAGCAACGCCACTACCTTTAAATATTTGCTTTTTCATAATAAATGCACGCTCCTTATAATGTTTACTAAATATATAATATTATACTATATTTTTACTGAAATATAAAGGGAAAATATAATATTTGTTAATTTTTCGACAAATTTCTTTTTATTAAGTATTCTAGTATTTGTATTGCGTTAGTTGCAGCCCCTTTTCTAATATTATCAGCAACCACCCACATATTAATACCGGATCTAACAGAGTAGTCTCTTCTAATTCTTCCAACAAAAACATCATTTTTACCTGTTGCATTAATTGCCAAAGGATAAATGTTTTCGTATATATTATCTTCAATGATGATGCCTTTAGAGTTTATCAAAGTTTGTTTTAATTCTTCTATATCAAAATCTTTTTCAAATTCTACGTTTATACTTTCACTATGTGAATTAAAAACTGGAACCCTAACAGTAGTAGCAGTTATTTGTATATTATCATCATGTAATATCTTCTTTGTT
Organism: uncultured Clostridia bacterium; assembly: GCA_944393615.1. GTDB lineage: Bacteria > Bacillota > Clostridia > TANB77 > SIG350 > CALYAQ01. The sequence continues at coordinate 3,177 of CALYAQ010000038.1, forward strand.
TCATTTATCATTTTTATTTCTTCTTTTGTATATCCATTATCAGTAAAATCATCTATATGAGGTATACAATTGCTAAAAATTGGATAAGGAAATTTTTGTGGTGCAATTCCTTGTATTCCATTTTTTAAATCTACACATCCCAAATTACCAGCACCTGATACAGCTTGATATGTAGAATATACTATACGTTTAATAGTGTATTTATCGTGTAATGGCTTTAATGCTACAACTGCTTGTATAGTAGAGCAATTAGGGTTTGATATAATTCCTTGATTTGTAGTAATATCTTCACAATTTACTTCTGGAACTACTAGAGGAACATCTTCTTGCATTCTAAATGCACTACTATTATCTATTACTATGCATTTGTTTTTTACAGCAATAGGTGCATATTTTAAAGAAATGTCTTTGCCTGCGGAAAATAGAGCATAATCAAATTTATTGTTAAAAGAGTTTTCGTTTAACACATTAATAATATATTCTTTTCCCATAAATTTAATTTTTTTGTTTTTTGAACGTTCAGAAGCAAAAAGAGTATAATTACTTATAGGCAATTGTTTTTCTTCTAAAACCTTTAAAAATGTGCGTCCGACAAGTCCTGTTGCACCTATTATTGCTAAGTTAATATCTTTCATAATATACCTCCGTGCTATATATTATGAATAATAGATTAATATGGTAACTAAAAAAATAATATTTGAATATTAGAAGACATACAAGAAAATATAATTGAATGTATTTACAATGACAATAGTTAATGATATAATATTAATATAACCAATACATATATATCGCACTTAAGTATATAGAGTGAGAAAATGAAAGAACTAGAAAAATTATTTTGGCTTTTGTCGTAATTGTAATTTTACTTGTACTAAATTTTTTAATTTTGTACTATATAAAGTTAAAATTAAATGTATAGCTGTTACAAACAATTATCGTTTTCTATAAATTTATAGAAAACTTTTAATTTTTCTTTCTTTTTTTGTATTTGAGTGATATAATTTTACAGAAAGAGGGTGCGTTTAATGAGAAATGACACATATCTAGAGGTTAATTTAAGTAATTTTAAAAACAATTTGGAAAATATAATTAAATATGTAAAACCTAAAGAAGTATTACCAGTAATAAAGGCTGATGCTTATGGAATGGGTGTAAAAAATATGATTGGTGTAATAAATGATATGGGTGTGAAAACAGCATGCGTTGCATTGGTTATAGAAGGAATAGAACTAAAAGAAGCGGGGTTTAATGGCGATGTTTTAGTTATAAATCCTTGTATGCTGAAAGAATTAGACGAAGCTATAAAATATGATTTAGTATTAGGTGCTAGTATAAAAGATGAGATTATTGAGTTAAATAACAAATCAAAAGAGTGTAATAAAATAAGTAGAATACATTTAGAAATTGAAACAGGTATGCATAGAACGGGTATAAGATTAGAAGATTTGCAAGAATATATAGAGTTGTGCAAAGGCTTAGATAATATTAAAATAGAAGGAGTATATACGCATTTTGCCACTAGTGATGAAAAAGATAGTCAATATATGAAGGAACAAGCGAACCTTTTTAAAAGGGCTGTTGAAATGTTAAATAAAAACAACATATTTCCTAAATATGTTCACATGTCTAATTCGGGTGGAGTACAGCAGATACATGATGACGATTTTACAACTGCCGTAAGACCCGGACTAATTATATATGGGCATAATGTTAATGACGATTTTGAAAATTCTATTGGCATAAAACCTGTTTCAAGATTAATATCAAAAGTAACGTTAATAAAGGATATAGAGAATAAACCTAATATGCAATATGCAATTAATGGTGCAACCAAAATTGCTACAGTACCTATTGGATATGCTGACGGTTATCCTAGGGCTTTATCTAATAAAGGAAAAGTTGTAATTAATAATGTGATATGTAATATTATTGGTAATGTCTTAATGGATAATATTTTAGTTGATGTTAGTAATTTAGATAATGTAAATGTAGGGGATATAGTATATATATGGGATAATGATAAAATAACTGTGGAAAATATAGCAAATGAAGCTAATACTATAAATTATGAGATATTATCTAGGATATCTCCAAGAGTTGAAAGAAAGTATGTTTATTAAATTCGATAAAAAGCTTAACAACGAGTGGAGAAGTAGAATAATAAATTGCTTTCTTATAAAAAACAATCGTAAAAAGAAGTTGAAATTTAGTTTCAAATTACGGTTGTTTTTTCATTGTAGAAAATCACGGAACTAGCCAACATAATTTTTAAAATATGAATAATAAAATATCATATAAAATTAGACTTGAGCACAATGGGAATATAAGAAGAGAAAGAAATAGTAAAAAAGAACAGTATGGAAAATAGAAATTTGACATTTGTAAGTTTGTAAGCAGTAAATAAAAGTACGTATATACACTCATGAAAGTTTGTGTATAGTAAATACATAAAAAAATGAGATGTATTTGTTGTGTAAAACATATATTAAGATAAGTGCTAAATACAAATAACGAGTGATTGGCTGAAAATTAAGATATTTACTGCTTACTATTATTTTAGTGTTAATAAGTTATATTGTTAATATGTTGGTTATTCTTTTGTTTTTCGTTTATATGGTTCTCTAACATCGGTTAACTCTAATAAATAGTCAACTGAAGTATTGTAGTATTCAGCTAATTTTATTAATACTCTAGTAGGAATATCATTTCTTCCAATTTCATATTGATTATATCCAGTTTGTGTCATATTCAATATTTCTCCAACTTGTTTTTGTGTCAAGTCGTTATCTTCTCTCAAATCTCGTATTCTTTTAAACATGTGTATACCTCCTAACAAAATTATAAAGTAACTTAAAATAAGTTATTGACTTATAACTCGTTTTACGTTAAAATGATTATAACGTAATTTGAGTTAGGAGTGAGAAAATGAAAAAAGGAATTAGTTTAGTGGCGTTAGTAATAACAATAGTGGTGTTGATAATATTAACAGGAACAATAATATTGTCAACAATGAATAATAACATATTTGATAATACAAATAGTACAGTA
>CALYAQ010000039.1 GCA_944393615.1 uncultured Clostridia bacterium
TTTCGCTATTGCTTCTTTTCACGCTCCATTACTAGTTTACGCTTTGCAAGTCGCTATCGAGTTCGCGACAAATACGCCTCTTGGGACTTCCACCCTAGATTTATGACATGCCCGTCATACAGAAAAACTTCCCTAGTGATAAATCACTAGGGAAAAAATAGAACAACAAAAATCATTATAATAGTTCAATTGTTGCTACTATATAATATTTTAATTACTTGTCAACATCTTTATTATTTATTGTTATTCCAAGAGTTATACTTGTAGTCTACCCAACAATACCTTTTTCCTTTAAACTGGTATAACCCCTATCTGAAATTATTATATGGTCTAGTAAATCTATACTTAAAATATTTGATGCTTCACACAGCCTATATGTAAAATCTATATCTGCATTGCTAGGTTTAGTATCTCCACTTGGATGATTGTGTACTAGTATAATTGCATTAGCTTGAAGCTTAACAGGTTCTGATAAAACTTCCCCCATACTAACCGAAACCTTGGTAGTTCCCCCTGTTGCTATTCTCGTTAATTTTATAACATAATTTTTTATATCCAAACTTATAACAAACATCTTTTCTTTTGTTTCATTTACACATTCATGTTTTAATAATTCATATACATCATTTGAACACTTTATTTTACTACGTTGTATTTTAGGTTTTGAAATTCTCTTTGCAAGCTCAAATACCGCTTTTATTTGTACTGCCTTTGTAATACCAATTCCCTTTACTTCCATTAACTGTTTCACATCTAATTTAGAAATGTTGAATAACGAATTGTCGTTATCCAACATTAGTACATTTTGTGCTACTTGTAAAACAGTTTCTTCTTTTGTTCCTGTTTTTAATATTATTGCCAATAGCTCTGCATTGCTTAAAGCCTCCGCTCCCACATTTAGCAACCTTTCTTGTGGTCTTTCCTCAATAGGCAATTGTTTCATAGTTATATTATTCAATTTACCTCCTATAATTTTCTCCTTCCTTCTAGTGCCTTACATAAAGTCACTTCATCAATATATTCTATATCTGCACCAATTGGAATACCATGTGCAATTCTTGTTACAGTTATTCCAAGTGGATTTAATAATTTAGAAATATACATTGCAGTTGCCTCTCCTTCAATATTTGGATTTGTTGCTAATATAACTTCTTTTACTGTATCATCCTTTAATCTTTCTAATAACTCTTTTATTTTTATATCATTTGGTCCTATACCATTCATAGGTGATATTACACCTTGCAATACATGGTATAGCCCTCTATACTCATGAGTTCTTTCCATTGCTATAATATCTTTTACATCTTCCACTACACATATTGTTGATTTATCTCTTTTTGCGTCTTGACAAATATCACAAGGATCATTATCAGATATATTATAGCAAAATCTGCAAAATTTCAAATTCTCTTTAGCCTGAACTATTATATTTGCAAACTCAGTTGCCTCTTGTTTAGATAAATTAAGAACATGAAAAGCCATCCTAACAGCCGTTTTATGACCAATACTAGGAAACTTCTCAAACTCTTCTATTAAATTTGCTATTGATTTGCTATATGAATCTAACATATTACTTCACCCTATATTTTTCTAAAATAACCCTGGAATATTAAATTGCCCCATTTGAGCATTCATAGTATCATCTACTTTTCTAATTGCTTCATTTACCGCAGACATTATTAAATCTTGTAGCATTTCTACGTCATCAGGGTCAACAACATCTTTTTGTATTTTTATTTCTTTTATTTGTTTTTCCCCTGTCACAACTACACTAACAGCTCCACCACCAACAGAAGCTTCAAACTCCTGTGTAGCCACTTGTTGTTGTTTTTCCATTATTTCCTCTTGCATCTTTTGAGCTTGTTTTAATATATTATTAAAATTTCCGCCACCCATTCCTCCAAAACCATTAAACTTATTTCCCATAACGTTATCCTCCTTAAAATTTAATTTACACCTAAAATTCAATTTTACTCATCAACTATATCAATTGGGATATTGAATTGTTTGGCAGTATTTTCCACATCAGACAATTTACTCTTTCCCTTTTCTTTTTCTAAAAAGCACCTGATTTCATAGTCTTTTCCCAACACATTTTTAACACACTGTTTTATATTATCAATATTTTCTTTATTCTCTACAATAGTTTTTGCAAATTCAACTTTAAAATATATACCAATAACATTTTCAGCAATTATTTGAGCTGATGCATTTATTAAATTAGCATATATTTTAACCTTTCCCATATCTTTTAGCTCTGTTAAAATTTCATTCCAACAGTCAATATCTTTACCATTTGTACTATGTTGACCACTTTTTTGCTTATCTGTATCCAACTGTTGAGCTGAATTTATTTGTTCAAAAGCTTTTGGTTCTGGATTAGCACTAGAAACTTCATCTTTATTTTGCTCAGATACTGTTTCTTGCTTTTGTGGTATACATTCTTGCACTGTACTTTCCATATTAACTCTTTTTTCTTCTTTATTTTGTGTTTGTGTGCTTGTCTGGTCTACTTTACAGTTTTTTTTTATATCTTCATTAACACATAATTTAATTAACAACGCTTTAGCTAAAATATTTTGATTACTTGACCATTTGATATTATTTAATACTTCAGAAATATATGCAATCATATCAACCAACTCATCTACTGATACCTTTTTACTTATTTGCTGAACCTTTTGTTGTTCATCTTGACTATATACCTCCACCTTATTAGTTACTAAATATACCAATACATTTTGCGTATGCTTTATACATTCTGTTAATAATAGCGAAATATTTTTTCCTTCATTCAACATATTATCAATTTTAGTTATTACACTTGACGCATTTTTATCCACCATATTATCTACTATATCTAATATTTCCATACCGTCTGGCATTCCTATTAAACCAGAAATATAGTCTACAGTTATATTATCAGTATCAGATACACACCTATCCAATATACTAATTGCATCTCTCATAGCGCCTTCGGATATTTCAGCTATCATTTTTAATGCATTAACATCTGCTGTTTTTCCAATACTTCTCAAAATTTCTTCTAATCTAGCAACTACATTTTCATTACTAATTCTTTTAAAGTCAAACCTTTGGCAACGTGATAAAATCGTTGCAGGTAATTTATTTGGTTCTGTTGTTGCTAGTATAAATTTAACATGCTTTGGTGGCTCTTCCAATGTTTTTAAAAGTGCATTAAAAGCACCAGTTGACAACATATGAACCTCATCTATAATATATACTCTATATTTAGCCTTTGTAGGCAAATACATTACTTCATCTCTTATTTCCCTTATATTATCTACACCGTTATTTGATGCAGCATCTATTTCTGTAACATCAGATAATGTTTCATTCAATATTCCTTTACATATTTCACATTCATTACAAGGTTCTCCTTCTACTGGATTTAAGCAATTTATTGCCCTTGCAAAAATCTTTGCTGTAGTAGTCTTTCCCGTACCTCTAATTCCACTAAACAAATATGCATGTCCTACTCTATCATTCATTATTTGATTTTTTAATATTTGTGAAATGTGATCTTGTCCAACCATGTCTGAAAATTTCAAAGGTCTAAATTCTCTATATAGTGCTCTATATCCCATATTACACACCCCTTTATTTTAAAAACGGCCTATATACCTGTGTGAATAACACATCTCTCAAGCACCCAAAGATGACTACTTATTGCTGCTTCCTTCCGGACCTGACAAGGTTCATAGGTCTTTGTCGCTTGGGATAACATGTTATTCGCACAGATATATCTGCCTATATTATTATATCTTGTATTTATATAATTTTCAATAGAAAAAACAAAAAAAGAAAAAAAGTTTTCGACAAAAACAGATATATGCTAATGTATTATTTTGAAAACTTTTTCAAAAAACATATCATAAAATTTTTGTGTGTTTATTTCTAAAGCAATCTTACAATTAGGTTGTTTTTCACTATTAAACACACATTGTCCAATTCTATCGCCACTAGTCACTATTTCTATATTAGTTTCTTCAAGTCCCAATATATTATTGTCAATTAAATATGCTATCGTAACTGGGTCATGTATACATGCACCTTCAAATCCCTGCTCCCTATATGTTTTTGCTGATGTTCTTGTAATATCATATAGTAAATTTGATAATTTAGTATTAACACTTTTCAAATAATTTTCTCTTTGATCATTCAAAACATTTTGATGAGTAACATTTAACGGTACAATTACTACTTCTTTAATTTTAGCCTTTAATACAATATCAGCCGCTAAAGGATCAATATAGAAATTGAATTCTGCATAAGGAGTTATATTTCCTAAATTTTTTCCTCCACCCATTACAACTAGTTTTTTAATATTACTAGCAAAATCTTTATTCTTTTTAATTGCTAACGCAATATTAGTAAGCGGTCCTACTGCTACTATAACTATTTCATTTGGATTATTATTAACTGTATCTATTAGAAAATCAATCGCACTTTTCTCTTTTACCATTTCACTTCTATTTTCTATTTTTGGTATTTCAACTCCACCCATCCCATTACTTCCATGTACATTTGTAGCATTAGCATCATTTTGTTTTAAAGGTTTATCACTTCCTTCATACACATTAATATTAGCTTTTAACATTTCTAATAAATATCTTGCATTGTTAGTTGCATTTTCTAATGAACAATTACCATTAACAGTCGTTATACCCTCTATTTTAAATTCTTCTGATTTTATTGCTAGAACCATAGCAAAAATGTCATCTGTACCTGGATCTGTATCTATTATTATTCTTTGCATGCTCTCACCTCTTTTAATTTTTACTTTATATTGATTTTATCATATCATATCTTATTTGTAAACATGATTTTTCTGGTTATGTAATCGAGTAGAGAATAAATAATAATTTTATTTATTCCCTCTCACACCACCGTACGTGCCGTTCGGCATACGGCGGTTCAATTTATAAGTTCATTTCAAGCTAAATAATAATCTAGGGCAAAGACTA
>CALYAQ010000040.1 GCA_944393615.1 uncultured Clostridia bacterium
AGGACAAGTAGTAAGTAATACGTTAAAAATAACAGGAGGAGTAATAGGAGAATTAGATAATATAAGCCCAACAATAACAATAGAACCAAATGGAATAGGGCTAGCAAGAAATACCCAAGTAACGATAACAGTAACAGACAATAACGAACTAGCTTATAATAATACGTATGAATACTATTTATCAACAAGTAGTACAACTCAAACAGGCGGAAGTTGGATAACATATACAAATGGAACAGCCTTTACAATAGGAACAAATTTAACCGGCACATACTATCTACATGTAAAACAAATATATGATAAAGCAGGAAATACAAGTGGAAATGTAGTAAGTCAAAGTTATACATTTGATAATACAGCTCCATATAGTTTTACTCCAATAATAGGAGAAGTAACAACAAATACCATTCAAATAGAAGCTAATACACAGGATAATAACGGACAAACAGTGATGTACCAATATAGCATAGACAATGGAAAAACGTGGAAACCAACAGACGGCACTGTAGAAACGTCATATATTTTTAGAGAACTAAATGCAGATACATTATATAATACAATACAAGTAAAAGCACTAGACATATTAGGAAATGAAAGGATAAGTGACAATATAGGTGCTACAACTATGAAGGTACAAAGTTGGAATGGAACTATAGACACAAATTGGTATGCAAATTTTCCAGGCAAAACTGTTTATAACATATATACTGCTGAAGAATTAGCAGGGTTAGCTTCGCTTGTCAATGCAGGAGAAGATTTCACAGGTATAACAATAAACTTAAAAAATGATATAATACTTAATAGTAATTACTCAAGTTATTCAAGCTATGGAAGTAGTGCCCCTAGTAATGCATGGACATCAATAGGGTTAGATGCAGATACTTGTTTTAATGGGATATTTGAAGGTAATGGCAAAAATATAAACGGACTATATATAAAAAATTCAAATCAGTATGTAGGGCTATTTGGATATACGGGTTCAGAAAGCATAATAAAAAATACGAATGTAATAAATTCATATATATATACTCAACGTAATAATTCGTCATTAACAGGAAGTATAGGAGGAATTGTAGGCTACGTTTGTGGTCAATACATATCTGGTTGTAGTAACGGAACAACAATTGTATCTTCTTCTATATGGAATAATTTGGGGGGAATAGCAGGATACTTAGATGTCGATAAAGAAATATATCATTGCTATAATACTGGTTCGCTATCTGGTCAATATTCAAGAGGACAATGATGCAGTAATGGTGGCATTGTAGCATATAGTAAAGGATATGTGTATAATTGCTATAACACAGGAAATTTAAGCGGTGCAAATTGCCAAGGAGGAATTGTAGGTTCTGCGTCAAAAGGCAATATATATAATTGCTATAATAAAGGTAATTTTAGTAATGGATATATATCAGGTGGTATAACTGCTTGGAATAATAATGTATATAATTGCTATAATGTTGGAAATGGTACGACAGAAGACTTTGGCTCAATTAGTTGTTGGCTATATGCAGATATATCATATAATTATGCATTAACAACTCCTTATTACATTAGAACAACAAACGGTACTTATTCTAATTTATCTGTTTTTACTAAAAGTGGAACTACATGTACATTAAGCTCTACGATACTTAACACAACTAATTTAGTAACAGTGTTAAATAAATATATAACAGATATATATAATGGTACATTAAGTTTAGATAATTGGTATACTGACTCTTCAGGTATAAATGGGGGATATCCAATATTACAATTTCAAAATAATAATTGATTTTTTATATAAATAAACAGTATATTTGTACATAATACGCAAATCTAATGCATAGATTGTATTTAGGAGGGGTATTATGTTTTTTGTTATAAATAAGAACAAAATAATTAGTATATTAATTTTAATGGTCGCAGTAGTAGCTGTTATAACTACTATTCCTAATAGTGATTTACAAGTAAATGCTAGCCCAGATAGATTACTGCCTATATATAGTGTAGATACACAAGATAAAAAAGTTGCGTTGACTATAAATTGTGCTTGGGAAAATACCGATATTGATAAGATTTTAGATACGTTAAAACAGTATAATGTTAATGTGACTTTTTTTGTAGTAGGAGATTTTGCTAAAAAGTACCCTGAAAGTGTAAAGGCTATTTATGATGCAGGAAATGAAATTGGTAATCATTCTTTTACGCACCCGCATGTTAATAATTTGAGTTTAGAGGATAATATAAAACAAATACAAGATTGTAATAACCTTCTAAAAGAAATTACAGGTACAATTCCAACATTATATAGAGCACCATACGGAGAATACAATAATACAGTAATAAAATCAAGTAAAGAAGTTGGTATGAATGCTATACAATGGAATGTTGATAGTTTAGATTATACAGGGCTATCAAAAGAAGATATGTGGAAAAGAATAGAAAAAGGGGTCGGACCTGGAAGTATAATATTAATGCATAGTGGAACTAAAAACACAGCTGATGCATTAGGATATATAATACAGAATTTGCAAAATATGAAATATGATATTGTAAAAGTAAGTGATTTAATATATAAAGAAGATTTCTATATTAATCATCAAGGAATGCAAAAACAAAATAAATAAATTAAAGATAGAATTTGAACATTATGTTCATTTCTATCTTTTTTCCATTGTTATTCTATATTTTCCGCTTTCAATATTTACTTTAACTAAATTTTGAGCATCTCCACCTATTATAACTGCGGAATTTTCGAGTTTTGTAGTTATAGGGTTGCTAAATTTAGATTTATAATATTCGAATATTTCTTCAATAGTTTTTTGTGTGGTTAGGGTTATTTCTGTTGTTTTAGAAGATATATTTTCTTTTTTTGTTTCTGTAACTACTATAGTAACGATTTTATCGTTATCTTGTATAGATATATTATGTTCTAAAAAATCTTTTGGTAAATCTAATGATTTACCAATTGTTGTAGTTATAGTTGTGTTACCATTAGTGATTTTACTTACAGATATACCGTGTATAGCGTTCTTTATATTAAAAATGTTAAAACAATAAAGTATAGTAAAGAGTATGATTATTAAAAATAATATTGTTATAATTCTTCTTGTTTTTTTAGGCATATATATTTCTCCTTTCGAGTATATATAAAATATCATATAATAGGTAATATTACAAGAGAAAAAATAAGAAATAATTAAAATGGTATAACAAATGTAATGCATACAGGTTGCTCCAAGTATTATACAATAGATGTATAAAAAGATGTTAAAAGGAGTAACAAAAAATGGCAATAAACGATACAAGCCTTGGGGCTCTACACACACACACACACACACAATTGGATACAATTTACAATTAAAGTTTGAAGAAAAATTCGAACTTGATTTAGTATGTAAAAAAATAAATAGGAAAGAGAAAATAAAACTAGAGTAACATACAATAAAAAGTATGTACTTTAGTTTTTTTGTATTGTAAAAAAATATTTAAAAGGAGAAAAAGAAAATGAACCAAATGTATAAAAAAGGAATAAGTTTAGTAGCACTAGTAATAACAATAGTGGTGCTTGTAATATTAACAGGAACAGTAGTAATAACAACAATGAATAATAATATGTTTGATAATACGCAAAGTGCAGTAAATGAATATAACAAAAAAGTGATAATACAAGATATACAAACCAAAATACAAATGGAAAAGTTAAAGAAAGCAAATCAAGGAATATATACGTTAACAATGGAAGAAATAATACCAATAATACAAGAACATGGAACATTTGATAACAATGTATTAAAGCTAACAACAACACAAGGTATACAAATATGGTTATAT
>CALYAQ010000041.1 GCA_944393615.1 uncultured Clostridia bacterium
TTTTATACTTCTTTTTTCCATCATGTTTTACCACCTTACACATATTATACAATTTTAATCTCAAAAAGTTGTACTTTTTTGAAAAAAAAATTAAAATACGATACTTTTTTAAAGTATCGTAAAAATATTTTTCTAGTGATTATAATACAAATAACATATTACACTATTATTTCTATTACAATTACTTTAAGCTGTAACATTATCTTTTTTGTGTAACTTATTATGCTTTTTGTTTTCAACTATTTGTATAAGTTTATATATTACAATTTTACTTGTAGGTTTAGATTTTATTGGTAAATCAAAATATTGTCTAATTTCTTGTTTATTGCCAGTTTCCCACATTGCTTTAATAACTTTATCAATATTCCATTTAACTTTTTTTGCATCTATACTATTTATTATACCAATTCTTTGATATAAATCTTTTTCAACCTTTAAAATCAAATCATTTTCTCCTATGGCAACTTTTATACCGTCAAACAAATATTTTGCACCATTAGCAGATAGATTAAAATCTAATCTCTGCAAATCTTTTTTAATACTCTCAATTATTTGTTCATTATCTATAATTTCGTACACTTCGCTTATGTATTCCAAAATTTCGGAAAAACCAGTTGACTTATTAATTACTCTATCAATGTTCTTATATTGATAAGCTTTTTTAATATATGCAATTTCGCCTGACACAACAATTACATGCGGTTTATATTCTTCCATTTTATCTAATTGTTGTAATATTTCAATTCCTGAATATTCTGGCATTTTTAAATCTAATAATATTAGTTCTGGCTTTAGTTTTTTAATTTCATTTAACGCATCTTTCCCGTTAGTAGTAATAGCCTGAACCCTTAAAAAATCTGTATGTTGCATTAAATAATTTGTTAATGTTATACAAAAATCAGCATTATCATCAGCTATCAATACTTGTATCATTTTAATTCTTTCATCCATATTAACACCCCATTTTATTATTACCTATAAAGATATATCATTAGTAGCATTATATTAACTGCTAACTGTAAAATATCATATATGCATTATATTGTCAATAAAAGTAGAAAAAAGTAGAAAATTTTCTTTTAGACAAATACCAAAAATATATAGACCATGTTTTTACACAGTCTATATACACGTATATATCATTAGATGCTATATATCGTCAATTGAACCTTTTCCTGCTCCTGCTAAATCTCTTTCATCTTCTGGAGTATTATTGTATCTTTCAATTTCAGCTTTTGCATCTTCGAACTCTAAATGTTCCGCAACATATTTTCCTTTTTCTTTGTCATATACAAATTTTGATTGTGGTCCAAGTGGTAAATAGTACGTATTACTTTCTTTATCTTTTTTTAAAAATAATATACATTCTTCTCCTAATTTAAAATTAGGGTTGTCAGTCTGAGTATAACTTTCCAAGCCCTTAACATATCCATAATCTCCTCTGTATGTTATTTTTGAACCTTTTGTAATATCTCCTTTGTACACTTCTTTAATTTCTAATTGTGTATCTGTTACTCTTTTTTTATACGTTTTTTCCCCATTTGATGTTTGACCTTTAAATGTAACAGTTTTTTCGTCATTATCGCTTGCAACTTTTGCTAAAACTATAGCATCAGATAAATATATTTGTAAATCCATTGTAGCTATCGCTTGAATTTTGTCTGTAATAACTATAGGTGCTGTAAACAGTTTATATATATATATTCCTATTATAGTTAATATAGTTAATACACATACACTAATCACTATTCCTACTTTTCTTTTTATACTCATTTATATTACCTCCTATTTTATACCTTTTACACAAACTTATAACTCTTCTCGTTTTGTTTGAATTTTACATATAATTATTTAATTTGTCAATATATTTCACGTTTTTGGCATATATTTTCATGTCAACTTTCACGTTTTTGGCACATGTTTTCATGTCAACTTTCACGTTTTTGGTACATGTTTTGATACTGACCTTCACGTTTTTGGCATATAATTTAACAAAAAAATAAGGAAACTATTTAAACTTACCGTAAAATAGCACCCTTTTATACAAACTTGTTATATATAATATTTATTTTTGAAATATATCTCTAAAAAATCCCTTTTCAAGTTGTCTAGCAAATATACCCTTTAATATAAATATGGTAATAGGTCCAAAAATCAAACCTACTATTCCAAATAACTTAAAGCCAATAAACATAGCTAATAAAGTTATTATAGGATGAACACCAATATTATGTGATACAATCTTTGGTTCAATAAACTGTCTTACAACTGTAATTACAATATATAGTATAAATATTGCAACTGCAAATGGCAAATTACCTAATAACGCCGTTATAATTGCCCAAGGTATTAATACAGTTCCACAACCTAATATTGGCAATGCATCAACTATCGCAATTGCAACTGCAACTACAAATAAGTATGGTACATCAAAACCAATAAGTTTTATAATTGTTAAACCTACTAATAATTCTATAAACGTTATTAAAACTATAGTAACCACTGATTTAATGTATGCTCCAATTGCTTTGAAAATATTTTCATACATATCTGATAAAACCTTTGCCCATTTATCAGGTATTTGATGTAAAAACTCATCCTTAATATACACCTTATCAAAACCTATAAATAATGTGGCAAGTATTGTAACAACTACATATATAAACATTGTAGGTAGGCTCATTACACCATTTAGTGCCCCATTACCAATTTGTGCAGCTTTATCTACTAAAAATTTTCCTATATCATTAATAGTTGCATAATATTGTTCTGTAACTGGTTCTGGTAAATCAACAAACATTGTTTCAATATCAGACATAATTGCTGTAATTGTAGGAGTAATAGCATTGATATAACTTGGTAAATTTACCGATAATTCATATACCTCTTCTGTTAACTTAACAACTGAAAATGTTATTATAGACCCTAGTACAGCTATTACGAGTATAATTGATACAATAACTGCAATTTTACGATTAAACTTCAATTTATCCGTCATTAATCTTACTAAAGGCGACATTATTTTATTTATAATTATAGCTATTACGAATGGTAATAAAAATATTGCACATTTAAAAGCTATTACTAACCCAATTAATACTAAAATTACTGATAGCAACTTTTTTGCAACCCTAAACCAATACTTTTTACTTTCCTCTACACTTTCAACTTCAACCTTTTGTTCCATTTAGTTCCTCCTCTTTCCTTTTATAAGTTATAGATATGCCATCCCCAATATCTATAATCTCAGATGTCATACCAACAATATTTTGTATATATTCTATAAATTTTCTCAATTTTGTTACAGCAGTTCTATGCTTATGCCCATTATAGTCACTAAGTACCATTCCTTTATACAATACATTATCTGCTATTATTATACCATTATCATTTAATAGTTCAAGTGCAAAATTAAAAAATTCCAAATATTTTCCTTTTGATGCATCAATAAATATAAAGTCATATTTTTTATTTTTAGATATTAATGTTGGTAATATATCCAAAGCATCGCCATAATATACATTTATTTTTTCACTCAGCCCTAATTTTTCTATATTATCCCTAGCCTCATTTACTCGTTGTTCCTCTATTTCAATTGTATCAACATATCCATTTGGCTGTAATATTTTTGTAAAACAGCTAGCAGAATATCCAATAGCTGTACCAATTTCTAACACACTATTTATTTGTCTTTTTTTTAACAAATCTAATACATATTCCATTGTTTCATCCAATAGTATTGGTATATGATTGTTTCTTGCTTCCTTCCTTATTTTATCTAAATATATTTCATCCATTATTTTTCACCTTGTACTACTATAGCACAAAACTATATTTTATACAAGTGTCTGTTTATGTTGTTTCCTTAATTTCTCTAAAATTCTTTTTTCAATTCTACTTACTTGCACCTGTGAAATCCCTAAAATTTTACTTATTTCAGTCTGTGACTTTTGCTTAAAATATCTAAGTATTATTATTTGCCTATCTCTTTTATTCATACTATTTAATATATTTTTCACATAAATATTATTAACTATTTTTTCCTCCTCATCAACATTATTAGACAATTTATCAAAAACTGTTTTTCCACTTTCTTCATCGCCTATATAATTATCTATATATTCTGGTTTTGTATTACACTCTATTGCCTCTACAATTTCTTCAACTGTTACTTTTAATTCTTTGGCTAATTCCTCTAAAGTAATTTCTTTGCCAGTTTGCTTTAAATACTGTTCTTTTAATGAATATATTTTGTAGCTTAACTCCTTTATACTTCTACTTACCTTAATTATACCGTCATCACGAATGTACCTCTTAATTTCGCCCATAATAACAGGAACTAAATATGTTGAAAGTTCCGTATTGAAGTCAAAATTAAAATTTCTAATTCCTTTTATAAATCCCTCACAACCCACTTGAAATAGGTCGTCTTGCTCATATCCTCTATTGTTAAATTTATTTACTATATTCCATACTAGTCTTATATTTTCATCTATTAGTTTTGACATTGCTTCTTTATCTCCATTTTGAGCTTTAAGAATTGTTAACTTTAAATCACGTGTCATGTCAAAATCTCCTCTTTTGTATAAAATTAATATTACCTTAAACTATGATATGTACTTTTTCATAAACACCTTTGTACCAAGCAACGGCGTTGATTCTACTGAAAATTCGTCCATAAAACTTTCCATAATAGTAAAACCCATTCCCGACCTTTCTAGTTCAGGCTTTGATGTATATAATGCTTGTTTTGCAAGCTCAATATTCTCAATTCCTTTTCCCTTATCTATAATCTCTATCTCTATAGATTTATCTATTATTTTAGAAATAATAGTAATAACCCCTTCTTTATTTTCATATCCATGTATAATACAATTCGTAACAGCCTCAGATACTGCTGTTTTAATATCTGCAACTTGGTCAATAGTAGGATTTAACTGTGCTACAAAAGCAGATACAGTAATTCTAGCAAAAGACTCATTACAAGATTTACTACTAAACTCTAATTTCATTACATTATCCATTTTTACCTCCTTATACAGTTTTCATTACATCATCTATACTTTCATATAAATGTATTACTTTAAAAATTCCTGACATCTCGAATATTCTTTTTACATTAGGGCTTACATTTACCATTCCCATTTTCCCATTATTTCTTATTACATTTTTATATCTTCCTAATATCATACCAATACCTGAACTATCCATAAATTCCACACCGTCTAAATCAATTATTACTTTTTTAGGCTTGTACCTATTTATTTCGAAATCTGTTCTCCTTCTTATATATTCGCATGAATGATGATCGATTTCTTCTAATAACTTAATAACCAGTATTTTGTTTTCATTATCTATTTTTATTTCCATATTTCCCCCTTATATTATATTAATACTATATATCTTTTTATTTACCTTCGAAGAAAAATGTAATATTTTGTAAAGTTTTCGACAGCAAACGACATAGTACATATTTTAAAATTAAATATACAAAAAAGAATATGTCATTCGACATATTCTAAAAAATATTCATTTAATATATGTGATATACTTCATTATAATTGTGTGAACAATAGTAGTGTGATGATGATTTATTGTGTCCACAACCTATTGTATGTACATTGCTTTGGCCATGACCACATGTAATGTAGTATTCCTCACATTGACCACACCTATCTTCTAGAGTACCTCCCTTTCCACAATATCTACAAATTATAGGAGCGTTAAAGTAAGCTCTACCGCACGAACTACAATTATTATGATCCATAAAACCATATGGAGGTACTAAAAAATATGCTGTTGTTGCACCGCACGTACGGCACTTCCATCTTTTAGCATCAGTACATGTACTTGGTCCCGCACAGCTACTAACTCTGCCACTGCATACATTCACAGTTCCATAATTTGTATTACCCATATTATCCTTTACATGTAAATATACTTTTCCTGTATTTGTTGTTGCTACACTCGCATTCCATGAAGTTGTTGTTTCTACAGCTGTCCATTGAGTTGGTATATCAGTGCTTGTTGTTATTGCATACCCAATTATTCCTGTACCATCTGTTACTGTACTTTTTAATGTTATATTTGATACTGTTCCTACTCCCGTTATTGTTCCTAATACTGGATTTGTCCTATCTATTGATATTTGTAATGTATTTGATACCATATTTTCATTTCCCGCACTATCCATACATTTTCCTGCTGGAACAATTACACTTTGTGTATTGTTTTGATTTGCACTTGTTGTTACTGTTAACGTATAATTCGCTCCACTTCCGCTTAATATTCCTTTTGTTCCATTCGTTACTGTTATATCGCTTGCCGTAAAATCTGTTACATTTTCACTAAACTTTATTGTATATGTTAACGTACTTGCATTTGTTGGAGTCGTCTTATCACACGTTATACTACACGTTGGAGCTGTATTATCAAATATAAATGGGTTACTTGTTACAGCCTCACTATAGTTGCCTGCTACATCATATATTTGTTTTGTATGTATATAGTATGTACCATTTAGTCCTGTTCCTATTGTTATTGGTTCTCCACTTGTATAATCTTGCCATTCTTCTGTACCGTCTAATGTTTCATTTATTGTTAAACAATATTTATATTCGTTTTTCCCGCTTAATTCATTTACTCCACTTGCTGTTATTGTTATATTTATCTCTTTTGTTGCACTACTTCCATTTGGACTTATTACTACTGTTGGTACTGTCCTATTTATATTTATCTCTTTACTTCCTTGTATATTTTCATTATTTGCTATATCTGTACATACTCCTTCGGCTACTGTTACTGTTTGTATACAGTCTGTATTGTTTGTTACTACTATTGTGTATGTTGTTTCATTTATTTTTGTAAATTCGCCTTTTGTTCCGTTATTTACTGTTATATCTTCTATTGTAAAGCCTATTACTGCCTCACTGAATTCTATTGTATATTTTATACTATCCACATTTGTTATATCTGTTGTATCTGCTGTTATACTTACTGTTGGTCTTGTTATATCTCCTATTATTTCTTTATTTGTTCCTTCACTTGTTGTATTCCTGTTATAGTATGTGTTTCCGTCATATTCGAAACCTGCATAATATACTATTCCGTTTTCGTCTACAAAATATTTTGACTTCTCTTCTTCGGGTAATGTTGTTTGATTTAATATTCCTCTATCTATTATTACTAATGGTTCAGTTGGTCCATTTGTCATTACTCTAAATGGTATTTCTACTCCATTTTTTGCATCTTCTTGTGTATATCCTGTTGCTACTCCTACCCATTTATATAGTGGGTTATT
>CALYAQ010000042.1 GCA_944393615.1 uncultured Clostridia bacterium
ATAACATTTATATATACAATTCTTCCTTTAAATAAATTGTGAACTGATGATGCTGCATCTGCCATTGACTCTAAAAATTTATCTTGCTCTGGTAAGTTATTCCATATTTCATATTGATTTTTACTTTTTCCAGCTGAATGTATCCATGATTTTCCTTCTGATGAAGCACAACCTATAGATAATTGTTTTAATGCTCCGCCATATCCTCCCATAGGATGTCCTTTAAAATGTGATAGCACAAGCATTGAGTCATAATTATCTATGTCTTTACCAACAAAATTTTCTTTTAAAACTTTTCCATTTGGTATCTCTAATACTTTATCTGGACCTTCTTCATCCATCAAATCTACATTAAAATATTTATTCCAATTATGTTCTTCTAATAATTTTTTATGCTTTTCACTTGAATTTCTTGCTCCTTCATAAGCTGTATTACATTCTACAACTGTTCCATTAACATGCTCTACCATTTGTTTTACAAACTCTGGTCTTAAATAATTTTGATTTCCTTCTTCTCCTGAATGTAATTTTACTGCTACTTTTCCAGGTAACTTTACTCCTAATGTTTCATAAAGTTTAATCATTGCTTCTTCTGTTATTTCCTTTGTAAAATATACTTTAGCTTTTTCCAAAGTAATCACCTTTCCTTTCTTTATTAATATTTTAATTATTATTCAAAAATTTAAGGTTCTAATATATAGTCTTCCCTTTTTCCTTTAACTATATCATCATATATTTGTATTTTATGGTTTATTCTATCTATTGTCTCATTTATATCTTTTTGTTTCTTTAATAAAATATCTCTTTGGTCTTCTAACAACTTTTTCCTTTCGCTCGCTGTTTTAGGTCCTTCTCCCATTAATTTTACATATTTACTTAATACTTCTATTGATAATCCTGCATTTCTCATACACTTTATAAATTCTATCCATCTACATGAATTTTCATCAAAATCTCTTATTCCACTTTTATTTCTTGGAACTCTTGGTATTAATCCTTCTTTTTCGTAATATCTTATTGTATCTGGTGTTAAATTATATTCTTTACTTACTTCTGCTATTGTCATAATTTTTATTCCTTCTTTTCCTATATACAATATTATAATTTATTATATTCTTCATCAGTTACTGGTTCACACCATTCGTTTGATGTTTCTTCTCCTGGTACTTCTACTGCTAAATGACTAAACCAATTATCTTTTTTAGCGCCATGCCAATGTTTTACATTTGCTGGAATTACTACTACATCTCCTGGTTTTAAACTTTGTGCTTCTTTTCCTTCTTCTTGATACCAACCTTCTCCTTCAACACATATAAGAATTTGACCTCCACCTGATTTTGCATGGTGAATGTGCCAATTATTTCTACATCCTGGCTCAAATGTCACATTTGCTATTGATACTACAGATGAACCTGGTTTGGTTAATGGTTTTAAATAACTTTGTCCTATAAAATATTTACTATATGCTGTGTTTGGCTCTCCCATTCCAAACATTCCTCCATGTTTTTCCTTTATCATAATTACATTCCTCCTTTTTCTTATATATTATATATCATTTAGAGTATACTCTAAGTCAAGTCTTTTATAAAAATTTACATACTTTTCACATATATTTGTTGATATATATATTATACTCATGTTATAATTTTTTAAAAAGTTAGGAGGAACTTAATATGAAATGTCCAGTTTGTAAAGATGTTACACTATTAATGTCAGAAAAGAAAGGTGTAGAAATTGACTACTGCCCTGAATGTCGTGGTATTTGGCTTGACAGAGGTGAACTTGAAAAACTAATAGAAAAGGAAATAAGTTACAATGACTCTCATTATGAGAAAAGAGAAAGTTACAAAGATGAAAGAGATTATGATAGAGACCACGAAAAAGATTACGATAGAAAATATAAAAAAGATGAATACTATTCTGATAAATATTATGATAAGAAAAAATATCCTCGCAAGAAAAAAAGAGAATCTTTCCTAGAAGATATTTTTGATGTTTTTGGAGATTAAATTAAGGAATGCTACACGCATTCCTTATATTTTTTATTATTTACATTTTTCATCTTATTATATACTTGATTTTTTAAAGTTTCTATTCTTTGCTTAGTATTCCCATTTTCAGGAGGTTTTATTGGTTCTAAAACAGTTAAGGTAACATCTTTTTTCTTTTTATATATTTTTCTAATTCCTTTTGTTTCTCTAAAAGTAATTACCATTGGAACAACTTGCTTATTATTTCTAACAGCAAAATCAAAAGCACCATTTTTAAAATGTCTAATTTTATTAAAATATGGAAATAATGCTGCCTCCGGATAAAAATGTACACTTTTTTCCTCTTTTAAGACATTATCTACTGCTTTCATAAAATATTCTCTATTTTTCACACTTTCTGGTATAGGCATAGCTCTTAATAATTTTATTAATTTTCTAACAAATGGAATTTTAAAACTGCCTTCTAAAGTTGTAAAATATACCTTTTTAAAACCATAAGCTAGACCTACCATTGCACAGTCCAAAAATAATACATGATTTGATACTGTTACTGCTCCTTCTTTTAAGTTTCTAATATTTTCTTTTCCCTCAATTTTAAAATCATACACTATTTTCATTAAAATTTTTAATATAGGATATGCTATTCCATAATATAGTCCATTTGATAGCAAAGAAAATAATTTACTTTTAGAAACATATTCATAATTCTCATCTATATTAAATTCTAAAGGTTCCCACAAATCAATTATATGTTCATTTTCATCTTGATTATTTTCTAATTTTTCTAAATTTTCTAATTCTTCTACATCATCCAAGCTTTTAGCTATAGATTCATTAATAAATCTTTTTAACATCCACCTAATCTCCCATTTCTTTTATTACTAAATCTGCTATATCATAACTTGCATTTCTGTTTATATATTTTCTTTGGTTTTCTACCATTTCTTTTTGTAGTTTTTCATCTTTTAAAAGTTTTTCTGTATTTTCTACTACCTCTTCTATTATACCACATTTAATCGACATTTTTCTACTTTGGAAGAAATTAGCATTATAATTTTCACAGCCAGGTATTGGCATTGTATGTATGAAAGGCTTACCTATTGTTGCAATTTCTGTTGTAGTTAATCCTCCCGGCTTTGTAAGTACAACATCTGCTGCTTTTATATAAAAGTTTAAATTTCTTGTAAAAGGTAATTCTTGTACACGTTTGTTATCTTTATATTTAATTTTTAATTGCTCTAACATTTTATTATTTCTACCACATGATATAATAAAATTACAATCTTTTATTCCTTTTACTAAGTCTCCTACCATAATATCCATATTTCCAAATCCCATACTACCTGTTAATACTAACACATATTTTTCATTTAAATTTAAACCTAATTCTTTTCTTACACTATCTTTATTATATTCTTCACTACATTCTCTTTGAACTGGAATTCCTAAAGGTAACAATTTTTCTTCTTTTATTCCTTTATCTATAAAATCATTTTTTAAATCTTTGCTTGGAATTATAAAATAATCAGGATTAGTCTCTTCCCAAAACGGAATACTTACATAATCTGTTGCAATTGCAACAAAATGTATACTATGTTCTTTTTTTATTGCAGTAAGTGCCTGTGCTGCAAAAAGGTGTGTTGTTACAACATAATCATATGAATTATTTTCTATATAATTATATAATTTATTTCTATTTAACCAATTCAAACTATATATTGGTGATTTTAACTTTGTTTTCTGATACAATTCACCAAGGTTATATACGCCTTTAAAAACTTTTCCATTATTCTTAGTTGAACTTATGTATAAATTATTTACTTTATCTTTTAATCTAGGCCTTGTAATTTCTAAATATTCTTTAAAATCTGCCCTTACACCTTTATTATTCAAAGCTTGTTTTACCGCCATAGCCGCTGAATTATGTCCTCCACCAGTTCCACACGATAATATAAGCACTTTTTTTGGTTTGTTTTTTCTTATCATTTTTAATGTCTTTCTATAAAAACAATCTAAAGTTCCAATATAATCTTTATTCCATGGTTTGTTTCTTCCATAATAATGTATTATAACTGTATTATTTCTTATCCATCTTAAAGTTATTTTATTCTTTGCATTATTTAAGTTATAAAGTTTCCACGCTCTTTCTCCTAAATTATATTTTAGTTCATCAACTAATTTTATTTTATCTCCAAAAAGAGTTGTTACAATATCTTGATCTGGTAATAACAGCTTATTTCCTTTGCTTTTAATAAAACTTACAACTTTTTCTTCTACGTTTATTTTTCTTAATTCTTTTAAATTAATTAAGAGAACTCCTGTATTTATATATGGCTCATCTTCTTTTATATCTAATCTTATTTCATTAATTTTATGAAGCACTTTTTTTATATGTGTTGCTGCAATAAACAAATTGCCTTCAAAATCTGTTTCATAAAATTTTTTTAAACTATTAATAACTAATGTATCTGCATCTAGGTACAAAACTCTATCTATGTCTTTTGGTAAATACTTACTTGCATATAATCTAAAATATATTTCTTCTGGATACCTTTTTTCTAAAACAGGAAATGTATCTATTTCACATTTTGGTATTTTTATATCATTTATTATAAATCTGTTTAAATCCAAACCTTCTGTAATATTTTCTAAGTCATCTTTATCTAAATTTTTATTTAATATATATATATTAAAATTTTCTTTATTATTTGAATATCCAATTGAGTTTAATAAAATATTTAATTGCCTTACATATTTTTTATTTATTGCAACTAAAATATTCATAAAAATTCTCCTATTTCATTTTATTATTTTCTCTTAGCCATTTTACAGTGTCTTTTATTGTTTCCTCAATACTTCTATTTTTATATCCTAGTTCCTTCTTAGCCTTTTCATTTGAGAAATTAGAATTTGATGTTAAAGTATAAAGTGAATATTTAGTATATAGAGGTGGCTCTTTTCTTATTTTGTAATACATCTCTGAAAATGGTGCAGTAACTTTTGCAATCCACATAGGTAAAAGTGTTTTTATTTTCTTTACTCCTACTGTTTTACTAATTAAATCTACTAGTTCTTTTACATCCACATATCTATTAGATAATATGTAACATTCACCTTTTTTACCATTATTACAGCTACTAATTATCCCATCTGCTACATCTCTTACATCTACAAAATCATATCCACCTTTAACAAAAGCTCTTAGACTTCCATTTGCTATATCTAATATTAATTGTGTTAGATGTGTATCGCTGTAATCTCCTGGTCCTATTATTCCTGATGGATGAACTATACAAGCATTTAAGCCTTTTTCTTTTACTTCTTCTAATACCATCTTTGCTGTTCTTGCTTTTGACTTTGCATATAAACCTACAACTTTATTTTCATCAAAATCTTTTATTTCTGTCATTTTCTCACCATTTGGTTTTTCTGTTATTGCATGTACACTACTTACATAAACAAGTTTAGCATTTTTCTCTAACACTTTATCTACAATATTTTTTGTTCCATTATAATTTACTTCCATAACTTTAGGATTATATTTAGATTTTATATATACAATTGCTGCACAATGTATTACATAAAGTTTTGTATCAGAGTCAACATTAAAAATCTCTTCTAAAGTTTCTTTTTTAGTTACATCTCCTCTATAAATCTTACAATTTAATCCTTCTAATGCTTTTCCATTATCTTCAGGAAGCACTAAACATCTTACTTCTACATTTTTTTCTAATAATTTTCTTACAACATTATTTCCTAAAAATCCATTTGCTCCTGTTACTATATATAATTCCTTCATATATACTTCCCTCTACTTCAATATAAACTTTTTACAATTAATATTATACCAAACTAGATATTTTTTTACAATTATTGAATTAATTTATTTATATGTTTATTTTTATATTTATAAATACTAAAGAAGAAGGGGCTAACATGCTAAATACTATTTTTAGCTGGTTAGTAGGAGTTGGTATTTTCTTTTTACGGCCTATGTGCATTAGTACATATTTGTTCTAAAAGTAAATATTCTTTTAAGTACGAATCTGTAAAAAGAAAATTTGAGATTTATCCTAACAATTTAGATAAATCTCAAACATCTCAAAAATAACAACCTTATATGGCTAGGAGCATTTTGCTCTTAGTCTTTATATTTATATAATAATTGTTCTTTTGTATCAATACTTTAATAAATATTATATTAAAAATTAGTTTCAAAAATTTCTGCCGGCTCTATTTTTCCACAGTCACAAATCGATCTAAAAACTACTCCATGTGCCACAACTATAATTGTGTCATATTTTTTCTTGTACTTATTAATAACTTTCATAACTCTTTTTCTAACATTTTCTATTGTTTCCCAGTTTCTTTTTTCTCCTTCTGGATAAACTCCGTTATTATTTAAGAAATCTATATAATATTCCTTAAGTTCATCTTTTCCTCTATACTTATATGTTAAATCTGGTTGCCATTCCATTAAATCTGGTTCTACTATAATATCAAGTCCTGTTTCTTTAGATATTATGCTTGCTGTTTGCATGGCTCTTGTATATGGTGAAGATAATATAATTTCAGCAGATTTTAATCTTTCATCTTTTGCAGTATTTTGAACTTCATAAATATATTCTTTTTGTAAAGGTGCCAAATCATTTCCGTGTCCAATAAATCCATGTTCTTCTACATATGAGTAGTCTGGTCTTCCATGTCTAATTAGATAAAACTTTGCCATTTTTAAGCACCTCCTACTAAATTATTTAAATATTCCCACTCTATCATTTTTTCTTCTATTTCATTATTTAACTTTTGAATTTTTTCTTGTAATTCTTCTAGTTTTACATAGTCTGTAGAAATTTCTTCCTTTTGCATTTCACTTTCAATTAGTTTTATTTCTTCTTCTTTTTTATTTATTTCTTCTTCAAGTTTTTTCATTTTATTTTTTCTTTTAGTATTTTCTTTATTTAATAAGTATTGATTTTTAGAACTCTTTTCTTTGTTTTCACTATTATCGCTTTTCTTGATATCATTACTATTATCAAGTTCTTCTTGCTGCTTATTTTTTTCTTTCCATTCTTGATATTCATCATAAGTACCATCAAAAAATGTTACTTTTTCTTTTTTAAATTCTAATATTTTATCTGCTATTTTCTCTACAAAATATCTATCATGAGATACAAATATTAATGTTCCTTCATACTCTTTTAAAATTTGTTCTAAACTCTCTTTTCCTACTATATCCATATGGTTTGTTGGTTCATCTAACAATAATAAGTTCGGTTCCTTCTTAAATATCTCACAAAGTTTTAATCGTGCTTTTTCGCCTCCTGATAATACTTTTATTTTTTTATCTACATCTTCGCCTGTGAATAAAAAACTTCCAAGTATTGTTCTTGCCTTTGTTGTTGTTAAATCTGGAAACTCACTTGTAAACTCTTCATATACAGTGTTTTCAATATTTCTAAATTCTAGTTGTTGATCAAAATATCCTAAAGAGACATTATATCCAAACTCAAAATTTCCTCCTAAAGGCTTAAGTATACCTGCAATGGTTTTTAATAGAGTAGATTTTCCAATTCCATTTTCGCCAATAATTCCAAGTTTTTTTCCTCTATATAGTGAAAACGAAACTTTTTGTAAAACTTTATCATAACCTATTTCTAAATCTCTTACAGTTAATACATCTTTTCCACTTGCTTTTATATTAAAATTATTATGAAATGTTTTTAAATCATATTTATTTGGTTCTTCTAGTTTTACCATTCTTTCTATTTGCTTTAATTTAGATAATGCCATTTTAGCCTTTGTTGGCTTATACCTAAATCTATTTGCAATATCTTGTAATCTTTTTATTTCTGCTTGTTGATATTCATAATCTTTTAGTTGTTTTTCATAATTTTCTCTTTTTTGTACTTCATAATCTTTATAATTTCCTTTATATTGTGTAATTGTTCCATATTCTATTTCATAAACTTTATTTACAATTCTATCTAAAAACATTCTATCATGTGATACTATAACCACTGCCTTTTTGTAATTTTTTAAATATCCTTCAAGCCATTCTATTGCTGTAATATCTAAATGGTTTGTTGGTTCATCTAAAAGTAATACGTCTGGTTTACTTAAAAGTAATTTTAAAAATGCAATTTTTGTTCTTTGTCCTCCTGAAAATTCTGATATTTTCTTATTTTTATCTTCATTTGAAAATCCAAAATTTCTTATCGCAATATCCAACTCTTTTTTATATGTATATCCACCTAAAAATTCATATTTATCTAAACTTTCTGTATAACTATTTATTAACTTTTCTTCGGCGCTTTCCACCATTTTTGCACTCAAATTTTCTATTTTCTTTTCTAAATCTATTATATCTTTATATACTTTTAATATTTCTTCTAACATGGTTTTGGAATCATCTTCGAAGTCTATTTGTTTCAAATACCCAATTACAGGACTTCCTTGTTTATATACTCCAAATTTATTTGTTCCTACTCCTTCTTCTAACATAGAATTATCTACAATTGATTTTAAAAGAGTAGTTTTTCCGAGCTCCATTTCTTCCTACAATGGCTATTTTATCCTTTTCATTTATCTCAAAATTTATTTCTTCTAGTATTGTTTCAGCTCCATAAGATATTGAACCATTTACTATTCTGTAATTCATTTTACTTCTCCCATTTCTCTAATTGTCGTTATTCGCGATTAAGTATATCGCTAGACTAAAGATTTCTTTTATATACTTCCTTGAGTATTTTAAACTTCCATTTATGTCTGAATTTATTATTCTTCCTTTATTTGTTTTAAATAATCCTCTTTTTATTCTTCTACTTTTGCTTTATATCCTATCTGTCTTTTTACTATTTATATCATATAAAACATTTTTTCGCAAGCACTTTTACGTAAAATTTTATTCTTGTTTGTTTTTAAATGATTTGTGTCACTTTCTTAGTGTAAAAAAGTGAAAATTAAAAGCATCTTCAATTACCACCAGTATTCTTTTTAAAAGATAATCATAATCTTAACATAAGACCTGTGGTTTGTGAAGAAGTGGAAAAAATGATGGGCTGTGGTTCACTTCCTAATGGCTATGCTATTTATACTTGTATTTATTGTCATAATTATTTATATGTCCCTTTTACATGTAAATCTCGTTTTTGCTGTTCTTGTGGAACTAGATATACTTTAGATAGAGCTGATACTATTGCTAGAAAATCTATTAATTGCCCTCATAGACATATCACTTTTACTATTCATAAAGATTTATGGCCTCTTTTTCAAAAAGATAGGTCTTTGCTTAATTTATTATTTTGTGCTGTTTCTTCTACCATTCTTTCTTGGTTTTATAACCAAAATCACAAAGAAAGTTTTACTCCTGGTTTTATCTCTACTTTACATACTTTTGGTCGTGATTTAAAATGGAATCCTCATATTCATGTATTAATTACTGAAGGTGCTGCTGGTAATTTTACTCCTTGGAAAAAATTTAATTTTTTTCCTTATACTATGCTTCGTAATCGTTTTCAAACCATTTTGCTTTCTCTTCTTGAAAAACATTTAGGTAAGAATAACTTTAAATCTCTTAAAAATCATATTTACAAAACTTCTAAAAATGGGTTCTATGTTCATGCTCCTAAAATTAAGGCTCATGATATTAAATCTACTGTTAAATATGTTACTTTTTGTTATGATAGACATGAGGATAACAAAAGAATTGAAGAAACTATTCATGCTTATGAATTTATTAAAAGACTTATTATTCATATTTATGATAAATTTATCTATATGCTTAAGCCTCATGTTGCTAAATTTAGAAAACATCTTAGAAACTGGAAATGCCGTATTGAGCTTTATTTTCACTATGACCCTCTCAAATGTTCTTGTGGGCACACTTTTCACTTTTACTATATTGTTAAAAAATCGTATGATACTTCATGAGTTGATTTCCTACATATTGTACTATTTGTACCTGCTAAAAGTGTTCTTCAAATGGATATAACTGACCCTAGGAGTCCTCCTTATCCTCCTTGTGAAAAGTGTGGTAGCTTAACAAAACCAGTTTATTTCGTTGGATATATTGATATTAAATGAACTTACACTAGCAATTAATCATTTACATATATTACCATTTGTCCTTTTTATTAAGGTTTATTATTATGTCTTTATTTTTTTATCCTCGTATAGTCAAAATTTTCGATTTTTCCTATACCATAAAAAAAGAGTAGAATTTATAGTAATTCTACTCTAAAAAGTAAAAAGTCTGCACTTTTTTACAAAAGTGACAGACTTTTTAGGATGTATAAATATGAAAATTTTAGGTGAACTATTTAATTATTATTTTAAGTTACCAATTGTTACGTTTTGAGCATCACTTAGTAAAGTTATTGTAACAGCATTTGCAGCAGTTACTTGAATTGTTGCTTTTGTTCCATTTAATCCGAAAGAATTAATGTACTCTCTAATAGCAATTACGTCTGATTGTGCTAATTCTTTTTCAACTTTTAATTCATCTTTAACATATGCTCTTATACCTTCATCAGTATCTTCATATTTTGCTAAATCTACAGTTTTACCAACTAATACTTCTGGTGCTGCACTTACTGTGTTAGCATATACTATTGAAGATTTTCCTTCACTAGCTGAAACAGTAACTGTTTTATCTCCTGTTAATGAAGGATCATTAATTTCAACTTCACCATTAGTTACTTCAACTTTCATATCAGCACTTACATTTACTTTTGGTGCTGTTACGATAACTTTTCCACCATTTGTTTTAATTGTAACTGTTCCCCTTTGTTCTGATGTATTATCATCTTCACCTACAAATACAATATTTGCATCTCCTGATGTAGTATTTTCAAATACTATATCATTTTCTGTTGTATTTGCATCAACATTTAAGTTCTTACCTGGATTAGCTGTTAAAGTTAATTCTTCTCCAGTTGTAACTTTTACATCATTGATTATTGCAGTTGCTCCAGATTCAACTTTATATTCTTTAGATGCTTCTGATGTAACTTCTACACCATCAGTTAAAACTATATCATTTGTAACTTCTGCATCATCATCAAGTGTAAATATTGAATCTGTACCTTTTAATGTTAATGATTTAAATGTTCCTATTATTGTTTTATTATAATCATTACTTGTAATTTCTACTGTTGAATTTGCAAAAGTATCTGTACCAAAGTCTCTTATATGATTTTCTCCAGATGCTTCTCCTACTAATTCTATAGAAACTTCTGTTGCACCATCATTCATTGTTACAACATCTCCAGCTTTTAAGCTATTAATAACTTTGAAAGCTGCTTCTAAGTTTTCTACACCAGTTGTTTCATATTCTGCACCATCTAGAATTATTTTTGTTCCTTCTACTGCTACTTTATTTGAATTTTCTTTTCTTGCTTCATCTGCACTAGAAACTACAACTGAATCAAATACTGGTATAGTTGCGACTGGACTAGTATATCCAGATTTAACTTCATTTCCATCTACAGTTGCAACTAATCTAAATGCATATTGAGTTGCTGGGTCTAAACCATCTACTACTACTTTGTTATCTTCTCCAATTGTTATATCTCCAGTAGCATCTTTATCCAATACATAATCAGGTATTGTTGGATCATAAGGAGTATTTACATTATATACCTCTATTTTATATGTTACATCCTTATTAGGTATATTTATAGGTTGTACAGTAAATTCTATACTTGTTGAACCTAATTTAGCTGTCTCTACATCAGGAGCTTCTACTCTATAAAATTGGTTAGATGTTACTTCTTCTGAATCTATTGTTGCCATTTGATTTCCTTTAGCTTGAAGTTTAACTTTTGCAAAATATATAGTGTTTGATTCTAAACCAGTTACTTCAACTTCATTTTGGTCGTTTGCACATTCAATTGTCTTAACGCTATCTTCTTTACCTTCTGGAGTTAGTTTGTATAAAGTAATCTGATATGCTCCAAAATCATCTTTTCCATTTGGGTTTGACCAAGATAATACAACTTTTCCTTCTTCTTCATTTTGTAATGTTAGGTCTTCTACAGCTTTTAATTGACTTACTGTTACTTCTTCTGATACAGTTGCTTCAGAATTAGTATGTAAACCATCTTCAGTTCCTTTTACTATAACAGAAACTTTATAAGTACCAACTCCACTCATTTCATCTTTGAATGAAACTTCTTCAGCAGGTGTTTCTTTTTCAGCTACAACAACACCATCTTTATATAATGTTGCTATATAATCATGTGATTCTTCATCCTTATCATTTTTATCAAATGTGAAATTAGCATTTGGATTTTCTGTTAAATCTGTTAAATCTGGTGCATTTACAGCATCTAATTTTGTTAAAGCTGTTACACTTGCACTATCACTAGCTATAGTTACTGGTCCTATTTCTCCTGTTCTTGATCCAAATTCATTTTCAATTGTATAATATAATTTATATACTTTATTTGTTTTTAAATCTTCTGCTATTGTAGCATCTGTTACCTTATTATCATTAACATCTATTGAACCTTTCGTTACTTCTTCATTTTCTTCATCTTCTTCATCTTTTATAGTATATTCTATTTTAGTAACTTTAGTTGCTCCCATACCTTCTAAAGATAATGTTGCTTTCTTTGTGCTTACACGATTTGCTCTTACATTTGCAACTTCTGGTGTTTCTATATTTTTAACAGTTTCAAATGTTGCTACTATTTTGTCTCCATCATATAATTTTCCTGTAATAGTTCCATTTGCTAAACTTGAAAAATTTATAGCACTTTTATCTTTAAATTCTACAAATTCTACATAATCTGTATGCGCAGGAATTTCTACCTCTTTATCTATATCATCTGTTTCTTCAACACTATCTGATACAACAAGTCTTAAAGTTGTACCCTCATCTAAAGTTTCCTTTAAAGTAACAGCTAACTTGCTTGATGAAACATTTTGGTTGTTAATATATCCACCATCATTTAATGTTGCACTATAATTTGAATCTTCAACAACTTCTTCTTTTGGTGGTAAATTTGTAATTAAGTCATCAATAAAATCTACTCTATATGCTTTTATTGCATATGAATCTCCTGAGTTAACTGATCCGTCATTTTCTCCTATATCTGCTGCTTCTCTTTGTACATCATTTAAATCAATCATACCAGAGCGATATTGTTCAACTAAATAAGCATCTCCTGATGAAATTTTTCCATCTCCATCAACATCTCCATATACAATAATAGTATACTCTGTTCCATCTGTTGTTGTAAACTTATCACCTGTACCAACTTCTGTTTCTAAAGAAGAAACTACATTACCGTTAACTGTTTCAACTTTTCCTCTAAACATTTCACTTTCTGTAATATCTTTTACAGTTAATTTATCTGCTTTATTAGCTAATACAAAAGGTACAACTGTTTTTCCTTCTACTAATTTTCTATATACAGCTACTGGATTTGTTGTAACATCTATTGTTTCTACTGCATTTACTTTATTCATTCCTAAACTACCTGTTAATAACATTCCAGCTAATGCTATTGATGATACTATTTTAAATTTCTTATTCAACTTTTTTTCCTCCCTTATTTTGAATATTTTATGAAATTATATTATTTTCTTAATTTTCTAATTGCTACAGCTGCTACTATTGCTACTAATGCTACTACACCTGCAACTTGGAAAACTGTTACTCCTGTTTGAGGTAATTTTGTTATTACATTTCCGTTCTCATCAACTTTTGGTGCATCTGTATTTGCTTCGTTTCCAGCTTGAGCATCATTGTTTGTATCACTTGGTACATTTGTATCTGGAGTTTCTACTTGTCCTGGATTTTCTGGTTGTTCTGGATTTGTTGGTTCTTCAGCTTTTTCTACAACTGCTACTGATACAGAACTTACACTTAAAGTTTCTCCACTTTGTGTTGTTAATCCACTTGCAACGAATTCTGCTGCATCTGTGTTTTCTTTAGCAACAAATGTGAATGATACATATGTTGTTGTATTATATACATCTGCTCCTGAAACTTTTACTTCTCCGTTTTCATCATTTACTGTTAATGATTCAAGACCTGATGTAGCTGATTTATCTACATATTCAAAACTATTTGCATCATATGCTAAATCTACATCTATATATGGTGTTGCACTGTCTAAATTAACTGTTACTGTTACAGTGTCTCCTTTATTAACTTCTGTTGCGCTTGCGCTTATATTGGCAGCATTAACTTGGCTTGCCATTACTCCTATCATTATAATTAATGTTACTAATATTCCTAATACTTTATTTTTCATTTTCATTTTTTACATCTTCCTTTCTTATTCTTAATAATCTTATGTACTTTTATTAATACACCTTTTTCGCTTTTTAGCGTTACACTTCCCTTGCCTTACATATAAGTCTAGTTAATCCCCCAGGATTACATGTTATTAGAGTTACTTCTTTATTTCCATCTTGGTTTTGATCTAAACAAGATAAATCTGTTGGATCACAAGAATATTTATCATAAATTTCATAATCTATTCTTTCCTTTGTTTCTCTAGTAATTAGATAAAATTGATCTCCTATATTCATCTCATCTAATCTTTTTAAAATGTTGTTCCAATTATGACCACATATACAAAAGTTACCAGCTTCATTGATATCTACTTCTGGTGGATAAAATTTGGTTACACCAAGTTTCAATGAACCACTTTCTGTTTTACTTAAGATATTTTGCCTTACGCCAATCTTTTCAATGACTAATTGTCCGAGAACATCATAATCACCTAAAGTTTCAGGTATATCAACATCTTCATACTTCTTTTCTTCTTCTCCTTCAGAAATAGAATTTGTTTCTTGAGTATTATTGGTTACTTGTGATGATGTTTCCACATTATTATTTTCTTTATACTCATTTTTTCCATATGCGTTCACAACCAAAAACACTATTATTGCTATTACAAGTATTAATCCAACTACTTTCTTTTTGTTTATCTTTTTTTTGACCATTCTCTTTCCACGATGATATATAACTCTTTTCACATCTTCCTCCTTCACCTCCTTATTTTCATTTAGTGTGCCTTTTTCTTACTATATTTATAGTTAAGAAACCAATAAAACAGCCTCTTTCCTGAAACATTAAAAGCCGTTTTATTAAAGTATTTCTATTTTTATTTAATCTGTTTCAGGTTGTTCGTTTAATATTCTAACCTAATTCAGGTTATAAGTCAATAGTAATTTTAAAATATTTTAAAATATTTTTATAAACTCTATTTTCTAGATATTTTCATACAGTTTTTACACTTTTATAAAAAAAAATCCTCAATTTTTTTAAAGAATGGCTTAATTGGCAAACATAATGCAAAGGAGGAGAAAAAGTATGAGTAATAGATATGAAAAAGCTTATAGTCGAATAAGATCTTTAAGAGAAGATAATGATTTAACACAGAAAGAAATTGCTAACATATTAAATATGTCACAAACTGGATATTCAAAATATGAAACAGGAGAAAATGATATACCTACAAAAATTTTAATAAATTTAGCATATTACTATAATACTTCTATAGATTACT
>CALYAQ010000043.1 GCA_944393615.1 uncultured Clostridia bacterium
GTGATAATAACGGACAAGCAGTAACATATTATTATAGTATAGATAATGGAGCAACATGGTTACCAAGTGGTGGTACAAGTGCAACAACATATACTTTTACTAATTTAACAGAGGGAACGACATATAATGGTATAAAGGTAAAAGCGGTAGATACAGTAGGGAATGAAAGAATAAGTGAAAATTTATCAATATCAACAATATCTATGAATTGGAATGGAAAATGTGATATAGATTGGTATATAAGAAATACAAATGCAACAACATTTAATATATACGGAGCTAATGAATTGGCTGGTTTAGCTCTATTAGTAAATAATCCGACAGTATATTATGATAATCCTCAAGATGCTAATGCAACTTCTGGAACATATAATGTTAAAGGGACTAATTTTAGTGGTAAAACAATAGTGTTAAATAGTGACTTGGTATTAAATACTACTTATTCATCATATAGTAGTTGGACATATTCAAGTAAGCCCTCATATACGTGGGAAGCGATAGGTAAAAATACTATAAAGGCTATACCTGAAACAATAAATAGTAGTAATTTTAACAGTATAGTAAATAAATATGCAGGAGATAAAAAAACAATATACTATTTGAATGGTTCAACGTATACAAGTACAACAACATATAATTCTAGTTATACACAATACTATTATTATCCTAATTTTAGTGGTACATTCAACGGGGGTGGTCATAAAATAAATGGAATGTATCAAGCTTTTAGTGACGTGACATCTTCGGGACTATTTGGTAATAATTATGGTACAGTACAAAATATTATTGTACAAAATTCAAAGATAATAACAGGAGCTGATTGCGGTTTGATAGTAGGTAGAAATTATGGTAATATATATAATTGTGGTAGTTTGGGAGCTTTAGAGCGATATAGCTATACTACACAAGCAGCAGGAACTTATGGGTGGAATTCAGCCGGAATAGCTGGACGTAATACTGGAACTATAGCTAATTGCTATAATAAAGCTACTCTTGTTGGAAATAAGCATAATGCAGGAATTTCTGGAACTAATTCTGGTAATATATATAATTGCTATAATGCAGGTAGTGTAACAACATATCAAGCATCAGGTGGAATAACAAGTAGAAATAATAGTGGTTCGGTAATTTCATATTGCTATAACTCAGGTGCGTTGTCTGCATCTGGTGGTTATGCTAATACAATATACGGATATACTAATTCCGGAACTATTACCAATTCGTATGCATTTACATTAAGTGGTACAACAGGAACAATAGCAACAGCGGTATCACCTAATGGTACTTCAACTACTAACCTATTAACTGCACTAAATGGTTGGGTTAGTGCAAATAGCAGTGTGCCATATAGTACATGGAAAGCCGATACAAATAATATAAACGGTGGATATCCAATATTTACTTGGCAATAGAAAATATTTTTTAGTCATGAATTGTAACAATTCATGGCTATTTTTCAGTATTTTTTCTTTAAAAAGATTGAATATATCAATATAGTGTTATATAATGTTAAATATGTAAAGTAGGTGTAGAAATGGAAGAAATATTAGAAAGAAAAGAAGAGAAATATTTAATAAAAATAGATAATTTTGAAGGTCCATTTGATTTATTATGTTATTTAATTGATAAAAATAAAATGGATATATTTAATATTAAATTAGACGAAGTAATTGAACAATATATAGAATATATGCAAAAAATGGAAGAGCTAGACCTAGAAATAGCAAGTGAATTTTTAGTTATGGCCGCTACTTTAATATACTTAAAATCAAAAAAATTAATACCTATGCTAGAACCAGAAGAGGAAGAGGAGGAATTAACAGAAGAAGAATTAGCAAGAAGAATATTAGAGTATAAGATATATAAAGACTTTTCAATTGCTTTAAAAGACAGGTGGCAAGAATATTCGGGTAGAATAAGTAAACAGCCAGATAATATAAAATTACCTAAACAAAAAATTGAGAAAACTTATAATAAAGAGATAATATATGTGACATACTATAATTTAGTAAAGAGAAATGACAATTTAAAAAATCTAAATTATGAGAATGTTAGTAAATTAGCTGAATATGAAAAAGTAACTGTTCGCTCAAAGGCAAGAGAGATAGTAAAATTGCTAATGAAACAACCCAAATTTATATTCAATAAGTTGTTTACTAAAAAGCAGGAAAGCAAGTTGGATGTTGTCACATCATTTTTAAGCTTACTAGAGTTGGCTAAATTAAAAAGAATAACAGTTGAGCAAAAAGAGCAGTTTGGAGATATTGTTATTGAAAAAAAGAAGAAAGATTAATCAAAAAGGGGTTTTTGTATGAAACATATGATGAAAAAGAAAAAAATGTTGATACCAAGTTTTTTATTCTTGTTAATATTTATAATATTTGAAGAGATGATATTTTCTACTTTTGTATTAAATACAGGTGAAGGAATATTGTGGAAGATATTATTATCTTTACCTATTGGTACAGTTCTGTATTTACTTATTGGTTTGGGTAGTGAAAAATTTAATAGAATATTTTCATATATACTTATATTTTTGATTTCGTTTATATTTGGTGCACAGGTAATATATTATGAAGTTTATGGTTCAATAATATCTATATTTTCAATGATGAATGGTAATCAGGTGTTTCAATTTTTTGAAATGATATTGAAAAAAATATTAGAGAATTGGTATATAATAGTATTGGTGTTCTTACCATTTATATTATGGGTTGTGCTTACTACAAAGAAAAATATTTTGTTAAAAAAACATAATGCAAAACAAAGATTAAGTAAAATTATATTTATAGTTGTTGTACAATTATTTGCAATATTATGTATCAATTTTACAAGTTCGAAAGATATTTATTCTGCTAAAAATTTATACTATAACGTTCATTCTCCATTGTTAACAGCAAGTAAAATGGGAATATGTACGACTATGAGGTTAGATATTCAACGTTTAATATTTGGGTTTGAGGAAAAAGAAATTGATACAGGGGATATTGTAAACGACCCTACTGTTATACCTGAAAATCAAGAAAAGGGCTATAACATCTTGGAAATTGATTTTGATAGTTTAATTGCAAATGAGACTGATGAAACTATTAAAAATATGCATGAGTATTTTTCAACTGCCACTCCAACAAAAAAGAACGAGTATACAGGTATGTTTGAGGGGAAAAATTTAGTTGTATTTGTTGCAGAGGCTTTTAGTACTATGGCTATTAGGGAAGATGTAACACCAACATTATATAAGCTGTATAAAGAAGGGTTCCAATTTGATAATTTCTATACTCCAGTTTTTCCGGTAAGTACGGCTGATGGAGAATATATAACAGATACATCTTTAATACCAAAAGAAGGTGTATGGAGTATAAAAAGAATAGACGGAAATTATATGCCGTATTCATATGCAAATGTTTTTGAAAAATTGGGATATTCTAGTAATGCATATCATAATCACACTTATACTTACTATAACAGAGATACGTATATAAAGACCATGGGATATAATTCGTATCTTGCAAAAGGTAATGGGCTAGAGGAAAGAATGAATTGTACTTTATGGCCTAACAGTGATTATGAGATGATTGATGTTACGGTTGATGATTATATTAATAATGATAATTTTGTAGCATATTACATGACTGTAAGCGGACATTTGTATTATACTAGGACTGGTAATATGATGGTTTATAGGAATTGGGATGTAGTAAAAGATTTACCATATTCGGAACCTGCTAGATGTTATCTTGCAACAGAAGTAGAATTGGATAAGGCTATTGCTGAGTTAATCAAAAGACTAGAGGCGGCAGGAAAGTTAGAGGATACTGTAATAGCTATAAGTGCAGATCATTATCCTTATGGATTAACTTTGGATGAAATAAATGAACTTTCAACATACCAAAGAGATGATGTTTTTGAGAAATATCACATGCCATTTCTAGTATGGTCAGGTAGTATGAAAGAGCCTATAAAGGTGGATAAATTAGGCAGTAGTTTAGATGTATTACCTACTTTATTAAATTTATTTGGTATAGAATATGACTCAAGACTATTAATTGGTAAGGATATTTTATCAGATGTTGAACCATTAGTTATTTATTCCAATAGAAGTTTTATAACAGATAAGGGAAGATATAATTCTATTACAAAGAAATTTATACCTAATGAAGGTGTGGAAGTAGAAGACGGATATGTAAAAAAGATTAGTAGTATAATAAATGGAAAATATAAAATGTCAAGATTGGTATTAGAAAAAAACTACTATAATATAATAAGGGAACAATTATAAAAAGGGGCTTTTTTACAGCCCCTTTTTAATACCATAGGAAAGTCTGGCTTAAAAATGTATTTGAAAAGTTATATAATGGTAAATCTAAAAAATGCAAAAAAATAAACAAGATGATCGTAGAATATTAAATGAAACAAGTCAAAAGACATTAAATGCATTTAGAAAGTTTAGTTTTATTCATGCATAAACAGTATAAAGAAAAAACAAATAGCAAGAAACAATGACTAGAGCAAAGCTCAAGTGTTTATTAGAATATGAAGAATTAATAAAAATACTACAAACAATTTGGTTTGTAACATTTTTGTTACCATCCATGAAATTTCCGTGAAAGAACTGATATTTCTATCGATAATTCTATAGAATAGTATTTGACAAAAATTAATATATATTCGCATTTTTGTTCATGAAGGCTAAAATGTATATAATAACACACAATAAGTATTAATAATATTTATTGTGTGTTATTTTGCGAAAAGAAAAGTTTTTATACACAAAAAATATATTACCAATGAATTTAGAACCGATTTTATAGCCTAATAGTTTCCATATGATTTTAGTTCCCATGTAAATTATGCCTGCGGAATTTTTTATTATTTCTTTATCTATTAAAGAATTAGCTATATTTTGATTGTTGGATTTATCGACTAAAAATGCTCGAACTAACATATTACAGTATCTATTAGCTATATATTCCAATATTTTAACATGGTTTTGTTTGTGAGATAATTCTTTATAATAATTATAGTGATACTTTAACATATTAATACAATTTTGTATTTTATCAATAGTAAGATTATGTGTTATAGATTCGGTGTTAGAGGTTGTATAAACTATAATATATTCATTAACAAATTGAAAAGTATGTAATTGTTTAGTAACTCTAAAAATAAAATCAACATCTTCGCCATATTCATATTGTTCATTAAAATATAATTGTGAAATACTTGAAGACTTAAAAATACATCTCCAAATTGTACAAGGAATTGAATGATTTAATTGTAGACTGTGGTCTAGCATAACGTTCCCGTTTTTTTCGTTTAAAAACAAAGAATAATTGTCATGCTTTTTACCGTTACTATCTATATATCCGTAAATATACATATCATAATTAGTTGATAGAGATTTGTTGTATATTTTTTCTAGAGTATAGTTGTTAAAGAAAATATCATCTGAATCTAAAAAGATTATATATTTTCCAGTACTGTTTTTTAAGCCAGTATTTCTAGTTGCAGATACACCAGAATGTTTTTGAAAAAGTACTTTTATTCTACTGTCCAACTTTTTATAATCATTACATATTTTATATGAATTATCAAAAATATCATCGATTACTAATATTAATTCGAAGTCCTTAAAGCTTTGTTCAATGACACTATTAATACAACGCGATATATATTTTTCACATTTGTAAACTGGTATAATTATAGAAAAATAACTCATAATAAACTCCTTTACTGTTTTTATAATAACATAATAACATACGTGTACAGTGAATGTCAATCTAAAAAAACGTAAAAATAGGTAAAAAAATTTATTAAAACTTGACAAATATATTTCCTAAGTATAATATTATTAAAATATATTATGAAAGGAATAAAATGAAAAGACAAATTAGTTTAAAAAAAATAATATTATGCATAATTTTTATTATAGTATTAATAGCTTTATTTATTCAATTATATACGTGTGTATTAGAAAATTGTAAAAAAGAAGAAAAAATTTATGGTGTTTGGATTGCAAGTTCATTAAACAAAGATTATCCTATTGTC
Source organism: uncultured Clostridia bacterium (assembly GCA_944393615.1). Lineage (GTDB taxonomy): Bacteria > Bacillota > Clostridia > TANB77 > SIG350 > CALYAQ01. The sequence continues at coordinate 6,049 of CALYAQ010000043.1, forward strand.
AAAGGCTTAAGTTCAAAAGAGCTAAGAAGTGAATTGGATGATATAGTTAATACTGTTCAACAATTAGGATTTAATACGATTTTTTTTTAAGTAAGACCGTCGTCTGATGCGTTATATGAATCAAATATATTTCCGTGGTCTGATACAATTTCGGGTGTACAAGGTGTAGCTCCGGATGAAAATTTTGATCCATTAGAATATATAATAAATATAGCGCATCTAAACAATATTAAGGTACATGCATGGATAAATCCTTTAAGAGTAACCAATATTTCAGGTACTAGCTTGAATAATTTAGACTTAAAAAATCCAGCAAGATTGCATCCTGAATATTGTGTGAAATATGTAGACGAAAAGCTATACTATAATCCTGGTATGCCTGAAGTAAGAAAATTAGTTTGTGCTGGCGTAGAAGAAATTGTAAGAAAATATGATGTCGATGGTATTCACATTGATGATTATTTTTATCCCTATTCTTTTAGTGATGATGAGTTTGATGATAGTAAGGAGTATAAAATGTATGGAAATAACTTATCAATTACTCAATGGAGAATTAACAATATTAATCAAATGGTTAAAGAAATATATTATACTGTAAAACATGCAAGAGCCTCTTGCTTATTTGGTATAAGTCCATATGGAATATATGAAGATGCTTTAAATTGGTATTATTGTGACCCTATAGCATGGATAAATGAGGGATATATTGATTACTTAATACCGCAAATATATTTTCAATGTGATGAATCAGATAAATCATTTCAGGAAGTTGCTATATGGTGGAATGATAGATTAAACAATGCTAAAGTTGACTTGTATATAGGACATTCGTTAAGTAAATATATAACGTTTGATGATAATGAGATAGAAAAACAATTAGAATTTTCACGTAAATTAAATAATTATAAAGGGAGTGTATTTTTTGACTATAGAGTGCTCAAAGAAAATGTTGAAGCAATTAAAAATGAGATAGAAAATTCATTGTTGATAGATTAAATTTAGAATGTATAACAAATGTAATACATACAACTTGTGTGTATTATATTATAATACTTAAAAGAGAAAGAAAGGAAAAATAAAATGGAAAAAACCTTGTAAGCCTTGGGGCTGTACACACACACACACACACACACACACAATTAGATATAACTTACAATTAAAGTTTGAAGAGAAATTTGAACTTGTTTTAGTATGTAAAAAAATATTGTAGAAGGAGAGAACGAAAATGAACCAATTATATAAAAAAGGAATAAGCTTAATAGCATTAGTAATAACAGTAATTGTGTTATTAATATTAGTAGGAGCAGTAATATTAGCAAGTAGAAGTGTAAATG
>CALYAQ010000044.1 GCA_944393615.1 uncultured Clostridia bacterium
AGAAGAGGTAATATTAAAAATGTATAATTTAAAATTTACATTTAATGTTATATCGCAAATAGTAGGAATTTCAGAAGATAAAGTGAAAGAAATAATAGAAAAACGAAAAATAGCAATATAATTAAATAAATGAAAATATTAATGCGAATGTATATATTCTTAATGGTAAGAAGTTTATTTACAAAATAAAACTCAAGTATATATCCTAATATAACTAGGTTATATAGCTCGAGTTTTTCATTTTTTTGGAACAACTGTAACTGTGCTAAAATTTGTATATATTACTAATCCTGGTTTATTAACAGGGTGTTTTTTTACATATTTAATATCACAATAATCAACATTAACTTTATTATTATTTTTTAACTTGGAATAAAGCGCTGCTAATTTGGCGCTATATTCAATAACATCATTAGGTATATTGCTATTGCTAACATTTTTTATTACAACATGACTGCCAGGAGCATTTTGAACATGTAACCATATATCATTAGTTTTGCCTAATTTATGTGTAATGAATTCATTTTGAATATTGTTTTTTCCTATATATATTGTATATTCTTCATAAATGACTTTTTCAATTCTATCTTTTAAATTAACTTTACTATCAATATTTTGCCTTGCTTTTTTATTCTTTTGATTATCTTTAATGTAGTTTTGCAATATTAATTCTTTTTTGATATCAATTAATTCATCAAGTTGTTGAATGCTATCAATATTATATAATACAGATTCTAAATATTTAATTTCATTTTCTAGTAGTTCCTTTTGCTCAATAGAATATGTATATGTGACTTTTAACTTTGAATACTTTTTAAAGTATTTTTGTGCATTAGCTTGGGGTGTTATTGAACAGTCTAGGGAAATGGTTATTTTATTATTATTATCATAAAAATTATTTAATGTAACTTCGTTAGTTTTATCTTTTAATTGGTATAAATTAGCACTAATTAATTCTCCATAAAGTTTATATAAGTCCATTTTGTTACATTCTTCAAGGTTTAAAATCGTAACTTTTAACTTTTTATTTAATTTCTTTATGTACCCGTTTAATTGTCTTGATAAATTATCTTTTTCTTGAGTTAAAGAATTTATATAACTTAAATTGGTATAGTATTTGTCTAAAAAACTGTTAATACTAAAATCAGTATTAGAACTATTAAATACTAAATAATCATTGTTAATATCTACATTAATGTTGTTTTTTTCAATAGATATAAATATGTTTTTTAAAGTGTTATATATCTTTTTTATAGATACATTATCTAAATTTCCAATATAAGTGTTTATATCTAATTGTAAAATATTTGCTATATGTTGAACAAATTTTTTACTAAACCCATTATATGTTGATGTTAGATAGTCTATTATTGTCATTGACGTATCGATATTAGATAAAAAATCGTTTTCACTGGTACATAAAAATGATTTTTTGGTTATAGGATATACATATTGTAATCCTGGCAATACACTTCTAACGCTACTTATATTAGGTGTAATGTGCTTTAAACTATCAACAATAGTATTTGTATTACTAATTAACGTACAATTACTATGTTTACCCATTAACTCTATAATTAAGCTTTTGGTTTGTTTATCTTTCAATTCGCTATATGTTTCAAAATCTATTTGTATAATTCTATCTAACATATATTGCGATATGCTTATTATTCTACTGCCTTCTAGGTGTTTTCTTAAAACCATACAAAAACTAGGTGGAACCAAAGGCCCGACCTTTTTATCATTTGATAAATACATTTTTGTACTAGTAGGGTTGCAATCAATTTTTAGTATGTGTTTTTGCCCTGAATATAGGTATAAATCTATACTTAAAGTAGTTGGCATTACTATTTTTTCGACCCTAGCCCCTATAATTATATTTTTCAATTCATTCAATACTGTATAAGTTAAAACTCCATCGTAAACCATGTTATCCTCCTAAAATTCATATATATTTTAACATAAATATTTACAAAAACATATATTTATTGAAAAAATAATTGATTATTTAATTTGCGTTGTGTTATAATCTAAAAATGAGTGTAAAAATGCTTGTACAACATGAAAATACAAATGAATTTTCAGAAAAACTAAAACTTATTGATTACATTGACTATTTATTAGTTAATGATGATGATTTACAAGAACAAGGGAGAAATGTAATATTAGAATTAAAAAATGTGTTGTTGAAAACACAGGCTAATACTGATAATTGCTATTATCTTTTTAAAAAAGATGTTCCTAAGTTTATTCTTGAAAATGCAAGTTGTTTAAGGTTTGTAATTAAGATACTTCGAACTAAACGTTGGGATGCAATGTATGCAAATGGAAAGTTTGGAGATTATGTCTTAATTCCACCTGGAGAGGTCAGTCAATTTTATACATATTAGAATTTACCTTTTGGTAAGTTCTTTTTTCAAAAACAAATATAAAAGACCATTGATTATTATGGTTCAATGGTCTAACAAAACCGTATTAACCTCATTATGAGTAAAGGATGATTAAATTATAGTAACATTAATTTAACTAAATATTAATTTTTTTAAATATACAATGTTATTTCTATAATTACAATAGTATTATGTGCGAACAAAAAATATTGATACATTTTTTTAAAAAAATCTAAAATTTTTCTTCAATGGAAAAAATATCTAAAAATAAATAAAACATCGAAAATTCATTTTTTTCTATATTTTTCAAATATTATTGAAAATATGAAATAAATTATATATAATATTAAAAAAGATATGTGTAGTGTATAAGGGGGAAAGTATGGGAATATTTATTATATCTGTTTTAGCATTGATAGGGGTAGATCAATTATTCAAATATCTAGCATCAGCTAATTTGGTTAATAGTACGATAGAGAATTTCTTTTTTAAATTATCGTATTTAGAAAATACTTTTATGATAGGTGAAACATCTTTTAATTGGTTATTAATATTATTTAGCACTGTTTTATTAATTGTGTTTATAGTGTTTTTTTTCAATCAATATGCCAAAAAGGTTAGAACTAAATTTAATTTTATTACTTTTACACTAATTATTGGTGGTGGTGTAAGTAATTTGATAGACAGGTTGGCAAGAGGGTTTGTTATAGACTATATAGAGTTAAACCATATATTAAAGGGTATTGTATTTAACTTGGCTGATGTGTGTATTGTGTTGGGGGTTATACTTTTAATTGGAATGTATGCAATAAAAATAACTGATGATAAAGCACAAACAATGACAGAAGGAGATAAAAATGTACAAAGTAAAAGTACAAAGCAATGGTTTAAAGAATTATTTAAGGGTAGATAAATATATATCACAAATTGATAATCAATTAACAAGGTCATATATTCAAACGTTAATTGAAAATGGAAATATACTAGTAAATGACATCACTGTTAAAACTTCATATAAGGTAAGCGACGGGGATATAATTACAATTGATGTGCCTGAAAATAGAGTTTTAGAAGTATTGCCACAAGATATAGATTTAGATATAGTATATGAAGATAATGATATAATAATGGTTAATAAGCCTAAAGGAATGGTGGTTCATCCTGCACATGGAAATTATCAAGGTACATTAGTTAATGCAATATTAGCACATTGTAAGGGGAATTTATCTGGAATTAATGGAGTTATTAGGCCTGGTATAGTTCATAGAATAGACAAAGATACGACAGGTATTTTAGTGATTGCTAAAAATGATAATGCACATAAACATTTAGCAATGCAATTTAAAGAACATAGCATAAATAGAATATATGTTGCGTTGGTAAGAGGGGTAATATCTGAAGATGAAGGAACAATTGACATGCCTATTGCGCGAAGTAAGAGTAATAGAAAAAAGATGGCAGTAGATAGCAATGGCAAAAGAGCAGTTACTCATTTTAAAGTTTTGGAAAGATTTAAAGATTATACTTTGGTTGAACTAAAATTAGAAACAGGAAGAACACATCAAATTCGTGTTCATATGTCACAAATAAATCATCCATTAGTAGGAGATGAGGTCTATTCAAATGGTAAGAACCCTTTTGGTATTAAAGGACAATTATTGCATGCACAAACTTTAGGAGTAATACATCCTGTTACAAATAAATATATTGAGTTTAGCACAAATATACCAAAAGAGTTTAGTAGTGTGATAGAAAAATTGAGAAAGGAATAATGTAATGAGTCAATTTTATAAAGAGTATGAGCCTAAACCTGAAGATGTGATTAGGCAAAGTAATGAAGAGTATTTAAAACAAATTGAGCAAGAGTTAAGGGAAGAGAAAAAGATACCTCAAAGTATGAATTTTAAAAATGTGATTTTTAATAGATTTTATTTAGAACTTATAGCATATTTTGTAATATTAATGTTTGGGGTTATTATTAATGCATTTGCATATACAAATCAATTAGAGTATATGACACAAATTGGAATTGGTGTATTTTCAACAGTGTTAGTGTGTTTTATGATGTATTGTTTAGGATATATGTCTGCAAAGAAAAGAGAAGGAATACGAAAATACACAGCCCCATTTTATATATTGTTAATTTTTGGAATAGTTACTATTATACGTACAATATTTGCAATGTTGGGTTGGGAAAATGGAATAGCTACTTTATTTATTTATGCAAATAATTTATTTATACAGTCTTGCCAAATTATATTTTCATGGTTAACTTTAAATGTTGATATAGGATATCTATACGTTATAATCACGGTATTGATGATTGCATTAGGGGTAAGAAAAAATATAGTAAAAGAAAGAAAAAATAGGGGGTAGAGGAATGCCACAATTAACTAAAAATCAATTTATTGTATTAGCTATAATAATTATTGCAATTACAATATTTATAGTTGTAAGTATATTAAATAGTAAAGAAGATATAGAAAATATTAATCAAAATAATAATGAAAGTAATGGTCAAACTGTTAATGTGAGTAACAATGATATTCCTAATATAAGTAATAATGATATAGAACACGAAAACAATGATAACGAAGAAAATAATAATGGACAAGAAGTTCTAAATGAAGAAGAAACAAATATAAATACACAACCTGATGATCCAATATTAACTAAAATACAAAGTAGGTTAGAGGTTGTTACAGACAAAAATTCTAATTTGATATTTGAAAATATGTTTACACCAACTAAACAGGAAATCGAGAGTTTTATTGGAGTTGATTTATCAAAGGTTGATTCATATCTTGTTAGAATGGAACAAAGTAAATTTAGCAGTAAATTATATATGATTTTAAAACCTTTTGAAGAGGATAAAGAAGATGCAAAAATGCACATAAAGAAATTTTTACTTGCGTATGAAAGTGCTTGGAACAAATTAGACCAAGAACAGTATAATCTTATATTGAATAGAACTGCGGTTGAAAGAAATGGATATATAATATATATTATATCAACTGACAACGATACCATAATGCATGAAATACGAAAATTTATATAATAGCCCAAGATAAAAAACAAATAAGGTAAAAGGAGTAGTAAAAAATGGTAATAAACGATACAAGTCATGGGGCTCTACACACACACACACACAATTGGATACAATTTACAATTAAAGTTTGAAGAAAAATTCGAACTTGGTTTAGTATGTAAAAAAATAAATAGGAAAGAGAAAATAAAACTAGAGTAACATACAATAAAAAG
>CALYAQ010000045.1 GCA_944393615.1 uncultured Clostridia bacterium
TTAGTTTTTGCCCTAGATTATTATTTAGCTTGAAATGAACTTATAAATTGAACCGCCGTATGCCGAACGGCACGTACGGTGGTGTGAGAGGGAATAAATAAAATTATTATTTATTCTCTACTCGATTTGCTATTTAAATTGAAGTTTATTTTGTTCGAAATCTTGAAAATTTACAATTGTAATGTTATTATATTTATAAACATGGTTTTTTAAAAGGAGATGAATATAGTGAAAAAAATAGCAAAGACACTACTTATTACGTTAATTATCACAATATGTTTAGCAATGTTTAATTTTTCTTATGGCTCAGAAATAAAAACTGTAGCAGATTTATCAGGCAAAAAAGTGGGATGTGTAGCTGGAACGATATATGATGTAGTATTAGAAGATGTTTGTCCAGATGCTATTGTGCAATATTTTAATACTTTACCAGATTGTTTGACAGCACTTAAATTAGGAAAAATTGATGCATATATTGATGACGAACCAATGGCAAAATATACTTCAAATACAGTAGAGGGCGTTACATATTTGCCACAATTGATATATACAAATGATTATGCATATATTATGAATAAATCAAAGACAAATTTAAAATCAGAGATTGATAAGGTTATAATACAGATGAAAAATGATGGAACCTTAGAACAAATAGCTGATAAATGGCTAGGTACAGATGAAGATATAAAGGTGTTGCCTAATATTAATTTGACAGGCGAAAATGGTACGATAAAGTTTGCTACTAATAGTACCTCACTTCCTTTTTCATATATAAAAAATAATCAAAGAGTTGGATATGATATAGATATTATGATAAGAATATGTGAAAAGTTGGGATATGATTTAGAAATATATGATATGGATTTTGTCGGAATAATACCAGGTATTGCTTCGGGAAAATATGATATTGCAGGTGCTTGTATAACAATAACTGATGAAAGAAAAGAATCAGTTTTATTTACAGAACCTAACTATCAAGGTGGGTTAGTAGTTGTTGTAAGAGAAGAAAATAATAGTCAAGCTATAGATTTTAATGGTAAAAAAGTTGGCTGTTTAGCAGGAACTCTTTTTGCTGATGAATTACTAAAAAAATATCCTGATTCTATTCCTGTGTATTATAATTCACTATCAGATTGTTTAGTGGCATTAAATTCAGGTAAAATTGATGCATATTTAGATGAAGAACCATCTATAAAGTGCTTTAAAAATACAGTTGATAATATTGATTACTTGCCAGAATTTTTATTAAAAAATGATTATGCTTTTATTTTTAATAAAGAGAATAAAAAACTTGAAGAAGAATTTAGCGCAGTTATTAAAAAAATGGAGCAAGATGGTACATTAAAACAAATAGCTGATAAATGGTTAGGTACAGATGAGAGTATAAAGGTAATGCCAGATATTGAACTTACAGGTGAAAATGGTACTCTTGAGCTAGCAACAAATTTTACTTTAATGCCATTTGCTTATATAAAAGATAATAAATATGTAGGATATGATTTAGAGGTTGTCGTACGAATTTGTTACGAGCTTGGCTATGATATTAATATCCATAATATAGATTTAACAGGCCTTATTCCGGGGATTGCTACTAAAAAATACGACGTTGGTGTAGGATGCGTTACTGTTACAGAAGAAAGAAAGCAAAAAGTACTGTTTTCATATCCTAATTATGAAGGTGGAATAGTTTTTGTAGTTTTAAAAAATGGTAGTGATGTAGTAGCAGATAATAGTATATCAGGATTTTTTACTGATATTAAAAATAGCTTTATCAGTAATTTTATAACTGAAAATAGGTATCAAATGGTATTAAAAGGTTTAGCAGTAACAGTTATAATTTCATTGGGAGCTGCAGTAATAGGAACTATTCTAGGCTTTGGTATATGCATGGCTAGAAGGTCTGAAAGAAAAATATTTAATATACCAGCTAAACTGTTTATAAGACTTATACAAGGTACACCAATATTATTAATACTTATGATATTATATTATGTTGTTTTTGCTCAATCACCTATAAATGCTGTTTACGTTGCAATTATTGGATTTGCAATTAACTTTGCAGTATATACAGCAGAGATGATGAGAACTGGTATAGATGCAGTTGATAAGGGACAAAAAGAAGCAGCGCTTGCATTAGGATTTAAACCATTAAAAATATTTAAACAAATTATTTTTCCACAAGCTGCAAGACATGTGTTACCAGTATATAAAGGTGAATTTATTTCAATGGTAAAAATGACATCTATTGTTGGATATATATCAATAGAAGATTTAACAAGAGTAACTGATTTGATTAGAACAAGAACATTAGATGCATTTTTTCCGTTGATTGTTACAGCTCTAATATATTTTATTATTACATATTTAATAGCATGGTTGTTAACAAAAATAGAAATTAAAATTGATCCAAAAAGTAGAAAACGTATAATAAAAGGGGTGAAAAAAATATGATAGAGATAAAGCATTTAGAAAAAAAGTATAATGATTTAACAATTTTAAAAGATATAAATGTGCATATACAAAAAGGTGAAATTATTTCGATTATCGGACCATCAGGTACTGGAAAAAGTACATTCCTTAGATGTTTAAATTTATTAGAAATACCTACAAAAGGAGAAATAATAATAGAGGGACAAAATATACTACAAAAAGATTTAGATATATCAAAAGTAAGGCAAAAAATGGGAATGGTTTTTCAATCTTTTAATCTTTTTTCTCATTTAATGATAATTGAAAATATTATATTAGGTCCAGTAGAAATATTAAAAATGGATAAGCAAACAGCTTATAATGAAGCAATGAAATTATTAGAAATGGTTGGACTAAAGGATAAGGCATATTCATATCCAGATGAATTATCAGGCGGTCAAAAACAACGTATAGCAATAGCTAGAGCCCTAGCTATGAAACCAGAAATAATTTTGTTTGATGAACCAACATCAGCTTTAGATCCTACAATGGTAGGAGAAGTTTTAGGCGTTATTAAAAGATTAGCAAAAGAGGGTCTTACAATGTTAATTGTTACACATGAAATGAATTTTGCACGTGATGTTTCAACAAAAGTATTTTATATGGATGAAGGTATAATATATGAACAAGGAACACCACAGGAGATATTTGAAAATCCTAAAAGGCCTAAAACAAAAGCTTTTATAAATAAAATCAAATCATATAATTTTGAAATAACAAATATTTCATTTGACTATTATAAGATTAATTCTGATATTGTTAATTTTGGAAATACACAAGGTATTTCAAAGAAAAATGTAAATAACATGCAATTAATATTTGAGGAGACTATTGTAAATACATTAATACCATATTTAAAGTCAAACGTTTCATATTATATACAAGGTTCTATTAGGTATTATGAAAATAGTAATGAGATTGAATTTGAATTTAGGTATGCTGGAGATAAGTTTAATCCTTTTGAACAAAAGGCTGATGAATTGTCTATGATAATTATTAAAAAGATTTCTAAAAATGTAGAATATGTTTTTGATAAAGAAAATATTATGAAAATAGTAATTTAATTAAAGAGGAGGAATAAAATTATGGAATGTGAAATATTAAAAGAACAAGAAAGTATAACTTTAAAAATAGTTGGGAGAATTGATACAATAACTTCACCAAATTTAGAGAAACAGTTAAATGAATTGGTTGAACAAACAAATAAATTAGTTTTGAATTTTGAAAAAGTAGACTATATTTCAAGTGCTGGTTTAAGAGTTCTGTTAATGATACAAAAAAAGTGCAATCAAGATAAAAAAGAATTTGTTATAAGTAATGTTAATGAAACAGTTATGGATGTATTTGAAATGACAGGTTTTTCTAATATATTAAAAATTGAATAAAGGAGGCAAGAAATATGAGAAAATCTTTTCAAAGATGGCTTTTCTTATTCATAATTATAGCTTTTTTTATAACCTTTATAGCATCTTTATACATACAAACAAAGCAATCAAAAGAAAATGCAATTGATTTAATATCTGTTAAAATGAATGATGCGAAACAACAAATACAAATAAATAATGATAATGTGCAAACTATACGAGAAATTACTGATGCAACTGCAATTGCTAAAGCACATATTTTTGCGAAAATTATTGAGCTAGATAAAAGTTTATTAAATAATGATGAGAAATTAGAAGAAATATTAAAGGCATTGGATGTTGATGAATTGCATATATCTAATGAAAATGGAATTTTGATACAATCTATTCCTAGTGAATATGAAGGATATGATATGTCTAGTCAAAAACAATCATCAGAGTTTATGCTTGCTATAGGTAATAAGGATTTTGAATTAGTACAAGAACCACAAGCTAAAGGCATAAATGGAGACATATTTCAATATGCAGGTGTATCTAGATTAGACGATTTAGGTATTGTACAAATAGGGTATAAACCAGAAAGATTGCAACAAGCAATGGAAATTGCCAATATTGAAAATTTAGCAATTGGTTTTCGTATTGGTAATGGAGGTAGTATAATTGTATGTAAAGATAATAAAATAATTAGTATTGATAATCAAGAGTATATTGGAACTAATATAAACGAATATGGTAATTTTCCTACTAATTTATTAAATACAAGTTTTGATGTAAAAATAAATGACGAAAAGTATATAGGAATATCAAATCAAGTGGGAGATTATGTATTAATAGGATTATTACCACAGCAAGAGATGTATTTTAACAGAAATACAATTGCAATGTTTCTTTTATTATGTAATATTATAGTCTTTGCAGTTGTGTTTATAGCTGTATCTTGGTTAGTGCAAAGGATAGTTATAAGTGGTATACAAAAAGTTAATAAATCATTAGATAAAATATCTAAGGGCGATTTAGATGAAAAAGTTAGTGTTAGTTCAAATGAAGAATTTAAGTCTTTATCAAATGGTATAAATGCTATGGTAGATACTTTAAAAAAATTAATTAATGCAGAAAAAACTAGAATAGATAATGAATTAAAGTTTGCAAGACAAATTCAATTATCAAGTTTACCAAATCAATTTCCACCGTATCCTGATAGAAAAGAATTTGAAATATATGCTACAATATATACAGCAAAAGAAGTCGGCGGAGATTTTTATGACTTTTTCTTGGTAGATGACGATAATTTAGCAATCTTAATTGCAGATGTATCAGGTAAAGGAATACCAGCTAGTTTATTTATGATGAATGTTAAAACACTTATAAAAAGTTTGACGTCAACTGGAATGTCATTGGAAGATGTATTTTATGAGGCGAACACAAGACTTTGTGAAAATAATGATGCGGGTATGTTTGTTACAGTTTGGATGGGAATACTACAAATCTCAACAGGAAAATTAACTTTCGTAAATGCTGGACATAATAAACCATTAATTAAAAGAGCTAATAGTGGATATGAATACATTAATTCAAATACCAACTTTATATTAGCTGGAATGGAAAATATTAAATTTAAAGCACAACAAATGCAACTATATGTTGGAGATAAAATCTATTTATATACAGACGGAGTTACTGAAGCGCTAAATACAAATAAAGAATTATTTGGTGAGACTGAATTAAAAAACACATTAAATAGTTTTAATGAAAAAACAAGTGTAACCCAAACTTTAATAGATATAAAAAAACGTCTAGATATATTTATGGGAACAGAAGAACAAGCTGATGATATTACGATGTTAGCTTTAGAATATATGGGAGATAATAAAAATATGGATGAAATTACTGTAAGTGCCAATATAGAAAATTTAAATGAAGTATTAGAATTTATTCGTAATTCTCTACAGGAAAATAATTGTGAATTAAAAACGCAAATGCAAATAGAAGTAGCAGTAGAAGAGATTTTTGTAAATATAGCTAATTATGCATATAATCCAGATGTGGGAAATACTACAATTAGATGTGAAATTAGTAAAGACCCTTTGCAAGTTATTATACAGTTTTTAGATAGTGGTAAACAATATAACCCTTTAAATCTAAAAACACCGGACATATCTCTAGATGCTGATGAAAGACAAATTGGTGGTTTGGGAGTATTTATGGTAAAACAAAATATGGATAGCATAGATTATGAGTATATAGATGGAAAGAATATATTAACAATTAAAAAGAAAATATAATATAGCCATATTAAAAACTAGAGAAATTTTTCTAGTTTTTCTTTTTTTTTTTTTAAAAAGTGTTTTAATATTATTTTCAATAAGATAAAATTTTTAAATATTTTAAATAAGTAG
>CALYAQ010000046.1 GCA_944393615.1 uncultured Clostridia bacterium
CAGTAACAGATAATAACGAATTAGCAAACAACAATACGTATGAATACTATTTATCAACAAGTCAAGATGCTCAAACCGGAGGAAGTTGGACAACATATACAAATGGAACAGCTTTTACAATAGGAACTAATTTAACCGGAACATATTATCTACACATAAAAGGTGTATATGATAAAGCAGGAAATACAAGTGGGAATGTAGTAAGTCAAAGTTATACATTTGATAATACAGCCCCATATAGTTTTACTCCAACAATAGGAGAAGTAACAACAACTAGTATAGAAATAAATGCAAGTACAAGTGATAATAACGGACAAGCAGTAACATATCAATATAGCATAGATAATGGAGGCACATGGCAAGAGGGTAATACATTTACAAATTTAACAGCGGGAACAACATATAGCGAAATACAAGTAAAAGCAATAGATACATTAGGAAATGAATATACAACTAGTAGTATAACAGCAACGACAATATCCAATAAAACATATTTATATGCAAACGGAAATCAATGTACTAGTATAACTGGTGGTTGGGGAAATAAATTGACGTTTAATTATTGGTCGCAAGGTTGGACTAATGTAGGTATGACAAATGAGGCGGCAACATTAGGAACTAATAGTATGAATTTCCACAAAGTTTCATATTCTACTGGTTCACATGGTGGAGCTACTGTAACAAAGTGTACTACTAATAAAATTGATATTACTAATTACACTAAATTGGGGATAAAATATACTGTAACTTCGCTTTCTGCACGGAGATGGTGGTGGACCCGGTTTTATGTTTGGTTTAGCGTCAAAACTATCATATACGTTTGTTTGTGCTGGAACGGGCGGTTCAGACCAAAGTTGGACAGGAACGTCACCTTATACAGGTTGGATGACCATGGAAATAGGAACTTCTTCTGTTTTAATTGATATATCAGAATATACCGGACAGTGGTATGTTACACTTAATTCTTGTGCGTATGCCAATAGTGGCAATACAAAATATACATTAGTAGGTAGTGTATCAGAAGTATGGCTAGAATAATATATAAAAGAAAGATAAAATTTTATCTTTCTTTTTCGCTATCTTTGTTTAATTCTAATATCTTCTCCTAAAAATTTACAAATGGTATAATTACCAATAATTCTAGAAACTAATCTATCGTCGTATCTATCTCTAAATCTGTTTAGGTCTAAATTTGTAGATATTATCGTTTTAATAGGTTTAGTAGAAATTAACCTATTATTTATAATATTAAATAATTCTACGGAATTAAGATTATTTAGATATTCAACACCTAAATCGTCAATAATTAATAAGTCAACATCAAATATTTGAGAATATAACTTACAATTAGATTGAGCTTTATTTAGTTTGTAGTCTATTACCATATCTAGTAAGCTAGGTGCTGTTTGATAAAGTACAGTTTTACCTTTTTTAAGAAGCTCATTAGCAATGCAACTAGATAAGTATGTTTTGCCTAAACCTGTACCACCAGAGAAAAATAAATTCTTTTGTTCGTGGCTATCAAAATTATTTATAAATTCAATAGACAGTTTTTTTATATATTCAATATTTTCTCTTGGAGATATATTTGTGTTCTCTATTTTGTTTGTACTATATAGTTCTATATTAAAATTATTAAAGTTATCATTAGAAAAATTTTTAAGATTAGAATTATCGTATGTATAATTTAATAATAATTGTTCATAGCACGAACATCTTTCGCCATTAACAAAACCAGTATCTTTACATTTATCACACTCGAATTTAGGCTCTAATTCTTCGGGGTCAATATTTTTCTCTTTTAAAATATTCAATTTTTCATCATTCAAAATATTAATTTTTTCTTCCAAATCTTTAACATACGAATACTGCTCTTGTTTTTCACATACAAGAATGGAACGAACAGACTGCATAGCATACGTAGTTATTTCTTCGTCAATTTCTTTTAATCTAGGAATATCTGAATATATTTTCTTTTTTCTTTTTTCTAAATCAGAAAAAGCCTTACTTTTTTTTATTTGATAACAACTATTTATTTCTTTTATAATAGTTGGGTTCATTTAATCACCACCGATTTTAATATTATCATAGAATTTTTCAAGATCACCAAAATTACTTTTAGCGTATCCGTTAAACTTTTTATCATTTGTATTTTCTTTTACAAATTTTTCTTTCTTATTAAACTCTTCGTTATATTGTTGAATTTGGTCAACTGTTTTTAGAGATTTTTCATTCCAATCAGTTATAATTTTATCAACATAAGCAAAATTAGGGTTAGATTTAGTAGTTGTTTTTCTTAATGCTAAATCAATCACATCAAAAGTATATTTATATTCGTTAGTCCATTTTTCAACATACGCCTCTTCATATTGAGTAAGGTTTCTATTAAAACCAAGCTTTTTGCCGATTTTCTTTTTAATTTCGTTGCTTTTCTCGAAAGCCATAAAATATTTTTCTAAGTCATCAAAATTATGTATTTTATTTTGATGCCAACTTTGTGCAACTGCCATAACATATTTATGATTTAGAGTTCCTTTTTCATAACAGTCATGTATTAAAGCAATTACTACTTCATCACTAAAACTATATTTCTCAAACATCATATCAATATCTGTAAACCATGAAGGCGACATTGTACCATGAAAATATGTGTTATTTATAGTTGAAATAGCTTTTAGTCTACCTTTGTTCTTTTCAGCATTATTATTAGCATCTTCTAATGAAGATGTAAGTTTAGGAGAATATAGTTTATATAATTCTATTTCTCTAATATCTTTTAAAATATATCCATTAGGCTTTTTCATTATTAATTCTAATTGTTCAAGCTTTTCAAAACTTTTTTTAACAATATCTACAGTAGAACCAATTCGTTTAGAAAGGTCTAATATATTAGTGTCAATATTGTTTTTTTGAGCGAATAAAAGATATAGATAGACTTTAATACTATCACTATTTAATAAAGGCATATAGTCTGATATAAATAATTCTGGTATTTCTATTGAAGAGAATAATCTCATTTCGTTTTTATCTAGTTCCATAAATATTCGCTCTCCTTTTTTGAAAGAATTATATCATTTTTTGTAGATATATGCAATCAAAAAGGAGCAATTTTATTATTTTTTGAATATACATAAATTTTTTCACTAAAAAGGTATCGTATAGCATAGTAAATATACCTATGTAGATGTGTTACTCTAGAGAAAACTATATTTAACATAATTACAGGAAATACGACAATAAATATACAATAAACCTTTATGTCAATAGAAAAATTTAATTTAGATATTATAAATACAATTGGTAATGTAATTGCTAGAGAAATGAGTATGGTTGTATAGTTGAAAATACCAAATAACTTTGGTGGTGTATCATAATTTTGATGAATAGTATATTTTTTAGACATAATTATCACTTCCTTTGCATTGAGCGTAATATAGAAGAACTAATACTACCACTACTATTTGTAGAAAAACCACCCATAAATTCTTTAATATATCCATTTAACTTATATAGTATAATTATAGTACATATTACTAAAAACTTAGAATAAGTATCATTGCTAAAATCTAAAATATATGGTAAATACAACACTATGCACACGATATTTTGGGTTAAAAGTAATGATAAAAGATATTTTAACCAATTACTAAAATATGGTTTTAAATTGTCTTGTAAAAGGCATAAAAACATAAATGGCGAGCATAGTATTAATATTTTAATTAGTATGTATCTAATTATATATGATATTAATAAACTTATTGAACCAAGTGTAACCATAGACTTGATAACTCCATCTAATGAAAATAGGTCAAATGTATTTTTACTCGAAATATATGTATTAATCTCGTTTGCAAATGTTAAAAACGATACAGGTTGTTTAAATAAGTAATCTCCTAATTCAATTAAGTACATTGTTATATAACTGTTTATTTCAACTATTTGCCCGCAAATAAATAGGCAATTGTTCATAACAATTATTAATACAACAGATTTTAAGATAAATAAGTATGGTAATTCGGTTTCTTGACTAGTATACATTGAAATTACAATCTTTATAACTCTATATGTTACAATACAGCCAACTAGTATGTTTGCA
Organism: uncultured Clostridia bacterium; assembly: GCA_944393615.1. Classification (GTDB taxonomy): domain Bacteria; phylum Bacillota; class Clostridia; order TANB77; family SIG350; genus CALYAQ01. Next base: position 4,097 of record CALYAQ010000046.1, read on the forward strand.
AGAATTAGTAAATTGAATTTATCAGAAAAAAATATGCTTTGCATGGTATCGGTTATAACTGTTTCACAATCAAGAAAAACTATGTCGTCTAATAAATTATACAAGTTATTATCTATTGATGAAAAAAGGTTGTTAAACATATTATTGATAGTATCTAGTATTAAATCAAATATTTGTACTTGTGAATTTCCTTCTTGAATTTCTTCTTCCATATTTATCCTACTAAAGATTCAATTGCCTTTAAGATTAATTCAATTGCAAGTATAAAACCATAAGAATATAGAGCGGTTCGTATTAGCCTTTTGCCTTTTAATATTTTATCATCATCGCCAAAACCAAATTTAGTTATAAAGATGCCAATTCCTACGGAGACTGCAGCGGCAGGGGTTGCAAGTTTTATCATCCAATCTCTAATTTTTTTAAATGCAGAATTTAATTTGGTTACTATTGTAGGATCTGCCCCGTACGAAATTGTGTAAAACGAAAATAGCAATACAATTACTATAATAATAATTAATATACTTTTCTTTTTGATAATATCACTCCTTTCTAAAAAAAGGTTTTAGCTTAATTTTCATTGGTTTTAACATGTGTGTTCCTTGTGATAAATATACAATTGCCTCAAAATTATTCAATCTTAAGGAAAAATCTTTTGTATCATAAATATTATCTTGATACGTATACGAAGATAACGATTGAGAAATATTTGATTTTTTGGAACGCATAATTCGTAATAAATAGTTATAGTTGGTTTCTTGTGCATTTTCCGATATGCTATTACTAATTTTAATTTTATCTTCTTTGCCAAAAAGTTTTTGACATTGTTCAATTGTATATATATCGTCTGTTCTTAAGAATATTTTGTTTACAAAACTTTGAATAAGTACATTTAGAGTGTGTTCATTATTTAAGGTGTTAAGTAATGAAGAATAACTTTGAGTTGATACAATGTTGATTGCCATATATTCTCTACTTAAAGAAAAATAATTTGCATCATTAGAAGTTAAATATTCTTGATATTCGTCGCATACAAAAAATGACGGTGAAATTGTAGTAATATTACGTTTTAGTATTTCTGTTTGATAATCTAATTTTAAATATGTACAAATAATTTTAGATAAATTAGGATATTGTCCGATACTAATGTTTAATAATACAATTTCGTTGTTTTTAAATATATTTTCAAACCCTCTAAAGGTTATTTCTTTTCGCTTTGGACAAAATGTAGCTTGTACTTCTATATCATTAACGAATACTAATGTTAGTCTTGTGATTTCAGATAGTATAATAGATAATATTTTACTGTCTAAATAAATGTATTCATTTTTAAAATAAGTAAGTAATGTATTAAAATCAAATTGCATAGAAGTATTTAGCTTATTGTTTAAGAATAGTTGTTTTACAATTTCGATTTTTTCTTCTATATATTTAGGCGATGTAACAATTTTATGAAGTTCTATAAAATCTACGTAATTATTGTTATATAGCCTTATTAGCTTTATACTTTCCGTAAGCATTTGTCCTGCTTTATCAAACCAATAAGTATCAGTACATTTTTCATTTGAAAATAGTTTTAATATGCTAACTAATCTGTCAGCAAGAACATGTGCTTTTAGGTTGGGCTTATCTAATGGATTATATTTGTATTTTCCACCAACTTCAATAACAACTAATTTTCTTGTATTTTTTTTACACAGTGAATTTATAGTGCTATACATATTAGCTTTTACGTCTAATATTAGACCACATACATTTGGATACATTATTAATTGTTCTAAAAAAGGATAGATTGTACTACTTGTTTTACCAGAACCTATTGCACCTGTAATTAATATGTTTTGGAAAAGAGAGTTTTGGTTTAAATATACACTATTGCTATTTTCGTCAACACCAATATACAAGCAAATAGCGTTGCTATCAATTAATGGTCTTGTATCACAAACTTGAAATTGAGCTTTTTTAGACATATATACAAAAGACTTTTTTATAAATATTATACTTATTAGTATTCCTGATATATATATTGATATAGGAAAAACGCATTGAGTAAATTGAACTACTATATCAAAATTTATAGGTATTAAATTAACTAAACTCAAATCTACTTTATTTGTATATATATTAGAAAAAGTTGTAGTAAAAGTATATACATAATATATAGGTAGAATGACTAGTATTATTAATGATAGCATAATTTTTTTTATAATTATTTTCAAAAAATCACCTTTTCATAATATTATCTTTAAAATATTCTAATTTCGAACCTTGTTTTTGTAATAGCATAAAGCTAGATAAAAAATCATAAATGTATACAAGATTAATAATTAGGCTTGTTATTAGTATGCAAAACATAAGTATAAATGAATTGAATGTATCTTCAAAAAAAGGTGTTTTGCATATTAATATTTTAAATAGCATTGGTAATACAATGCATAATATAGCATAAAAAATTTTATCACCTCATAGTAATTATTCTAATGTTTCCCCAGATAATTGCTAGAAAGTAGCAATGATTATTAATATTGATAATTGAATTCTATTACTTAAATGTATCATGAATATATCTTACCATATTGTGGAAATATATGCAATAGTTTTTGAAAAAAATTATTAATCAGGTATTGACAAGAATTTATGTAAGTAGTAATATATTTATGTAAAAAATATGTGTAAAAAACATGAAATTGTTTAGAATATAGATAGGTGGTGAAATATATGAAGGAAATAACAAAAGATATGCTAATATCTGAAATATTGGAAATAAATGAAGAATTAGCTGAAGTACTAACCGAAGCTGGTATGCATTGTATAGGATGTGCAGCTGCAAGTGGCGAAAGTTTAGAAGAAGCTTGCGAAGTTCATGGAATTGATGTTGATGAATTAGTAGAAAAATTAAATTACTATAATGAAGAATAACAAACATATAGTTCAAATATTGATAAAAATATTTGAGCTATTTTCTATAAAAAAATGAAAAATGATTATAATATATTAGGGGTGCAAAATGAATAAGGAAGAATCACATATTAAAAAGGTAGAGCAAATGAAAAACTTACTTAATAATTATAACAATGCTAAAGGATATATTGATAATAATATAGATAATATTTCTCAAGAGATGTTAGATAATATTGAAAAAAAGCAGAAAAATAGAGTTTTGGAAATGGAGAATTTTACTGATGAAAATAAATAATGATAAAAGTCTTGAAATTATAAAAAATATAGTATAATATTAAGAATATGAAAGGAAGGTACAAAGCAATGCTAAAAAACGCTAGAACTGTTGGGGCTGTACACACACACACACACACACAATTGGATATGTTTACCAAATAAGGTTAAGAAATAATAACCTAGTTTTAGCATGTAGTAAAAAATATAACCAAGAAAACATAAATAAAAATATGTTGTCTTGGTTTTTTGCTGTCTAAAAAATCAAGGGGGGAAATGTATAAAATGAAAAAAGGAATAAGTTTAGTGGCATTAGTAATAACAATAGTGGTGCTTGTAATATTGACAGGAACAGTAGTAATAACAACAATAAATAATAATATGTTTGCTAATACGCAAAGTGCAGTAAATGAATATAACAAAAAAATAATAATAGAAGATATACAAACAAAAATACAAACCGAAAAATTAAAGAAAGTAAATCAAGGAATATATATGTTAACAATGGAAGAAATAATACCAATAATACAAGAACATGGAACATTGGATAACAATATATTAAAGCTAACAACAACAAAAGGAATAGAAATATGGCTATATGAAATAATGCCAATACCATTAGAAGAATATGCAACAATAACGTATGAAAATAGCGTGTTAACAGTACAAACCCAATTAACAAGTAATGGATATATATTAAAATATACAATAGATGCAGGTACAAATTGGAACACATATAACCAAGCAGTAACAATAACAGAAGAAAGTGGAATAATGGTAAGACTAACAAAT
>CALYAQ010000047.1 GCA_944393615.1 uncultured Clostridia bacterium
GGCATATATAGATATAATGGGAAAAACACCTTATTTTTTGATTTAAAGGATAATTTTAGTATTTGACTTTAAGTAAAAAAAACTGTATAATATTATCTATCTTATATAGAAAGGAATAAAAAAAATATGTTATGTACAGAATGTAAAAAAAATCAAGCAGTAGTATTTATAAATAAAATAGTAGACGGAAAAAACGAAATGCAAGGCTTATGCCTAGAATGTGCACAAAAAAAAGGTATTAATCCATTGCAAACTCTTCTTCAGCAAAGTGGAATTACCCAAGACGGATTAAGCAACTTAGTTGAACAATTCGAAAAAAGTTTAGAAGACAGCGATATAGATTTGGACGAATTAACATCTAAACTAGATCAAGCAACTGGAGATTTAGACGACAAAGATAATCCCTTTGCTAAAATGTTAAACGGAATGTTTGCAGGAATTAGTCCTGAAGATGCACCAGAAACTAACAATTCAAAAATAGATACTAAACAAAAAGAAAAAAATAAAAATAGTAAAAAGAAAAAATATCTAGATACTTATGGAGTTAATCTAAATAAAATGGCTCAAGAAGGCAAACTAGACAATTTAATAGGTCGAGATATTGAATTAAATAGAGTAATACAAATTTTAAATAGAAGAAGTAAAAATAATCCTGTATTAATTGGTGAACCAGGTGTTGGTAAAACAGCTATTGCAAATGGACTTGCCATTAAAATAGTTAATAAAGACGTTCCTGCCAAACTATTAAAATGTGAACTATATTTATTAGATTTAACAGCTTTAGTATCAGGTACACAATTTAGAGGACAATTCGAATCTCGTATTAAAGGCATTGTTGACGAATGTAAAGAATATGGAAATATAATTTTGGTTATTGACGAAATTCATAATATTGTTGGTGCTGGTAATGCAGAAAACGCTATGAATGCAGGTAACATATTAAAACCTGCATTATCTAACGGAAGTATACAAGTTATAGGTACTACAACATTAAACGAATACAGAAAGCACATTGAAAAAGATTCTGCTTTAGAAAGAAGATTTCAACCAGTTATTATCGACGAACCAGATATAAAAACGGCAATACAAATATTAAAAGGTATTAAACAATATTATGAAGACTATCATAAAATACATATTACAGATGAAATATTAGAAAAAATTGTTGTTATGTCTGAAAAATATATACATGATAGATTTTTACCAGATAAAGCAATTGACATTTTAGACGAAGCTTGTTCAAAAGTTAATTTACATGATAAAGAATTATCTAAATTAGAAATATTAAAACAGAGATTAGCTGAAATACAAGCTAAAAAAGATAATGCAGTACAAAATGATTCAATAGAAGATTATCAAAAAGCAGCTCAACTAAAAACTGAAGAATGTAATGTGACTCAAAATATTGATAAAATAGAAACAAATTATGTAAGAAATGAATTGACTTTACATGACGTTGCATCTGTTATCGAGACTTGGACAAAAATACCTGCAACAAAAATATCTGAAGAAGAAAGTGTAAAGCTATTACATTTAGAAGAAAACTTACACAAAAGAATTGTTTCTCAAGACAATGCTGTAAGTGCAGTTTGTAATGCTATTAGAAGAAATAGAGCTGGTATAAAAACCAGAAAAGCTCCTCCTTCCTTTATATTTGTTGGACCTACTGGTGTAGGTAAAACTGAATTAGTCAAAGCATTAGCTTCTGAATTATTTGGCGGAGAAAAGCATATAATTAGAATGGATATGTCTGAGTACATGGAAGGTCATAGTGTATCAAAATTAATTGGTGCACCTCCTGGATATGCAGGTTATGATGAAGCTGGTCAATTAACAGAAAAGGTTAGACGTAACCCCTACTCAATCGTTTTATTTGACGAAATAGAAAAAGCACACAAAGATATTTTCAATGTATTACTACAAATATTAGACGAAGGACATCTAACCGATTCACAAGGTAGACAAGTATCTTTTGAAAACACGATAGTTATAATGACATCTAATGCAGGTTCTGATTTTAGCAATAACACTATTGGTTTTAATGCAAGTGAAGAAATAAGGAACGAAACAAAAATCATGAACAGTCTAAAAGAAACATTTAGACCTGAATTCTTAAATAGGATAGATGAAATAATATCTTTCCATAGTTTGAAAAAAGAAGACTTGCTAAAAATTATTGAACTTATGATTAATGAATTAAGTATAGTATTACAAGATAAAAATATAGAACTTAAAGTAAGTAGTAAAGTTATAGAATATATATATGAAAATGGATATGATGCTAAATATGGAGCTAGGCCATTAAGAAGATTTATTCAAAAAAGTATTGAAAATCCTATTTCTGAAAAAATATTAAAAGAAGAACTTATATCTAACTCATGTATAAGTATTGATATGAAAAATAATGAACTTACTTTTAAAATATCTAAGAAAAATAAAGATGCATAAGAAAAAATCTCAAGTAAACCTATAATTCTAGGTTATATAGCTTGAGATTTTTCTATTGAAATTTTTTTATAATTTTCGTAGCATTTATATTAAACTTTGTTATTGCATTAAGCATTATTCTGCGTGTATTATTAGAATTGAAGTTTATTTTTCCAATCATTTAATGTTTTAGAAATAAGCTCTAATTATTTTTTCTCCAAGTAATTCCACTTGTACAATTTATTATTCTGTGTAAATATTATACTATTATTTAAGAATTGTATATTACTAAGATTACCCGTGTTTTCTAACTGATATTCATTTATAAATTGCTTTGTTGTTAAATCATATATTGAAACTTTTGCATTTTCTATCCCTTCCGCATATTGACTTTGCATAACAGCCACATACTTCATATCGCTTGATATATTTGCATACGAAAATATTGTTTTTTCACTAATTTCAAACTCTAATGCAACAGTTTTTTCTAATGTATCTAAATTAACTTTCATTAACTTATTTAAAATTTCATTTTCCATATAATATATATCGTTTGTTGTTTGGTTATATCCTATATAAAAGGCTCCTGCTATTTGTACAAACTGATTTTTTCCACTAGCATCAATTGCTCCTATTCCTTTATCCTGTTCTTCACCATACACAGAATATATAATCTTATCCCCTATAATTTCATTTGGAGAATACATTGTTACTCCGTTAGAATCTAATAATAATTTTTCATTTTCAAAATTAGCATTTGACATATATAAAGAACCATTTACTAGATAAGTCCAGACATCCGCGTTTTTTGAGATTATACAACTATAGAAATTTGACTTGTCATTTAATATGCTTTCTATCTCCATTGTTTCATAATTAACCTTAACAATACTATATGGAGCTTCCACATTACCTTCAGGTATTTCTAGATTTGTCATGGCTAGGTATAACACTTTTTTATTAATGTCAATTCCTGATACTTGAAAATATTCATCAATATCTAATTTAGGTTGTTGTATACCCGTATTAACATTATATTTATATATCGTATAATAATTATTATACATTCCAGGTATTATTAGATTATTCTCATCTAAAGCCAACTGTCTTGTTATTAATATATAGTTTTCATTATCTATCTTTAATATATTATATATTCCATATTCACTGTTATTGATACCTTCAATATTTAGCTCAACTAACGTTTTTTCTGTATGTGTTATATTTTCTCTACTAGGATCAGTAATCCACCATACAAATAAAATTATTCCTACTATTATTAAAATTGGTATTAATATTTTTACAATTCTTTTTAGCATATTATTCTCCCTTATTCTCTAAAAAATTCCAAATACATAATTTATATAAATTTAAAAATACTAGATTATTTTTTCCAAAACATGCATATTGTACACTTGAAAATTCCGTTGATGCTAACTTGTATGTTGATATAACTTTCTTACTAGATATATCATAAATTTTCAACGTTATATTTGATGTATTATCACTCTCATTAAATATTCTTTCTACAATTAATAAATACTTGAAATCTTTTGATATTTCTATTGATATATCATTTGTGCCCTTTTGTTCCTCTGTTAACGTATATACTATTTCTTTTTCCAATGTATTCATATTTATTTTTGTTGTATTTTCTGGAATATATGCATCAGTATAATACATCTCATTTTTTGCATTATCATATTTTAAATAGCTCGCATCCATTAATTCTATATATTTATTATCTGTTCCGTCAATATTTATTGTGCCCAAACCTTCAGTCCATTCATATCCTACTTTTGCATATACTATTTTATCTTCTGTAAATTCATAAGGAACATAGTTTTTTGAATTTATAACATCTGTATTATCAAGTTGACTTTTTAATAAAAGTTTTTCATTCTCAAAATTAAAATCTGATACAAAAAGTCCCTCATCGTTATTATATGCTAATTTTTGTCCATCACTAGAAATAATTAAATTATATACCCCTTTAGTATTTTTATATTTATTTTTTACTATCATATTTTTATAATCTATTTCCCAAATTTCAGTATCATTTCTAGAAAGATTATTTTTTTCTAAATCAACAACTGTTAACCATAACGTTTTATCTTTATTATTAATGCCTATATATTCATAATGTTTATCAATTTTAACACTTTTTAACTCTACCCCTTTATTGATATTGTATTTATATATTGTATAATCATACTCTAAATATCCTGTAGGAATTCCTTGCTCATCAATAGTTTTCGCTCTAGATATTAAGAAATAATTATCGTTATCAATTTGAATAATACTTTCTAATAAATTATATTCATTTATGAAGTCTGTATTTATTTCAGTAAATATTTCTTTATTAGCGTTATTATTGTATATATACCAAACCAAAAGTATAGCAGTAACAAATATCCATACCAAAATGCCAATTCTTACTATTGTTTTATACATTTTCTCAACTCCTTTTAACTATTATATCATACATTTTTGGAAAAAGTGAATAGTTTTAAAAAAAATAGCTAAGAAGTAATAATATGAGTACTCCAGGTAAGCCGGTTAAACCCACAAATACACTAGTAAATATATTTAGTCCTATACTTAAGCCATAGTCTGTACCAAAATAGTTAATTAATAATATTGCAAGTCCACCTAATATTGAATTTATAACTATCTTAATTATTATTTTAAACGGAACTAATACTAACTTAAGTATAACATATAGAATAATTATCGATACAATATATGGTAAAATAGTAATTAAAAAATTCATAGCTTATCCCCTCCACTTTAGTATATTAGGATAACCCATGAATTATTCATAATATTTACGCATTTGCTAGTTTTTCCAATTCTTTTATTTGATTTAACAAATGTGCAAATTTACTTTGTGATGCTTTTATTTGATATATATAATAGTCTATTTCTTCGTTTGATTTTGCAAATTGATATCCATTATGTGCTACTTTCAATTCTTTTTTGGTGCTTTCTAAGTCTTGTAATAACTTGTCATTTTCTAAACTAACATTCATTTCTCCCACCTCTAATATATATTATATGCTTGCACATACTAATTTATACATTATTGGGAAGAAAAAAATATAAAAGAAAATATGGGAACTCCCATATTTTCAAAAAACTATATATACTTATATCCAGTAATATATCCTGTTATTTTTGCTTTCCCATTTCCTGTATTTGTTCCTGATGTCATTGTTGCATTAGTAAAGTATAGCCCTGAATAGTGTATTGCT
>CALYAQ010000048.1 GCA_944393615.1 uncultured Clostridia bacterium
TACTGTTTTATCTTCTTTCTCTATTTCTATTGTTTCGTCTTTCAACAATTTACTTATTGCCTCTGCTGTTTGTCCTGTTATTCCTTGGGTTGCATATTGGAGCAAATTAGTATTCCCAGTATTTACCCAATATATTCCAGCTTGTGCTTGGTTATCTATATATTGTAATATACTCCATGGGTTAAATATTTCTACGTTTCCTATGTTGTATCCGTCATACCATTTCTCTACTTCTTCGTACTTATCTGACATGTTATATTCTTCTAACATTTGCTTTACTTCTGCTTTAGTAAAACCAAAATATTCACTTCCATTGCTTTTAAATACGCTATATACATTAAAATTATTCAAATCACTAAATATACTTTGTTGACCTATTTGCAATACCCCTGTTAGTATTCCTACTTGTAAATTTTTGTTATCTTTCAATGCGCTACTTAAAAATGAACTTATAAAGGTTCGTGACTTTTCTAAAAAGCCTTTTGTATATGATGTATTTAATGGTATATCATATTCGTCTATCAATATTATGGTTCTTTTTCCATAGTACCTATATAAATATTCTGTCATTTTCTTTAATGCAGTTTTGTATTTTGTGATATTAGTTTTCCCTGCTTTTATATTATCGTATTCGTTTTCTTCTATTTTATCTAGTACGTCTTTTACACATTCGTGTTTTTTATATATTTCACTAATTATCTCTTTAAAATCATTATACATATCTTCCCAATTATCAGATTTTACCTCTTTTAATGATAAATATATTACTGGATATGCATTTTGATAATCTTTGTATTCTTCTACGCTATCTATGTATAGCCCTTTAAACAAATCTTTATTTTCTTCTTTTTTCGTTATGTCAAAATATTCTAATAGCATTTGCATATTTGTCGTTTTTCCAAATCTACGTGGTCTTAAATATAGCTTGGTTCCCATAAAATTATTTAATATTTCTTCTATAAATTTTGTTTTATCTATATACAAATATCCAGCTTCTACTATTTCCTTAAAATCACTTGTGCCTATTGGTATACTTCTCAATTTTTCCTACACTTCCTTTCATTTTAATTTTCTTTTATTTCCCCATGAATATATTATATACTATCAACCATTTTTTAGCAAGTTATTTTGTATAGATTAACAGTTAATTGTTGTATTTTTTGCAACAACAACAAAAGCAACAGCATTTATATATTTTTAAAAATTTTCTACATTTGCTATAACACATCATGAAACCCCCATTTTTAATCATGAAATTGTTAAAAAATACATTTCATAGCATTTTTTACATAAAATGTAATGTATTTTAATACACAAAAATTTATGTATGCTAAAATTTGTTTGGAGGTAAAATATGTATAAACGTTTAAAAGATTTAAGGGAAGACAATGATTTGTCCCAAAAAAAAGTGGCTGAAATTTTAGGCATATCACAACAATATTATTCAGAATATGAAATAGGCAAAAGACCCATTCCCGTTATACATTTAATTACATTATCACAGCATTATAAGACTTCAGTAGACTATATTCTAGGAATTACAGACATATCACAGCCATATGCGAAAAAAAGAACGGTAAAGCGTTAATTAAGCTTTACCTTCTTTATTCCTAGTAGACTACTAGATATTAATTTCCAAACCAACTGGGCAATGGTCACTACCATATACTTCTTCAAATATATATGCTTGTTTTATTCTATCTTTTAAAACTCTAGATACCAAAAAATAGTCTATTCTCCACCCAACATTTTTTTGTCTTGCATTATGCATATATGACCACCATGTATATGCATTTTCTTTATAAGGATATAGATATCTAAATGTGTCGATAAAACCTTCATTTTGTAATTCGGTCATTTTATTACGTTCTTCTATTGTAAAGCCTGCATTATGAGTATTTGTTTTTGGGTTTTTTAAATCTATTTCTTTATGAGCAACATTCATATCGCCACACACAATTACAGGTTTTATACTTTCTAGCTTTTTTAAATAATTTCTAAACTCATCTTCCCATATCATCCTATAATCTAATCTTTCCAATTCCCTTTTAGAATTAGGAGTATATACATTAACCAAAAAAAATTGCTCAAACTCCAATGTAATTACTCTTCCCTCTTGATCATGTTCTTCCACCCCAATACCAAATTTCACTGTTTTAGGTTTCATATCTTCCTTTAAAAATATTGCAGTTCCTGAATATCCTTTTTTGATAGCACTATTCCAATATTGGCTATATCCTTTTAATGTTATATCAATTTGTCCTTGTTGCATTTTTGTTTCTTGTATACAAAAAACATCTGAATCAACGCTATAGAAAAAATCTTCGAATCCTTTTGTTATTACTGCTCGTAGTCCATTTACATTCCAAGATATTAGTTTCATTCTTTACCTCCAAATTCCATAATGTTTTTTTCAGGTAATAATTCCTCAATGCTTTGGGTACATATTTTTTTATTATTATCTAGATATATAACCTCTATATTAGGACAATGCATAGAAATAAATTGTCTGCATATACCACAAGGGGTAGTCTTTACCAACTCATTTTCTCCACCAACAATAGCAATCTTTTCAAACTCTTTTTCTCCCGCTTCTATCGCCTTATATATTGCCAACCTTTCTGCACATATACCAAGTATAAGGCACTCTGGATCCTCTATATTTGTTCCAGTATACACCACTTTACTTTTTGCAAGTAAAGCTGCTCCTACTTTAAAATGTGAATACTGTGCTTTTGCATTTTCTCTTGCTTTTATTGCTATATTAATAAGCTCTTTGTTTTCCATATTTTATTTCCTCCTTGTAAATATTGTATAATTTATTGTTTTTAAAGTCAATATGAGTTAAATTTATTGGGGATAAAAAAATAAGAAAAGTAAAGACACTTATGATATAATTTTGTTGACAAAAACAAATTATGGAGGTGTCTTTACTTATGTCTAATATACCAAATTTAGAAATAAAATTCAATGATTTAGAAGAAAAAATGTGGAAAAAGAAAATGGAAGAAGGAATGAATGAGCTTGTAGCCCAGCTTAAAAGTATTGATAATCAGTTACTTAAAGATAAAAATAATAGTGAATTAGTTGTAAAAGATTTTCAAAAAACAACAATTAAATGTAAATTTGGAAATGTTGAATTTTATCGTAGAAGATATAAAGTGTTGAAAAATAATATAAAAAAATATGTGTATTTGTTAGATATATATTTAGGATTAGGAAAAATCGGTCAATATTCACAAAGTATAGTTGAAATGGTTGTTGATGAAGCTACAGAAAAATCATTTAGAAAAACAGCACACTCAATTAGTCAAAATACAAATGCCAGTATAGGACATACAGCTGTTAGAAATATTTTAATTGGATTTTCTGAAAAATATATTGAAAAAATAGAAAAAGAGAAATTGGAGCTTTATGAAAAAGGATATTTAGAAGGAAATAAGTCAATTGATATTGTATATAATGAATCAGATGGAATATATATTTCTATGCAAGATAGAAATAAAAATAAAGAAAAAAGGAAAGGTAAAAAATTAAAAAGTGAAATAAAAATTGGAATTGTTCATGAAGGGTTTGAAAAAAGATATAGCAATGATTTTAAAATAGTAAATAAACAAATGATAGCAACAACAAAAGATGCCATGGTGTTAAGATAGATTTTGGACATGAAAGCGTAGAGATGATATAATAGTTTTATACGCTTGGAAAGGAGTGTTCAAAGTGGCAAAAAATAAGAGTTATGACGAAGAATTTAAAAAGATGATAGTT
>CALYAQ010000049.1 GCA_944393615.1 uncultured Clostridia bacterium
TATAGAGTACAATATACAACAGATGCAGGAAGTAGTTGGAGCTTATATAATAACCCAGTAACAATAAGTGAAGAAAGTGGAATACAAATACGATTAATAAATGAGCAAGGACAAGTAGTAAGTAATAGGTTAAAAATAACAGGGGGAGTAATAGAAGAATTAGATAATATAAGCCCAATAATAACAATAGAACCAAATGGAATAGGACTAGCAAAAAATACACAAGTAACAATAACAGTAACAGACAATAACGAATTAGCAAACAATAATACGTATGAATACTATTTATCAACAAGTAGTACAACTCAAGCAGGAGGAAGTTGGATAACATATCCAAATGGAACAGCCTTTACAATAGGAACAAATTTAACCGGAACATACTATCTACATGTAAAAGAAGTATATGATACATCAGGAAATACAAGCGGAAATGTAGTAAGTCAAAGTTATACATTTGATAATACAGCCCCATATAGTTTTACTCCGACAATAGGAACAGTAACACAAACGAGTATAACAATAAATGCAAGTACAAGTGATAATAACGGACAGACAGTAACATATCAATATAGTATAAATAACGGAGAAAGTTGGCAAGAGGGTAATACATTTACAGATTTAACAGCAGGAACAACATATAGCGGTATACAAGTAAAAGCAATAGATAGTGTGGGAAATGAAACACCAGTACAAGGTATAACGGCGACAACATTATCAAGTGAGTGGAGTGGAACTAGTAGTACAGCATGGTATACCAATAATACGAGTGCTACTTCATATAATATATACACAGCGGAAGAATTAGCAGGTTTAGCAAGTTTAGTAAATGCAGGAACAACATTTAGTGGAAAAACAATAAATTTAATGAATGACATAACAATACACAAAGGTACATTTAGTGGAGCAACAACAACATATTATTACACAGTAGACGGTACAAAAAGTGAAGTGTCAACGTTAATTGGAACAACACTACATCCGTGGATATCGATAGGAACAGAAACTAGTCAGTTTGAAGGAACATTTAATGGAAATTACAATACTATTTCAGGTATGTTTTTCAGTGGAGAGACTTCAATAGGGATATTTGGTTATACGTCAGGAAATATATTAAATACTATTATAGATAATTCTTTGAGTTATCAGTCTGCTAACTATGACTCAGTAATTCTTTGCAATGTAAATTATGGATTAATTGATAGGATAAAAGTTAGTAATTCTTTTGTTGCAGGTTTGAGTTATGGTGCACATTCAATATGTAATGTTTCAGAAGGAACCGTAAAAAATGTGGGTTCTAATGTTTATCTATATAGTAAGTGGGTAGGTTTTATTTCAGGTGGTAATGGTACAATTGTGAATTGTTATAGTAGAGGAACGTTTATTTCTTCGGGTTCTGGATTTGATGGTGCTTGTTCTGGTTTTGTTAATTGGAGTTCTTCAAATGTTGAAAATGCATATATAAAAGTTAATTTTACAACTAGTACAACTTTTAAAGGAAATGTATTTGCATCTGGGGAGGAATCACCATCAGCAACATACGTATATGCAAATAGCGATTCTGGTCTTTCACAATGGTTTTATAGAGGAACTCCTACACTAACTAATAATATATATTACAATTCATCAACAAGAGCATTAGCATCAAGTATAACTATAAATGGTACATCTTGTGCAACGTTAATTTCTGCATTAAATGCATGGGTAAATGCAAATGGAACATCAACATATAGTAGTTGGGTAGAAGGAACAGACGGTTATCCAAAATTTGATTGGGAATAATATTTTTAGTGATTAACTTTTTGTTCTCACATTTATTTTTCTACTTTTTTTTCAAAAGTATTGATATGATGACCTATTATGATATAATATTTTTAAAGAAAATGAGAGGTGGAAATATTGGACGAATTAGTAGATATAATATTAGATTATGTAAGAAGAGAATATACAGATTATGCAATTATGATAAATGGAGAATGGGGAAGTGGAAAAACATACTTTTGGGAAAATAAAGTAAGAAATAAAATAGAGAGCTTAGAACTAAATGGAAAACAATACAAAACAATATATATGTCACTATACGGAATTTCTAATTTAGAAGAAATAAGTAAAAAGCTATTCATGGAAACAACACAGATGATGAATAAATCATTGAAAAAATATATGGAAACAAACCCAGGTGCTACAATACCAGAATATGCAAAAACTGGTTTAGATATGGCGAATTTATTTGGAGTAAATCAATTGAATGAAAAATTAGACTATGCTAATTTATTTAATATAGAAGATAAAGTATTATGTTTTGACGATCTTGAAAGAGCTAATGTTGATGTAATAGATGTTTTAGGGTATATAAATAATTTTGTCGAACATGACCATATAAAAACAATTATAATTTGTAATGAAAAAGAACTAGCAAATAAATTAAAAAATTCCAATGTGGAAATGAAGACGTTTATTGCAACATATATACTTGATAAAGAGGGAAAATTTGGTACAGATGCAATATTAGAAAAACCAATGGTTGATTTAATTCAAGATAAAGTGGAATATATATTTGATAAAGCAAATGACTATGAAAGAATAAAAGAAAAACTAATAGGAGAAACATTTGAATATATACCAGAATTTAGTTATATAATAAATGGGTTGTTAATGAGATATGAAAGTAACAAAGAATTAATGAGATTTTTACGCGAGAATACACCAATTATTGTATCAACATTTAATAAAACAGGAACACGTAATTTGCGTATATTAAAACATGCTTTAAATGATTTTGAAAAAATTTATGAAAATGTAAAAAAAGCAAATGAAAATATTAGTAATGAAATACTACAATCTCTTTTAATATTTACTATTGCAATTTCGTTTGAAATAAAAGCGGGTAAAGTTACAAAAAATAAATTTGTAGATATTTCTTCAAATGAAGAATATAAGATTATTTTAACAGCATCAAACAAAACAAAAGATAATACACAGTTTTATTTAAAAGAATTTGATAATAACTACTATTTTAATACTAAATATGTGTATAGATTTTTTAAGTTCGTGGAAATCTATGTACGTACTAGAATTTTTGATATGAGAGTTTTTACTCGAGAAATGGCAGATATAGATAAGACAACTAAAAAATCGGGCACATTAGGGTATGAAAGAATATTATCAGAAGAATATTGGAGAATACCGGATGAAGATTTTGACAAAGTTATATATAATACGTTAGAGTTGGTAAGAAGCGGAAAATTGGAATTAATAAATTATGTTAAACTATTTATATATTTTAACTATTTTCATACAAAAGGCTTATTAAGAGAGGACATATCTAGTATAAAGAATCAATTTATGGCTGGCATGAATTTAGCTTCTGTTAATGCTGAATATTATCCAGACGCGAATGAATACTTATCAGACTTTGCAGGGGTTGAAACATACGCTGATGTAGATGAAGTTATAGCATATTTCACTATTATAAATGGACAATTGAAAGAAAAAGCGTATAAGGAAAATGCAGAAGAATTAATTAGCCTAATTACTAAAAAGCCGGAAAGCTTTTTAAATGTATTGGTTAATGATTATTCGCAAGAGCCTATATTAGCATATTGTGACCCTGAGATAGTATTTGAAAAACTTTTAAAAATACCGAATCCAGATTTAGTATTATTTACACAAATTGTATCTGATAGAATTAATAACAAAGAACTATATAAAGAGGAATATAAATGTTATAAAGTTTTGAAACAAAAAATTGATAAGTATATTAAAGGTAAGGTTAAAAATGTAAAACTTGTATTACTGGATGACTTATCACAAGTAATACCAGAAACAAAATCAAAAAAAGTATAAAAATATAAAGGTTGTGTTTTTTAAACACCACCTTTTATAATTTCTATTTTTGGAAACACTGCAATTAAATCTGGAGTTTCAGATTTACTAGAATACCTATATCTAATATATCCGCTCTTTTTTTCTCCGATACGAATGGTACAATAGTTATTACCCGAAAGAGATATATCTAACATATATCCCTTTTTGGCTAGTTGTAAAGCAACTTCTAGCATTAGAGGTTTACAATAATATACTAGTCTTGAAAAAGGTTCTTTAGTTATAGAGTGGTATGAGTGTAACATAAGTGCTAATTTTTGGTCATAACTAAAGCTACGGACATCTATTGTTCCATCAACGTATATAATTTTGTTACCGATAGGTTGGCTACAAACTATTTCGAATTTTTCGATTAATTTGTTATGTGTTTCATTTTCGAAATTCAATTCTTTTAATTGCATCAAATAGTATGCAAGTGTTTCATAGTTTAACCTGAAATTAAATAAATCGTCATTTTGATACATTTTAATTTCTCCATATATATTTACTTCAAAATATGAAGTAATAGTTATGAACGTTTTAATGTATGTATTATATAATATGTATATTCGATTGTCAAATTAGTTATGATAAATAATGTTTTTTTAGAACAACGAATGTTGTTCTATTCTTTTGGTTTTTTCTTGACATATTAAAAATATAGTGATAAAATACAAACGAAAGTTCGAAAAAGGGGTGTAAAAATGTTTGCATATATTAAAGGAAAATATGAGGATAAAGGAATTGATAATATAGTTATTGATGTTAGTGGTATTGGATATAAAATATATATGCCGTATACAAGCATAGAAAAAATTGGAAAGATAGGGGACGTAGTAAAAGTTCATACATATTATTATGTTAGAGAGGATAATATAAGTATATATGGTTTTTCAACCAAAGAAGAATTAAGAGTTTTTGAATTACTTTTATTAGTTAGTGGTGTTGGTTGTAAATTAGCTCTAAATATATTATCAGGTATATCTCCTTATGATTTTAGTCTTGCAGTTATATCTTCTGATATAAAGAGCTTAACTAAAATATCGGGAGTTGGGCCTAAAGTTGCTCAAAGAATAATATTAGAATTAAAGGATAGATTAAAAACAGAAACAGCACTACAAGGAGAAGTTAGCAAAAAGTCTGATTTTGACATACTAGATAACAACAATGCAAATGAGGCTATTTCAGCACTGCAGGTATTAGGTTATAGCGTTAGGGATATAAAAGATGTTATAAGTAGAATTCAAGATGTGAATAATATGAGCATAGAACAAATTATAAAAGAAAGTTTAAAATATTTAGGTAGGTGAGATAAGTGGATAAACCATTAGCATATAGAATGATGCCGGAGAGTTTAGAAGAATATGTAGGGCAGGAGCATATATTAGGTAAGGATAAAATGTTATATAGATTAATAAAGGCTGACAAATTATCTTCAATAATTTTATGGGGGCCTCCTGGTTGTGGAAAAACATCTCTTGCAAAGGTTATAGCAAATACAACGAAAAATAAATTTGTACAGTTAAATGCAGTAACTGCAGGCGTAGGAGATATAAAACAAGTAGTGGCTGAAACTGAAAATTTAATGATGAACCCAACTGGTAGAGTAGTTCTTTTTTTAGATGAGATACATAGGTTTAGTAAATTGCAACAAGATGCATTATTGCCTTGTGTGGAAAATGGTACAGTTATTTTGATTGGTGCGACTACTGAAAATCCATATTTCGAAGTTAACAAGGCACTTTTATCAAGATCAACAGTTTTTAAATTAGAATTACTTACAATAAATGACATTTCGCAACTTATAAAAAATGCATTGAAAAGCGATAAGGGGTTGGATGGATATAATATAAAAATTGATGAAGAAACGATAAATCATTTAGCAAACCTTTCAAACGGAGACGTAAGAACAGCATTAACAGGCTTAGAAATAGCTGTATCTACAACAGATATGCAAAAAGACGGAAGTATAAACATAACAAAAGATATTATTGACGAAAGTGTTCAAAAAAGAATAATACAATTTGATAAAAACGGAGATAGCCATTATGATAATATTAGTGCATTTATTAAGTCTATGAGGGGAAGTGATGTTGATGCTACACTTTTTTATCTAGCTCGTGCTATAAATGGTGGAGAAGATCCTATGTTTTTAGCAAGAAGGATAACTATCTGTGCATCTGAAGATGTTGGGCTTGCAAATCCTAATGCACTAGTTGTAGCAAATTCGGCAATGCAGGCTGTGCATATGATTGGTATGCCTGAGGCTAGAATAATTTTAGCTGAGGCTGCAACTTATGTAGCTAAATCGCCTAAATCTAATTCTGTATATTTGGCTATAGACAAAGCTTTAGAAGATGTAGCGAATAATGATACAGGTACAATACCAATGCATATCAGAAATGCTCCTTCTGAAGGAATGAAGGAACATGGATATGGGCAGGGATATAAATATCCACACGATTATCCACAACATAGAGTGGTTCAACAATATTTACCTAATAAGGTAAAAGACAAGAAATACTATATTAAAGATGAAACGGAGATTGATTTTAATAATGAGTAAATATTTTTTGACGTCAGAGTCTGTTACAATAGGTCATCCTGATAAAATGTGTGACTATATTGCAGATAGCATATTAGATGAATATTTAAGACAAGATGAATATTCAAAAGTTGCATGTGAAGTTGTTGCATATAAAAATAATGTATTGGTAACAGGGCAGATTACTTCTAATGCTAATGTTGATATTGAAAAAATAGTTAGAAATTGTATAAAACAGATAGGATATAATGACGAATTTATAGGTATGAATTATGCCAATTGTAATATTGATGTGGTTATACAAAAGCAGTCGGCAGATATTGCTTTGGGGGTAGATATTGGTGGAGCTGGAGACCAAGGTATAATGTATGGATATGCGACAAATGAGACGAAAACTTTTATGCCGTGGTCTACACTATGGGCACATGAATTAGCAAAAAGGTTAGAATTTGTTAGAAAAAATAATATAGTAAAAGGTTTAAAGCCAGATGGAAAAACTCAGGTAACATTAGAGTTTGAAAATAATGTTTTAAATAGGGTGGAGTGTATTGTTGTGTCAGCACAGCATGATGAAAATATGGAAATTGAAAAATTAAGACAGGATATTTTATCACATGTTATATTAAATGTAATTGATAAAAAATATATTGATGATAATACAAAAATATATATAAACCCTACTGGTCGTTTTGTTATTGGTGGGCCTCTTGGCGATACTGGACTAACAGGTAGAAAGATAGTGATTGATACTTATGGTGGCATTGCAAAACATGGCGGTGGAGCTTTTAGTGGTAAAGATGCTACAAAGGTGGATAGAAGCGGAGCGTATATGGCACGATATATTGCGAAAAATATTGTTGCCAATAAGTTGGCTGATAAATGTGAAATACAGTTATCGTATGTTATAGGAATTAAAAATGCTGTTGCAATAAATATTAATTGTTTTGGAACAGAGAAAATATCTATTGAAAAAATAAAGGAAAAAATAGAAGAAAAATTTGATTTAACTCCATTAGGTATAATAGAAAAATTTGAATTAAGAAAGCCAATATATTCAAAACTTTCAGCATATGGGCATATGGGGAGAGAAGATTTAGATATTCCTTGGGAAAAAATAATAGAAATGTAGAATATATATTTAAAATATTATACTCAATTAGAAAAACAAGGAGTAAAAGAAATCAAGCTATATTCAATAGCATTTAGTAAAAAGAGAGCACGAGTAAGGAAAGAAGAATATGTAGCAAGGTAAATTCAATAAAATATATAACTAATAAAATTGACAAATTGAGATTTTAGTAATACAATAAAGTACATAAAAGGAGAAAAACGAAATGAATAAAAACGCTAAAACGGTTGAGGCTGTACACACACACACACACACACAATTGGATATAATTTACAAATATGGTTAAAAAGATATAACCTAGTTTTAGTATGCAATAAAAAATATATAGAAAAATATAACCAAGAAAACATAAATAAAAATATG
>CALYAQ010000050.1 GCA_944393615.1 uncultured Clostridia bacterium
ATACAACAGATGCAGGAAGTAGTTGGAGTTTGTATAATAACCCAGTAACAATAAGTGAAGAAAGTGGAATACAAATACGATTAATAAATGAGCAAGGACAAGTAGTAAGTAATACGTTAAAAATAACAGGAGGAGTAATAGGAGAAGTAGATAATACAAGCCCAATAATAACAATAGAATCAAACGGAATAGGGCTAGCGAAAGATACACAAGTAACAATAACAGTAACAGACAATAACGAACTAGCAAACAATAATACGTATGAATACTATTTATCAACAAGTCAAGATAACCAAACAGGAGGCAGTTGGATAACATATACAAATGGAACAGCCTTTACAATAGGAACTAATTTAACAGGAACATATTATCTACACGTAAAACAAATATATGATGTAGCAGGAAATACAAGCGGAAATGTAGTAAGTCAAAGTTATACATTTGATAATACAGCCCCATATAGCTTTACTCCAACAATAGGAAAGGTAACACAAACGAGTATAACAATAAATGCAAGCACAAGTGATAATAACGGACAGACAGTAACATATAAATATAGTATAGATAATGGAAAGACTTGGCAAGAAAGTAATATATTTGAGAACTTAACATCTGGGACAACATATAGTGAAATAAAAGTAATAGCAATAGATAGTGTAGGCAATGAAATGCCAGGGAGTGAAACATTATCAGCAACACCAATTAAGCAGACAATGAATGTAACTTTTTCGTTAGCGAATCCTTCAAGAGAAGTAATTAATTTTACGTTATCAGGTTCATGTAATGAATATACAGTAACAGGTGGAACATATTTATATACAATAACTGATAGTATTGATGAAGATACAACTTGGAATATTGGTACAATAAATACAGCTTTTAATATACATGATTATTGTAAAAATGGTGACACGCAATTGCCAGTAGTTAGTGGGTATATATGGATTGATAGTACATCTATTATAGATTCACAAAATAATATGGAAATATTAAATACTATATATGATTATGAAGTGATAAATGAAAAAACATACTATAAAATACCATTGTGTGCACTATTTTGTGGTGACGGAGAATGGAAAGGTTCTGATAATGGCGGAGTAGAAGGTGATCTTGTTACTATTAAATTAGGCAATACAATATATGCTTATCATAAAACACAAAATTGGCTTAGTGGTAATAGCGCTGTATTTTATTATGGCGTAAATGCAAGCAACTCATTTACGATAACAACCTATGGCTATCAATATGGTAGCAAGACATATAATGTAAGTGATTATGCATCGTTTAGTATAAAAGTATGGACGATATATGGTGATTCTGTAGAAGAAACGCCAATTTACCAATTGTATTAAATAAATAAAAAAACAGTTCAAAACTGTTTTTTATTTATATTTCTTTATATCTTTTGATTTTTAATGTTGTTGTTTTTTCGAATTCTTTTTCTCGTATTTCTATGTTTTTTATATGTTTATATATAACTAATTTTTCATTTACTTTTTTTATTTCTTCCCAAATTAAATTTTTTATTTCTTCAGGAGTTTTTTCTTCAGAAAATTTTTCTGTTATATGGTCATAATCAACGATAATTTGTGCGGTTAATATGATATCATTGTTTGTTTGTTTGCCATAAACTAAACATTCTTTTATGTATTCACATTCATTTACTAATGGTTCTATCTCTTCTGGGTAAATGTTTTTTCCGTTATTTAATACAATAACATTTTTCTTTCTGCCTGTAATATGAACAAAACCGTCATTATCTATAAAGCCTAAATCTCCTGTATATAGCCAACCGTCTTTAATAGTTTCGGCGGTTGATAGTTCATCTTGATAATACCCCATCATTACATGTCCGCCTTTGGTTATTATTTCGCCAATGCCTTCACTATTTGGGTCTGCAATTTTCACTTCGGTTTGTGGTAATGGTAACCCTGCCGCATCATCTTTAAACCATACATCTCTATTTAAAGCAACAATAGGAGCACATTCTGTTAGACCATAACCTTGTATAGCTAATATTCCTAAATCTCTAAAACCTTGAGCTACTTCTGGTTTGATAGCTGCCGCACCTGCAATTAACATTCGTAATTCCCCGCCGAATTGGTCGTGTATTTGCTTAAACACTTTTTTCTTTAAATGAATACCGCATTTATCTAATGCATTTGTAACTTTTATCATAAAGTCAACTTGAGCAGTTTTGCCTTGCTTTCTTATGCCTTCGCGTATTTGTTTATACATAAATTCTAATATTGCTGGTACAGCTAACATAACAGTTGTTTTAGTTTCTTTCATAGTATTTTGTAGGTTTCTAAGATTGTCTAGATATGCAACTGTACAACCTTTATATAATAATGTAAGAAAACCACAAGTACATTCATAAGTATGATGTAGAGGTAATATCGATAGGAAAGTGTCTTTTTCATGTACGTTAGTTAGTTTACATTGATTTTCAATATTAAAAGCAATATTGCTATGGTTTAGCATAACAATTTTAGATTCTGCACTTGTACCAGATGTAAATAATAGTGCGGCCAATTTTTTATTATCTATTACAGCATCAACAAATGAACGGTTACCGTTTTTTAATTCTTCTTTTCCCATTTCTAATAATTTGTTAAATGAAATATATTTTTCATTATCATTATCTAAATCCATATTTATTAAAAATGGAATCTCATGTTGTATAGTTATTTTTTCTATATTTTCTAGTAATTTGCCCGAAAATACAATTGCAGATATGTCAACTCTAGAAAAAGATATCAATAATTCTTCTAAAGGTAACTGTTTATCTATTGGCACTACTATACTGTTACCTGTTATGGCTGATAAATAGCTAAC
>CALYAQ010000051.1 GCA_944393615.1 uncultured Clostridia bacterium
AATCTAGCAAATGGGTCAAGAAAAGTAGCCACATAAGTTAATACTGACATATCTCCAATCATTATATTAGCAAACAGCCAAATTACGATACCTGCAGGAGCTGCAACTAATACAGCACGACCTAATAAAAATATTGTTCTATCTAATATTGACCTTACGATTATACTACCAACTTGTGGTTTTCTATATGGTGGTAATTCTAATATAAAAGAGGAGGGAATTCCTTTTAGTATTGTTTTGGATAAGATTTTTGATACTACTATTGTCATGTAAATACCTAATAATATTACTCCAACTACTAACAGGGCAGAATAAACAGAGGAAAATGGTCCAGTATATATTAGTCCTATTAAAAAAGTAGCAACTATAATTAAAAATGGGAATCTACCGTTACAAGGTACAAAAACGTTTGTTAATATGGCTAGAAGTTTTTCACGTGGCGAATTAATTATTCTAGCTCCTACGATACCGAGCTGCGTTACAACCAAACCCCATACACATTGTTAATGCTTGCTTTCCAGAACTGCAGGCTTTTTTAAAACAGCTATCTAAATTAAATGATACTCTAGGTAAATATCCTAAATCTTCAAGTAATGTAAATAAAGGGAAAAATATTGCCATAGGGGGTAGCATAACAGAAATTACCCAACTTGCAGTTGTGTACACTCCGTCTATTAAAATGCTTTGTAACCAATTAGGAGTATTTATCGTTTCTAGTCCATAAGTTATATAACCTTCTAACCAAGTGAAAAATGTAGAAAGTGCTTGGGAAGGATAGTTTGCACCAACGATTGTAATCCAAAAAATTAATCCTAATAACGTTAACATTATAGGTATGCCCCAAATTTTAGAGGTTAATATTTTATCTATTTTTTTATCTCTTGAATTATAATCATTTTTTTTGAATTTACAAACTTCATTACATATATTTTCACTATTAAATAATATGCTAGATACAATCCAATAATTCAAATCATCTTTGTTAACATTTCTTTTATCTAGCATCTGATATATTTCTTCTAATTTATTTTTTATTTCGATATTATTTAAAATGTTAATTCCAATTTTTGCCTCTATATTGCTAATCGATTTAGAATTATTTTCAATTAAACCTAAAGATATCCATTTATATAAATGAGAATATTTTTTAGGAATAATTTTTTTTACTGTAGGAAATATCATATCTACACTTTCTTCTATTATTGGAACATATTTTGCTTTTATAGGTGTAGGGAATATTTTGTTTGTACATACATCATTAATTATTTTTAATAGTTTTTTTAATGATTTTATTTTTTTACCATTTGTACCTATAACAGGAACTCCCAAACGTTTAGATAATAATTCAAAATCAATTGTAATTCCTTTTTTTTGTGCTTCATCTAATAAATTTACACAAACTATAATATTATTCGTTATTTCCATGATTTGATACACTAGATTTAAGCTTCTTTCTAAACGTGTACTATCAACAACTATTACAGTGCAATCTGTTTTATTAAAGCAAATATGGTCTTTTGCTATTTCTTCTTCTTCGGAATTTGACATTAAAGAATATGTACCTGGAATATCAACAAATTCAAAGTTATTATCTTCGTAACTACAAGTACCTGTTGCGTATGTTACTGTTTTTCCAGTCCAGTTTCCAGTGTGCTGTCTAAGTCCGGTTAGTCCATTAAATATTGTACTTTTACCCACATTAGGGTTTCCAGCCAAGGTAACGGTATATATATTATTTTCATATCTACTATTAAATCTTTTTTGCGTATTACCTTTTTTTTTAGAACTATTTAATAGTTCCATAAGTAGCACCTCCCTATATATATTTATATAATATGAAAATATATAGAAGTTGTGAGAATGGACAAATTATAAAAGTAAAGAGACGAAAATGTTCATCCCTTTACTTATATATATATTAATTAATAACTTCAATTAAACATGCGTCTTCTGCTCTTAAAGCAATTATATTATTTCTTATTTCATAAGCTACTAAATTTCCAATAGAGCTTTTTAAAACTGGAGTTATTTTTGTACTGTTTATAATTCCTAAATCTAAAAGACGTCTTTTAATTAATTTACTACAATTAAGCCTAGAAATGGTAACTGTTTTACCTAATGAAATTGTATCTAATGTTTGATTATTCATTAAAAACCTCCAATTATAATATTTATGTTACTCCATACTATAATATATTTTATAAAAATATATTTTGTGCTTGTACATGTAATAGGATGAAATTTCCAGTTTGCTAATAAATTCGAGTATTAGTATACCTTGTGTATTTTATGCTTTGATATGTCCATAATAATTTAATATTTTTTAAAAAAAATGACTACACCCATATAACTCTTTTTTTCTACAAATATCTCCTATTTTCTCATTCTTATGGCATTGCATTTTTGAATATTTATTGATATTATACTTAAGAAATCTTAAAGGAGGTTTACAATTTGATCGAATATAAAAATGTTAGTATGACATATGACTCAGGCGTAGAAGCGGTTAAGAATGCCAATGTAACAATTAATAGAGGCGAATTTGTTTTTGTTGTAGGTAAAAGTGGCTCAGGAAAATCTACAATGATTAAAATGTTAATGAAAGAAGTAGAACCTACAGAGGGGGAAATATTAATAGATGGATTTAATATAACTGAAATGAAAAAATCTAAAATACCTTATTTAAGAAGGAGTATGGGCTTTATATTTCAAGATTTTAGATTATTACCAGATAAAAATGTATATGACAATGTTGCGTATGCAATGAGAATAATTCAAGCTAGTGCAAAAAAGATACGTAGACAAGTACCGTTAGTTTTATCACTAGTAGGAATTAGTGATAAAGCAAAAATGTTCCCGGACGAGTTATCAGGTGGAGAACAGCAAAGGGTAGCAGTAGCAAGAGCAATAGTTAATAACCCCACATTATTATTAGCAGATGAGCCAACAGGAAATTTAGACCCAGAAACAGCTAAAGACATTATGGCGTTATTAAATGATATAAATTTAAGAGGAACAACAGTAATTATTGCTACACATGCTAGCGACCTAGTAAATGAAATGCAAAAAAGAGTTATAGCTATAGACAAAGGAATAATATATCGTGATGAAAAAGGTGGGTATAACTATGAATCTTAATACAATAATATTTTTAATAAAAGAAGGTTGTACAAATTTATGGACTAGTAAAAAAACAGCAATATCATCATTAATAATTATTCTTGCAACTATGTTAATGCTAGGTATATTTGTACTAATAACTGTAAATATAGATAATACTGTAAATAGAGCTTTGGATAGTCAAGGAATACAAGTGTATTTAAAAGATTTTGATCCAGATGTTTCAGAAGAAAAAACAGAGGAGATAAAAAAACAAATATTAAATATTTATTCAGTAACATCAGCTGATTATATATCAAAAGAAGAAGGCTTAGAACAAATGAAGAACATGGTGGGTGATGAGTACAGAGCATTGTATGAAGGGTTAGAAGAAGATAACCCAATACCAGCATCATTCATTGTTAAATTAGATAATCTTGAACAAAGTAAAAATGTACAAGCAGAGCTTTTAAAAATAGACGGTGTTGATAGTGCAGATATAAACGAGCAAACAGCACAGACATTGGTGTATATAGGTAATATATTAAACATAGTTGGGATAGTAGTTTTACTTATTCTTTTAGCAATATCAATATTTATTATTTCTAATACTATTAAAATTACAATGTATGCTAGAAGAAAAGAAATATCAATAATGAAATATGTTGGTGCGACTGACAGTTTTATACGTTTACCATTTATGATTGAAGGTATGTTAATAGGTTTAGTTGATGCTATATTATCTACTGCAATAGTTGCAATAGCGTATACAAATATATGGAATAATTATCAAGATGTTTTGGTACCATTTAGTTCAATATCACAAGAACTAATAATTATATATATAATATTAGGTGTTGGAATTGGTATAGTAGGAAGTACAATGTCTATTAAAAAATATCTAGATGTATAAGGGGGAAATACGAATGAGAAAAATATTTATATCAGTAATTACAATAATTACTGCACTATCTTTATCAACAGTAGGTTTTGCAAGTTCGGTTTCAGATTTAAAAGGTCAATTGAGTGAAAATGAAAAAGAAATAAAAGACAAGCAAAACCAAGTTACACAAATTAAAGAAGAACAAAAAGATTTATTAGAACAAATTGAAGAATTGGGTATTCAGATTAATAAATTACAAAAGGAAATAACAAGCTTAAATACTCAAATTAGTAATTGTAATGCTGAAATAGAAATTAAAGAAGATGAAATAGAACAAAAAGAAATTGAGATGGACAAGCAATATGAACTTTTAAAAACAAGAATTGTTGCTGTATATAAGACTGGAAATATATCTATGCTAGATGTATTCTTGGGTTCAGATAGTTTATCAGACTTTTTATCTAAATATCATGCAATGTCAAAAGTTGCAGAATTTGATAATGAGTTATTAGAAAAAATAACAAAACAAAAAGAACAAATTGAGTTATTAAAAGACCAATTAGAAGAGAAAAAAAGTGAATTGAACAGTAGTAAAAAACAAGTGCAAACAAAGTCTACAGAATTATCTTCTTCTAAAAATACATTGAGTAAGAAAAATTCTGAATTAGAATCAAACAAAACAGCATTAAATAATTCAATAGATAAATTGTTAGAAGAGTCTGCAAAGATTACAGCGGAAATAATGAAATTACAGGGAACATCAAGCTATGCAGGTGGCGAAATGGCTTGGCCTTTACCTGGATATTCAACAATTACATCTCCTTATGGAATGAGATTGCATCCAACTTTAAAAGTATATAAATTACATACAGGTATTGATATAGCAGGAAGTGGTTGTAAGGGAAAACCAATAGTTGCAGCAAATTCTGGTAAAGTTATAAAGGCTGGTTGGAATACAGCTTATGGTAACATGATAATAATAGATCATGGTGGCGGATATTCAACTTTATATGCACATTCTTCAAAATTAGCTGTTAAGGTAGGAGATATAGTAACAAGAGGACAAACAATAGCATATGTTGGTTCAACAGGATATTCAACAGGACCACACTTACATTTTGAAGTAAGAATTAATGGTTCTACAACAAATCCATTACCATACATACAATAAGTCAAAATACATAAAGCATACAGTTAGATTTGTATGCTTTATTTTTATATAATATAGTACAGCAGATAAAATAAAAAACGTAAATATGCTTGATAAAAATTTTAAGATAATATATAATAATAATAGGATAAGAAAAGGGAGTTAAGGAAGGGAAGTGTAGGAAAAATTGAGAAGTATACCAATAGGCACAAGTGACTTTAAAGAAATAGTCAGTCGAGGTTATCTATATGTTGATAAAACAAAATTTATAGAAGAAATAGTAAATAATTTTATGGGAACAAAGTTATATTTACGTCCACGCAGGTTTGGAAGACGACAAATATGCAAATGCTAAAAGAATATTTCGATATAACTAAAAAAGAAGAAAACAAAGATTTATTTCAAGGACTATACATAGATAGTGTAGAAAAATACAAAGAGTATCAAAATGCATATCCAGTAATATATATGACATTGAAAGAAACAAAACAAGACAATTGGGAGAAGATGTATGAAAATTTTAAAAATATAATAATAAATGTATATGAAGAACACAAATGTGTTATAGAAATATTGGAAGATTATCAAAAAGAAAAATACCATAATATATTAAAGGGAAAAGCAAGTGAAGTTGAATATCAAAATTCATTAAAAAAGATGACAGAATATTTATATAAATATTATGGTAAAAAAGCAATAATATTAATAGACGAATATGATGCACCACTAAATAACGCGTATAGTAAAAGCTTTTTGAATGATGCAATAACCTTTATAAAAACATTTTTAAGTTCAGCATTAAAAGATAATGAATATTTGCAAGTAGCAGTGCTAACAGGAGTATTGCAAATAGGTCAACAAAGTATATTTAGTGATTTGAATAATTTTAATGTATATAGCGTATTTAAAAGCAGTGGAAGTGAATATTTTGGTTTTACTAAAGCAGAAGTAAAACAAATGTTAGAAGAATATAACATGTCTAATAAGTACGAAGAAGTAGAGAAATGGTATGACGGATATAACATAGGAAATATAGAAATATTTAATCCATGGAGCATATTACAGTATTTAGATAATCAAGGTCAAGTTGGAATATATTGGGTAAATACAGGAAATACCAATTTAATAGAATATGCAACACAGGGAATAACAGGACAAACAGCAGAGGCAATAAGTAAATTATTGAAAGACGAAACAATAGAAATAGAGAAAGAAGATAAAACAGTATACGAACAATTACAAAGTAATTATACAGCATTTATGAATACAT
>CALYAQ010000052.1 GCA_944393615.1 uncultured Clostridia bacterium
TATGCAGATAAACACTGCATCTGAATATGGTGCTAAACTACCATATTGTTTTTCTGCAAGTCCTGCACATTTTGCGTCATTTCTAATTCTAACAGGTACATTACAAACCTGTTTTAGAATTTTAGTAATATCTAAATCTTTTATTCCTAAATTTACTAGTGTTGTTATTTTGCCATCTTTTGGTGTTCCTGGGCTTGCTACACCTATATTCTCAATATCGTAATTTTCAATTATATTTTTTACATTTTCTGTAATATAATTTGTTATAAATTCTTCAATGCTCACATTTATATTTAAGTCTACTTCTCTTTTTTCTAATATTTTTCCGTTTTCGTTTATTACACCTATTCCAATATGGCTTCCACCTAAATCAATTCCTATTTTCATAAAAAATTTCACTCCCCTCTTTTTCCAATTAAAGGCACATAAATTCTTCTAGCCAGCTAATTACTTTTTATAATTTTCAATTATGTTTTTACATTTTTCCACTATCTCATTTACATCTATTCCGTCAATTTGTATTTTTCTATTTTCCATAAGCACATTTCCTTTAACAATTGTTGTATCAACATTTTTTCCGCTTGTGTTATATACTAAATTTGCAATTTTATTTAAGTTTGGTAGCATTGTAATACTATCCAAATTTTCTTCTACATTTACTAAAATTATATCTGCATCTTTTCCAATTTCTATGCCTCCTATTTTATCCTGCAAGCCTAGTAATTTAGCACCAGTAATTGTTGCCATTTTTATAGCATCTTTTGCAGTAAGCCTTTGTTCATTTTCATGAATTCCACCCTGTATTAAGCATGCTACCCTCATTGCTTCAAACATATCCAAATTGCTTCCAGAACCTTGCCCATCGGTTCCGCAATCCCACATTTATTCCTGCTTTTAAGTATTTTGTAGTATCTGCTATAGTACACCCAAGTCTCATATTTGAAACTGGGTTATGTGCAATTCCACAATTCATTGTTTTTAGCACTTCTATATCAGCTTGGCTTAAATGCACTCCATGTGCTAATATTGTGTGTATTCCATCAAAATATTTTTTTAATACTTCTATTGCAGTTTTTCCATGTTTTTTCTTAATGACTTCAATTTCATCACCACTCTCTCAACAGTGAACATGTATTGGTAAATTATCTTCTCTTGCTAAATCAGCCGTAGCTTGCAAACAAGCTCCAGAGCATGTATATAAGCTATGTGGTGCAACAGAATATGTTATTAAATCTTCATTTTCATCTCTGGTATTATAAAAATTTTTAAATTCTTCTAATCTAGTTTTGTAGTTTCCATCTGTATCCATTATTGTTCTAGTTATAACTGCCCTTACTTTGCATTTTCGTGCAGCATCCCTTATTTGTTCAGACATGAAATATTGGTCATTAATACATGTTGTACCTGTAGAGAGCATCTCTATAAATGAGAGCAAACTTGCATAATATATCTCTTCTTTTGTTAGACTATCTTCTATTGGCCAAATTTTTTCATTTAGCCACTCATATAGGCTACACCCTTCTGTTGTTTCCCTAAAAATACTCATTGGGATATGTGCATGTGTGTTAATTAGACCTGGCATTACAATATGGTCTTTTGCATCTATAACTTTTATATTTTGATTTAAATTTTCTGATATTTCATCCTCTATTTTAGCAATTTTCCCATCTTTAACTAAAATATCTTTGTTTTGTATTAATATATTATCATCTTTAAAAAGTAGTACATTTCCATTTTTTATTAACAAATCTTGCATATTTTCTCCTCCCTTTTTTAATTTCATCATCATTATATTTAACTAAAAAAGACTTGTCAAGCAAAAAAATATGGTGCATTTCGCACCATATTTTTTAAATAAGTCCCTGCTGTTGATATGCATCTATTAACCAGTTTCCCATATACATTTGAATACATGGTACAAGTACTACTACAACTAAGAAGATTAATAGAACTCCTACTATACTATATGAAAGCTCTGGTAATACCTTCATAATTCTATTTAAGCTATTTTCAATATCTATATCCATATAATCTAGTAATTTTTCCATCATTTCAGATAGGTCAGTTTGCATACCTATTTTAAGCATTTCTGTTTCCATTGAACTACATAGTCCTGATTTTTCAAATGGCTCAATCCATGAACCACCTATTAAAATATTGTTAATTGCAGTTTCTACCATTGAAAGCATAACATAGTTTTTTACAACTGATTTACTAACTTCTAGGGAATCTTGAATTCTCATTCCATTTTGTAAGTTTAAAAGCATTGCTCTCATTAATCGTGAAAAATCAATTCCCCAAATTAGTCTACCAAATATTGGCGCTTTATATTTAAAATAGTGCCAATTATATTTTCCTTTTGGTGTATTTATATATCCTACAATTGATAATGCAACAATTGCAATAAGTGCAACTGGAATATACCAATACATACCCATCCAGTCCATAAATTCCATAAACTTCTTAGTAATTGGCGGTAAACCTACTGTTGAGCCCAGTTGGTTAAACACGTCCTCTATTGCTGGTAATACAAAAACTGTACCAACTATTAATAAAATTAAAATTGCAAAAAACTGTACTATATTTGGTATTAAAATACTTTTTATTCTCCTATTTCTAGTAGTAGTATCATCCAAATATTTAACAGCTTGCCCTAAAGATTTAGTAAGTGATCCAGAGAGTTCTCCAACTTTAATCATATTAATATATATATATGGGAATATATTAGAATAATATTCCATTGTTGTATACATATATTCACCTGCCTCAACACCAGCTAGAATATCTTCCAAAACTCCCCTAAATGATAAATTTTCTGTACTATTAATAATTGTACTTAATGCATGAATATTATTAAAGTTCGCTTTTTTTAGCAAATAGAAATTTTGTGTAAAAACTATAACATCACGAATAGTTATCTTTTGCCCTGTAGATAGAGCTAGATTTACCTTTTCTCTTAAGCTTGGCTTAACTGATTCTCTACCCTGTAAAACATTTGCAGAATTAGCAGTTTGCATAATATCATCTATATCTATTATATTTCTTTTATTAACACGTCCTTTTTTACTTCTATAGCTAACTTGTACTACTTCTATTGGTAATAAATCATTATGCTTAAGTATTTTCACTAAGTTGTTTTTACTGGTAGCTTCTACTCTGTTTTTCACAATTTGCCCTTGATTTGTTACTGCTTTATAAATATACCCTGGCACTTGTTTTCCTCCTTTACTATTTAATATTATTTATCGTGGACACATTTTTTTTATAGTAATTCTCTAGGGATAAGATATGTCCCCGCCGGGTTTAATCATTGTTCATTTAGTTATTGTTCATTTTTGCTTTTAATTGATTATCCTTTTTTATTTTTAATTGCATTATAGTTCTATTTAAAATTTCAATATTCTTTTCTTCAATTTGTGCTTTAGCTTGTTCAAGTGTAATTCTGTCATCCACAAATAATTCCGCTAATGAATTCATTAGTCCAATACTTCCTTTATCTGAAGCACTTTGTATTGCATCTTCTATTTCTGAAACACTAATTTTTTCTTTTCTAATAATACCCGAAACAATATTATCTACTACCATAACCTCTGGTACTAAAACTAATGAGCCATCTCTACCTTTTAATAATCTTTGTGATACAACTAATTTTAATAATGAGGCAATTAGATATTTAACTGTTTGCTGATCTCTAATATCATAGAAATTAATCATTCTATCTATTGTTTCAGCACAGGATTTGGTATGTAATGTTCCTATAACTAAATGTCCAGCTTCAGCAGTTTCTATAGCTGCTTCCATTGTTTCCCTGTCACGAATCTCACCTATAATTAAAATATCACAGTCCTCTCTTAAAGAATTTTTAACACCATCACTATAATTTAGGCAATCTCTTCCAACTCCAACTTCTTTTTGTACAATTATAGATTTTTTGCATGTATGCTTGTATTCTACTGGACTTTCTAGTGTAAGTATTTTTTTATTTTGGTTTTCATTAATTTCATTAATTAAAGCATTTAATGTAGTAGTTTTACCAGAATTAGTTTTACCTGTCACTAAAATCAATCCCTGTGGCTGATTCATCATTCTACGCACAATATCAGGAACCCCTAGGTCTTCATATTTAGGCAATTCATTTCTTATTAATCTTAATACAACAACAGGTACATCATCTGCCATGGAAATATTTACTCTTAACCTAATATCTTCAAATTCAAATGAACTATCAAGCTTTTTATTTTTCTTGTATACTTCGTCTTTATCTATATTTCCACGTACAAAATAATCATAAATGTCCATCATATCATCTTCTGTAAGAATGTCGAATTCTTTTAACTCAATCAAATCTCGCATTATCCTTAATATAGGTCTAATACCACAAATCAAGTGAATATCTGATGCATTTTCCTTTTTTGCTGTACTAATGATTTTATCTATATCTATCATATTTTCCTCCTATGTTTTCTTAGTATTTTTCAATAAATGATTAATTTACTATTTAATTCATCCAATGTAGTTATTCCATCAATTATTTTATTGATACCATCTATTATTAATGGTCTATAGCCTGTTTCTAGTGCTTTAGTTCTTATTTCTAAACTTGATGCATTATTTGTAATTAACTCGCGAATTTGATCATTTATTAATAGTACTTCAAAAATACCAATTCTATCATAATACCCAGTATTATTACAATATTTACAGCCAACTGCATCATATGTCTTTTTGCCGTCTAAATCAAATTTCATATTATATCTTTCACCAATTTTGTTAATTATTTCTTTTTCCTTTTCTGTAAATTCACGTTCTTTTGCACATTTCTTGCAAAGTCTTCTAACTAATCTTTGTGATACCGAGGTTGCTAATATACTAGAAATATCATAATTTGAAATTCCCATTTTTCTAAGTCTTGTAATAACTTCAATACTATCTATTGTATGAATTGTAGATAATACATAATGACCTGTTTGACCTGCTTGCATCGCAATTTCTGCAGTTTCTTGATCACGAATTTCACCTACTAAAATTATATCTGGGTCCTGCCTTAAAACAGTTCTTAACGAATTCGAAAAAGAAGTTTTACTATCAATTTCAATTTGGTTTAATCCATTAATTCTAATTTCCACTGGATCTTCAATTGTTGTTATATTAATTTCTGGTTTATTTAAATAATCAATAATACTATATAAAGTTGTTGTTTTACCTTCACCTGTAGGTGCTGCAACTACTGTAATACTATTTTTCTTATTAAAGCATCTATTTACTAAATCTTCATCATTTGGAAAACCTAATTCAAAAATTTTCTTAACATCCTCATTTTTCTTTAAAAGTCTAAGTACAAATTTCTCCCCATATACATTTTTTTGCGAAGATACACGAATGTTATACTCTGGATACAATAATATTCTACCATCTTGTGATTCTTGTTTTTCTTGGTGCATGTTAGATATAGCCTTCAATCTACCTATAATTTGTGCTTGCTTATCTTTATCTATAGTAACAGCTGTTGTTAACTTACCATCTATTCTATAACGAACCCTTAAGTTTCTTTCTAATGGCTCTATGTGAATATCACTCGCTCTTTTTTCGATAGCTGTTTTTATTATACTATCTACTAGTCCAGAAACATCAGCATTTGTATCAATATTATCCGATGCTACTCCTTCTAGAGAATCTAGAACACTATTAATATTTGTTTCAAATGTAATGTATTTTTCCATAATAAGACCTTTATTTAATAATAATAGTCTTACCGTTTCTACTGATTTTCTATTAGAAGTATCTGCAAAGCAAACCTTTACCTTTCCAGCAACAACGTCAAATGGAACAGCTTTATTTTGTTTTGCAATATCTAATGAAAGATATTCTAATATATTAACTCTAATATCATTTTCTTGCAAATATATTGCCTTTTCATCTAAAATTTCTCCTATTGCACTAATTAAAATATTTGGATCGCAAAGTTTTAAAATATTTAAAATATCACCTATTTTTTTTCTAGGATGCATTTTTTGATAATCAAGAGCTTTTTCAATATCATCTTCTGATACTATTCCTCTTTTTACAAGTTCAATTCCTAATGGTTGTTTTCCCATATATTTCTCCTTTCTCTTTTGCATATTATTTTTTTACTCAACTATTTTTATTATACTATATTTTTGCAAAAATCAACATATTTTTATATAATTTACATTAAATTACCAGTATTTTAAAACATATTCTATTCCATTTTCCGCATTTTGTACTCCTTGAATACTCATTTTTACATTAATAACTTGCTTTGTGGTGTTGTTTACTTTTGCCTCACTATTAGTAAATGTCAATGAGTCTACTCTTTCTGCTATTTTAGTCTCACCTCTATATATTGCCTTTTCACTTGACCTATATTCATATACTGTTCCATCTTCAAAAGTTATTTTATTTGAATTAACAACAGCACTAGAGTTATTTTTTGTATCTTCTATAAAAAACATACTAAATTTATTAAACTCTGGTGCATACTGGCTTTGCTCTTTAATAGTATTCATATTAGAGAAAAAATAGGTACTAAGTAATGCAACACTACTAATTGCTATAGTTGCTATAAGTATATATATAATTAATGCAGTTAATGTCACACCTTTTTCTGATTTCATCATTTCCTCCTAATATTCTTTTGCCTTAAATTCTTCTAAGACTATTGATTCAGTTTTTCCAGAAAATTGATAACTTATTGTTAATAATACTCTTTTTTTATTATTATTTACCTCAGCAACATCTAGAGTAATGTTCATTCTATCTGGAATACCATAGTCTTCTCTCCAATTTTTTAAGTCACCGCTTTTCACTTCATCATAACTAATTTTTTGTATATTCTCCATAATCTGAATTGCATACGATGTTGCTAGAGAATTTAATTTTGTCTCTGCTTGTACTCTGTATATTGCTACAATACCACTGCCAACTACACCTGTAAATAAAAGTAAGATTATAAAAGCAATTATAAGGTCTTGCATGGTAAAAGCTTTATTTGATTTAAGTTTACATAGTAATTTTTTCATAGCCTCTCCTTAAAGTTAATTATATCTATATTATGCTATATAAAAATATAAAAATTAGTAATTATTAATATAATTATATTGGAAACACATAAATAAAAGCCAATAGGCATTTGATTTATTGCCTTTTTTTTCACGCGTACTGTTTGTCCTCTTTTATCTGCAATTTTTTGAAATAGTATTTTAAATGAAATAATAAGTAAGGTCATAATAATGCTTAAAATTGTTACTCCCTCATATGTGAAGGTTAGTAGCAGTAAACATAGTAATAATATTTCTATTGGATAACTATTTTTTGCAATTCTTCTTAAGATTGCAATATCTAATGTTAATAAAACACAAATAGCAGATAGGTATATAACATATCTATATACATTAGAATCTTTTTCTACTATATAAAGATATAGTATATACAATGCTTCAATAATATATCCAAATAGTAAAACCTTTTTCTCTACTTGAATTTTTTCTTTATCTATTCCTGCTATGATAAATAATGTTGCTAGATACAATAGTCCAAAGATTAAATAAACAATAGTATCTGTTGATAATTGTAAAACATTAAAATTGATAGACATGGCAAATAAAACAAAAACTATACCAGATAGAATCTCTAACATTAAATATCTAGGTCTAATCTTTTGTTTGCAATATCTGCATTTGCCCCCCAGGCATATATAGCTTAAAATCGGTATCATATCAAAAAATGATAATTTATGATTACAATTTGGGCAAAAGGAACGTTCATGCGAAATATC
>CALYAQ010000053.1 GCA_944393615.1 uncultured Clostridia bacterium
GTCTTTGCCCTAGATTATTATTTAGCTTGAAATGAACTTATAAATTGAACCGCCGTATGCCGAACGGCACGTACGGTGGTGTGAGAGGGAATAAATAAAATTATTATTTATTCTCTACTCGATTGTAACGAATATATTTTTTTGTCATATATTTAATATATGAAAGGAAGTAATAATATGGAATTTTACAATCAAGATATAAAAGATTATGGCCCTAACCCCTTTATAGTAAACATAGAAGATATAACAAAGAAAAACAATACATTTAGGACAGCTTTATGGACTGGCGAACATTTGCAATTAACATTAATGAGTATAGATGTAGGAGATTGTATAGGTCTGGAGATGCATCCAAACGTAGACCAATTTATACGAATTGAACAGGGAGTGGGGCTAGTAAAAATGGGGAATGATAAAAATAATTTAAATATTCAAAGAAGAGTATGGGATAATTATGCTTTTATAATTCCAGCTAATACTTGGCATAACCTAATTAATATTGGAAATGTACCAATAAAACTATATTCTATTTATGCACCACCTCAACACCCAAGAGGTACTGTTCATAAAACAAAGAAAGATGCTGAACATTAAGTTATATAAGATATAATTTAATGTTTTTTTTATTTTTAGTATTTACAAAAAATGGAATTTGTGATATTATATGATTATGGGGAAAAAGGAGAGAGTATGAAATATTTTTTTGCCCCATATATAATAAGTATATTTTTGTCAATAATAGTATTTGTAGTATACATTTATTCAAATGAAAACGTTATAAACATACAAACAAACGAAGTTTTTTCACAATATTATTTATTCAATAGTAATTATCAATGGCCAGTAGTAGGATATAATACAATTACATCATATTTTGGATATAGACAAGCACCAACTAGTGGAGCTAGCACATATCATAGTGGTATAGATATTGCAGCACCTGTTGGAAGTAATTTAATTAGTAGTATAACAGGAACCGTTATATATGCAGATTTTAAAGGAGCAGGAGGGCATACAATAATAATACAAAATGGTAATGTGGAAGTTGCATATTGCCATGTTGATAGTAGATATTATCCTAGTGTTGGAGATAAAGTGTTAAAAGGTCAAATAATAGGAAGAGTAGGGCCTAAAAATATTTATGATGTAGAAAACAACCCATATAAAGATAAAAATGGAAATCCAACAAATGGTGCAACAACAGGACCTCATTTACATTTTAGTATAAAGATTGATAATAAATTTGTAAATCCTCTTGAATATGTTAATGAATAATCTTTCTAACTTTACTAATAATATAAATAGGGAAGTGATTATATGAAAAAGGAAAATAGATTTAAAAATTTAGAAGATGGGGTTATAAAAAAGTATGATTTTATACCAGAATATGATAGGTGGGTTGATATGGAAACACAAAGAAATATTGTAAAAAAGTTAGAAAACATAACAAAAAACAAAGAAAAATAATTAAAATATAAACGAAAACGAAAATTTGACCTTTTTTGACTTTTGACATATTTTTAAAAAGTTATATAATATTATTGTAAGGTCAAAGAAAGTCAAAGACAAAAGAGGTGATTATATGAAGTTATCTGATATTATTGAAGAGTGGATAAAAAAAGTATTGGAGGATGAGGAATATGTAGATTTACAAAGAAATGAGTTAGCAACTCAATTTAATTGTGTGCCTTCTCAAATAAACTATGTAATTTCAACAAGATTTAATACAGATAATGGATATTATGTAGAAAGCAAAAGAGGTGGAGGAGGATATATTCGAATAAGAAAGGTTGATTTTACAAAGGAAGATTATATTATACATGTTGTAAATTCAATTGGAGAAAATATATCTAACAATGAAGCACAAATCTTTATAAGCAATCTTTACAATAATGGATGTATAACTGAAAATGAATTGAAACTTATGAAGGTTGCTACAAATGATAAAGTTCTACAGCTAGATTTAGTTAATAAAGATAGCTTAAGGGCAAGAATATTGAAAAATATGTTGATTAATTTAATTTAAGAAAGGAATGATGAGTTATGAAATGTATGAAATGTAATAGAAATGAGGCTAATGTATATATTAGCACAAATATAAATGGTAATGTTAAGAAAGAATATTTATGTTCTGAATGCGCAAAAGATGTTAATATGAAAGAATTTATGAATATGGATAAGATTTTATCAAGAATGTTTAACTCAAACAGAATGTTAGGATTTGACAATATGCTAATTCCAACAACAATGCATAATTTCTTTAAAGATAGTGATATGTATTTTGATAGTTTGTTTAATGATTTTGATATAAAACCTATTGAAAAAGAAATAGAGGATACTGTAAGAATAAAAGAAGAAAATAGAATTGATAAAAAAGAGGAAAACAAAAAACAATTGCAATATGAATTAAAAAAAGCTATAAAAGAAGAAAGGTATGAAGATGCAGCAGTTATAAGAGATAAAATTAATGGAAAGAATAAATAATTAAAAAGGGGGGATAGAATGTATAAATACACAAAGAAAGCAGAAGATGCAATACGAGCAGGCGAAGAATTGGCAAGAGAATTAGGGCATAATTATATAGGAACAGAACATTTACTATATGGTTTAAGCTCTATATCAGAAGGGGTTTCTGGAAAAATATTAATTAATTCTGGGTTAACACCTGATAAGATTAAAGACGCTATAATTGAAGTTATAGGTGTTGGAAAAAGCGGTAGTGCTATTACAGGTTTTACACCAAAGGTTAAAAAAGTAATTGAAACAGCATATATGGAGGCTAGAAATGAATCAATTGGATATATAGGAACAGAACATATTCTATTAGCAATATTAAGAGAAGGAGAAAGCGTTGCTACTAGAATAATGATAATGTTAAATGTAGAGCCTAATATTATATTAAATGAAATGGACAAAATGTATTTCCAAGACGATTTTGAAAATACAAATGACAAAAACTTGAATAATAATGTAACCCCTACATTAAATGAATTTGGTAGAGATTTGACTCAAATGGCTAGAATGGGAAAAATTGACCCTGTAATAGGTAGAGAAAACGAGTTACAACGTTTAATACAAATATTAAGTAGAAGAACAAAAAATAATCCTTGTCTAGTAGGAGAACCTGGTGTTGGTAAAACAGCGGTTGTAGAAGGGTTTGCTCAAAGAATAATATCTGGAGATGTACCAGATGCATTAAAGGACAAACGAGTTATAACATTAGATATTTCATCAATGGTTGCGGGAGCAAAATATAGAGGAGACTTTGAGGAAAGGTTAAAAAAATCTTTAAAAGAGATAGTTAAATCAGGTAATACAATAATCTTTATAGATGAATTACATACAATTGTGGGAGCAGGAGCTGCAGAAGGTGCGATTGGTGCAGCAAATATTTTAAATCCTATGTTATCAAGGGGAGAACTTCAACTAATTGGAGCAACTACGTTGAACGAGTATAAAAAATATATTGAAAAAGATTCTGCGTTAGAAAGAAGGTTTCAGCCAATTTTAGTAGGAGAACCTACTCAATTAGAAACAGTAAAAATATTAGAAGGCATAAAAGATAAATACGAGGCACACCACAAAGTAATAATTTCTGAAGAAGTCATAAAAGCTGCAGTAAATTTATCTAATAGATATATTAATGATAGATTTTTACCAGATAAAGCTATTGATTTAATTGATGAGGCAGCGTCAAAAATAAAGTTAAAATCATTTACTAGACCTGATAAAATTAAGAAACTAGAAGATAAGATTAATGAATTGAAACAAGAAAAAGAACAATATGTAAAAGCTCAAGAGTTTGAAAAAGCAGCACAATTAAGGGATAAGATAAAAGAACAAGAAAGTAAATTTAATGATGAAATGGAGAAATGGAATTCTAAAAATGATACAGATATAGTAGAATTAAAAGTTGATGATATAGCAGATATAATAAGTTTATGGACTGGTATACCAGCTAAACAATTAACAAAAACAGAGCAAGAAAGATTAAGAAATCTAGAAGAAATATTACACGAAAGGGTTATTGGTCAAGATGAAGCTGTGAGTGCAGTAGCTAAAGCTATTAAACGTGGAAGGGTAGGTCTAAAAGACCCAAAAAGACCAATTGGTTCCTTTATATTCCTAGGGCCTACAGGTGTAGGTAAAACAGAACTTGCTAAAGTTCTAGCTACAAGTCTATTTGGTGACGAAAATGCAATGATAAGAGTTGATATGTCTGAATTTATGGAACAACATACTGTTTCAAAATTAATTGGTTCACCTCCAGGATATGTAGGTTTCGAAGAGGGTGGACAATTAACAGAAAAAATACGTAGAAAACCTTATTCTGTTATATTATTTGATGAAATAGAAAAAGCACATCCGGATGTATTAAATATTTTATTACAAATTTTGGATGACGGACAATTAACTGATGGTCAAGGCAAAAAGGTCAACTTTAAAAATACAGTTGTAATTATGACTTCAAATGTTGGAGCAAAGTTAATTACAGATAAGAATACTATTGGATTTGATAATAAGCAAAAAGAAGAAGAAAAATATACTGATATTAAAAACAAAGTAATGAAGGAATTAAAAACAACATTTAAACCAGAATTTTTAAATAGGATTGATGATATCATAGTATTCCACCAATTAGGTAAGGAAAATCTAGTTGATATTGTTAATATAATGTTAAAAGATTTTATGAAAAGGTTAGAAGAAAATGATATAAAAGTGTCATTTAATAAAAATGTTGCAGGATATGTTGTTGACAAGGGATATGATATTGCCTATGGTGCAAGACCGTTGAAAAGAACTATTCAATCACATATTGAAGATAAATTAGCACAAGAAATATTGGACGGAAAAATACAAAAAGGTGACAGTGTAAAACTAAAGATTAAGGATGACAAAGTTGTGATTGAATTAGATAGCAAATAAAAGAAAAATGTAGTTGGTTTTAATAACTACATTTTTTCTTTTTGTCCAATTAATTAAGACAATCTTTTTTCAGAATGTACAAAATTTCGTCTGTGATAATAAGATATGTGTCTTTTGCACATCTTCTTACTACACGAGAATTTGTACCTTTTTTCTCCTTAAAAGAGATTGTGAAATCATTGAGAGTATTAAAGTTAAAATTAAATGCTTGATATTCTAACTTTTCCTCAAGATAGGGTAACTTCTTTGTTTTACCAATGATAACATTTCCACTTTCAAGTGAAGGATAAAGTGCTACGTATGTAACATTTTCCTCGTTTGTTTTAATCTTAATAAGATTATTATCGAGAACGTCAATTGAGGTAGGAACAATTACCTTTTCTGTAAACGAAATCATATCGTTTGGTTCAATTCCTAAGATG
Organism: uncultured Clostridia bacterium; assembly: GCA_944393615.1. GTDB lineage: Bacteria > Bacillota > Clostridia > TANB77 > SIG350 > CALYAQ01. The sequence goes on from CALYAQ010000053.1 coordinate 5,349, forward strand.
CAACATTCAAATTTTTTGTCGACCATAGGAAGCTGTCTGCTTACAACAAAGTGAACAGTTAAATTACAAATTGTGTTCATACAATATATATTATAGCAAAATTTTAATGAAAAGTCAAATTTTATGTAAATCTATTGCGTTTTACTTTTATAAATGATATAATATATATGGTGAACAAATTTTTTAAAAGCACCATATTTAATTGTTAAAAGGTGATTTGAGTAGTATGTAGTAAGAAAAATGTAAAAAAAGCAAGGGTTATATTATGTAAGTCTTTAATTTACTGTATAATATCTAGAATTTGAACAATATAGTTAAAAATCATATAACATATATATGTTTTTTTCTTTTTGTGGTAAAATATGGGCTAATTATATAGTTGAAATTATATAATTCTAATAGTATAATATATGACATCTTAACTTTTTTATAGATTATAATGATAAATATCGTTATAATGCTTGTAAATGTAGTGTTGATTTTAATACTATAAGTTATATAAGAACAAAGATGATTATATGTTAGAAACACCAATAGATTTATTGTTTATTTTTGTAATACTTTGTAGTATTATATTATTAACTTTCCTAATGGTAGGAGTTGTTAATAAACAGTGTAGAAGTAAGAAACACCAATATTCTAAATCTAACAGAACAGAAGAGTTTAGTTACGATAGCGAAATGGTAGAACAAACATGAAAAATAAATTTTTCATGCTTGTTCTTTTTAAGATATTAAAATCATAACTAATGTATAAATTAAATTAGTTGCCATACATAGTAATATACCACATAAAGTTGGAATTATAAATGAAGCAATAGTCCATTTTAAGCTTTTAGTTTCTTTTTTTATAGTAAGTAGTGTTGTAGCACAAGGAAAATGCATTAATGTAAATATCATAACATTTATAGCTGTAAGAATAGTCCAACCATTTTGAGTTAATAAAGGTGCTATTGCTGAAATATCTCCACTATCTATCATTGTACTTGCAGATAGATAACTCATTAATATTATTGGAAATACAATTTCATTAGCAGGTATACCAATAATAAATGCAGTTAAAATATATCCGTCTAGTCCCATTAATC
>CALYAQ010000054.1 GCA_944393615.1 uncultured Clostridia bacterium
CCTTTAAACAAATCTTTATTTTCTTCTTTTTTCGTTACATCAAAATATTCTGATAGCATTTGCATATTTGTGGTTTTACCAAACCTTCTTGGACGTAAATATAGCTTAGTTCCTATAAAATTTTCTATTATTTCTTCTATAAATTTTGTTTTATCCACATATAGATATCCGCCTTCTACTATTTGCTTAAAATTACTTTCGCCTATTGGTAATGCTCTCATTTTTTCTACACTTCCCTCCATTTTCAATTCTTTTATTTCCCCATGAATATATTATATACTATTAACCATTTTTTAGCAAGCATATTTATATTTTACTTTTTCAATTTATACAAAAATAGAGAAGGAATTTTTGTATATTTAAAATTCACTTCCCTATTATTTTTATTCATTCACTTCTATACTACCAGCAGACACATAATCATGAATTACATTATCATACGTTTTTAATATAGTACCGTCTGATAAATATTTTCCTGTACTAACAACTCTAGCCTCATATTCAATATATGGTTTAGAATCATCATATAAAGATATAACAAAGGAAATCTTGTTACCATTAATATCTGTTGGTAATGTTACTATATTCTTATCATATTCTATATATTCAACTTCTTGCAAATACACCATACAGTTTGGTAGTATATCCTCTATTTGAAAATATTGTATATCACTATTAAGTTTTGTATAATCAATATATATACGTGTTTTTACAATATCGCCTACATTAAAGTTATTACTCTTTGTACCATTTACAATATATTCTTTTGTTAAAATGTTATTACTATTAGTTTTATCAATAGTTCTATATTGTTCAATTTTAGCCCCAACATTTTTATCTAACTTTGTTACCACTACATTATCATTTTGTTTTATATCCAAAATTGTAATTCCTATTTCCTTCAAATCATACACCTTGTTCTTACCATTGATACTTAAAGTTAAATTTGCTTTATTTACATTTTTTAGTATCTGATTTTGAACATAAAATAGTTTTACAAAATTAGTATATTGACTTTCTCTATCCAATGTTAAATATTGTTCATACATATATTGTGAATACTCATTATTTAACTTAATAGTTAGAATTGTTACATATTCATATATTTCTTTATTACTTGATGTAATTTGTGGTAATATCTCATTTAATATTGCATTTGCATTATCAAAATCTCCAATATCAGCATACGCAAGTCCAAGTATAACTCTTTCGTATATATTAGCTTTAGGTATTTCATTTTTTAGTTCATGTAATTGTAATAATACTGGTTGTTTTAGGCTAGCAAGTCCCCAAAATGCAATTAGCTTTTCTCTTATATCAACATCACTATTATTTATATACTCTTGTAGGAAATTAATCATTCCGTCCTTATACATATATGAATAACCTGTTGATAATATCTTCGTAGTCAATAACAAATCTTTTTGAGAATTATCCATAAGTTCAATGCCCTCTGTATCAAAAAACTTAGCATCACAATTATCTACATACTCATTATCAGTTAATTTTTTCAGCATTTGATTTGCTAGTTTAGATATTACTATTTGGTCATTTCTAATATTAGGTAAGTTAGTCAACTCTAATAAAGGCTGTATTATTTTTTCTGTACTAGTATTATATAGATACATTCTAGCAACTGTTGCATACGTATTAATTTTTTCATTCTTCTTTAATTTATAATCTTGTAATTGTACTGTTGAGAACATACTTTCTTCAACATTAAATTCATGTATTACTGTATCAGAATAATCATTACATTTTCCATATATCTTTATTGTATAATTACCTGGCAATAAATTAGGCAATTGATAAGATGCATATTGTCCAATTATTGAAGAAATATTTTGCTCTTTTTGTGAACCGTCTGGTAAAGTTAATGTCACAGTATATACTACCTCATCTCCGTTTTTAACATTAACACCATTTGCTCTAATATTTATATTAGGTTCTTCATTAACCAAATATGTTTCTTCATAAATAGGTGTTACAAAAAAAGGTAATGTAACACTAACATTTTTCATACTCTGACCTGCAGTATATTGGTTTGATATTCCCTGTGCTAAAACTCCCCAACTTGTAACATTATCAGGCCACTGTATTTTAATTGTTGCTTTTCCATTTGCATCTGTTATAACTTGGTGGAAAAATGCTGTGGTTGCAAATTGTTGTCGTTCATCTCCTCCGCCACCTTCTCCACCACCTGCAAACAATCCCCAAATTTGATGTGATATAAAGTCATTACTATTATTAAAATAATAATAATTATATAGTGAGTTAACTATATCTGTTTGTTTTGAATAATATGCTAAATATGATTGGTCAACAGCACAAATATTTACATTTGCCTCAACAGGGCTACCTTTATATTTAGTTGTTACTGTTATTGTTGCTTCCTCTCCCGGTTTATATGAGGCCTTATCAAAATTTATATCTATATCTAATTGTAATTCTGATTTATCCAACGAATACGTCATGTATTCATTAGATATATTTGCCTTATATATTCCAATACCATCAAACACATAAGTTTTAACTATTATATCTGTTCCGTATTCACTCGAAAATGTAAAACTATATTGTGGATTTTTTGTAACTACAACCTCTACTCCTTTAACTGATTTAATTATATGCATAATATTTACATCTTCATTGATACTTTGCATATTTTTTAACACCTTTATATTTACTATATCTCCAACTTTATATGTTTTGTTATAGTCATAATTAGTTGTATATTCAGTACCACTTGTATAATCTTGTAGTCCTTCAATATATGTATAGTTTGTATTAGTAACTATACTTCTATCACTTGTTTGCATTGTAGACGTATAATTAATGTATCCGTCAACTTCAGCTGGAATAGGGTTTTTGTATTCCAAAGTTTCTTTACCATTTTGAGTCGATAAGTTTAAATATTCCGTACCTATAAACCTTTTTTCTATTTTATATACTTCTTCATTTAATTTTGTATCTTCATTATATTTAACATAATCTAGCACTTGTACTTTTTCATATTTATCAATTTTTATAGTTACATCTCTGTTTGTTGTTTGCCCTATATATTCTTTATTATTTTTATCATACATATATGTTGACAAATTAAATATATATTTATCATTTGCTTTATTATAAGTACAATCTAATGTGTAACTCTCTTTTTTCGGTAATAATACAAATTGTATATATTGTGTCTCTATTTCAGCCTCTAAACCATCATTGTAAATTTGTAAATTAGCATATACAGGTGCACTATATTGAGTAGAATACTCAGTATTTAAAATAGCAGTAGCCACACCATTTGAATTCGTTTTTATACTTCCTGTCTTTTTATTTTCCCCATAAAAATAGCTATACTTAAATTCAGTATCTTGTATAGGAGTACCGTCAAATAACGTTACAGTTAAATCTAATTGTAATTCTTCTCCTGCAAAAACGACGTCTTTATTTAGTTTTGCCTCTATATTATAGTTTTTAGTATCATATTGCCTTATTTCAAAATATTGATAATCTAACACCTTACCATTTGCATATATTTTAATGTAATAAAAACCATTATCATATCCTGTTAAATCAAATGTAGTTGTAAACGCTCCAAATTCATCAACCGGTATTTGTTTTGTTTCCAATATTGTTGAATAATCAGAATAGCACAATTCTATACTTACATTTTCATATTTTATATTTTCTCTATGCTTTACAAACCCCCATAATTTTAATTCTTCATTTTGCTTATATTTAGCTCTATCTATGAATGAATATATATTTAAGTTTTGGTCGTTTGTTATATTTTGACTGTCGCTATTATACCAGTCCATAAAAAACATGTATAACGGTAGTTGGTTATCTTTCTCAACCTTTATATATTCACTGTTATAATTACCCTCTTTTCTTTGAAAATCATATACTCTTAAAACACCGTCTTTATTAGTATCACCTATATATTCACCATTTCTATATATTATTGCATCACTAACTTTATCATTAGTATTTGCGCTATTAACCCATATTAAAGCTTCATTATCGTAATATGACACATAACCAATCATATCATTTATTTGCAAATTCACATAGTATGTTCTGCCATTTTCTTGTATCGTTACCAAATAGTACCCAACATCTAAAATAGTATCCACATTTATAATTTTATCGTAACCGCCTACACCTTCTGTAATATCTGTACTTGTATATTTTACATCTAGCACTTTATTTAGTCCCCTTGTACTTATTTCTACTAAAGAATTATATGATATTGTTTGTTGTTGTTTTGTTACACCTGTAACGAATTCATTTTCGTTGTTATATTTATATATTTGCAACTTTATATCTGTAATGTCCCTTGTATATGAGGGATAATTGAAAGGCAACTCTATGTTACTACCTGTTTTAAATGTAAATATGTTACTAATATTCAAAGGATACTCATTATAGTTTGCATAAGTAGTATAAAAAATTGTAGTTGCATCTGCTTTTAATACATCTTCATTTTCTTTATTTCCAAACCCCTTTTTAATAGTCACTTCATATTTTGCACTAGTATCTAATTGTGTATTTGGTATAAATCTTACTGTTCTTTCGTCATACTCAAATTTTCCTTCAATATATGGAGAAATACTAAAATATTTATCTATATCCTCATTAGGAATATAGCTAAAAGTAACTTCGATTATACTTCTTGGGTCAACATTCATAGCCTCGTTTATAGGGTAAAGACTAGTTACGTTGTATACTTTCTCTGTTTGAAAAGACCATTTATATTTGCTTTGTTCATTATTATATACTACGTTATATATACTATTAGAATTTAGCATATCTTTTGGAATTATCTCATACTCCACATCTGATAATTCCTTTATTTCATATTCAATATTAGGTTCAATACTAACATTTTTAGATATATATTCTTGTGTAGTTTTTTCATCTGATAATATTTTAAAGCCACTATCTAAAGCAGTCTGACCGTCTATATGATTAGTAGAGCTTACTACTAGATTAGGAATTTTAGATTGATTAATTTTTGTAAAAAAAACATATATTCCTAACCCAATTATGCATAAAACTATTAATAGTATTATACTTTTTAAAAAAATCTTTTTTCCTTTATTCTTAACAGTCTTTTTTTCTTTATCTTCCATGCTTTTTCTCCTTTATATATTTTTCCCATATATTATATATTAAAACACTATATTATGCAAGACAGAAAAAAAGACAAAAAATAGAGCTACAAAATGTAGCTCTAATATGTTCGAATAACGATACATTTCACCTTGGTAATTACTTACCAAGCAAGTGCATAACTGGCTTCTATGAAGCCGTCACCGTTGACAAATTGGACTAACTCCAATTCGTACTCCTTTGCCAAAAACTCCTGCAGATCTACCTGCCATCCGTTTTCGAAAATCTTACGATTTTCCTCTGGCGTTAGAGACACGATACGTTCTCCCTAGAGTGATCTCTCGAACACCTCCCGTCTGTGGTTAATAACCACCAGGTGGAAGAAGTCGACTTTCTGTGCGCTCTTATAAGCTTCCATAGCTTTTGCTATTTGTTTCATATTTTACCTCACAGGGTTAGACATATTGCATCAGTAAAATTATCGTTACCTCTAAATTTAATTTAGGAAGAACTCCAAATTACTAAATAAATATATTTAACCTTATATATATTATGCCACATTATGTTAACTTTTACAAGATATATTAACATAATTTGACATTAAGCATAATATAGGTATAATATTTATGTAAAGATTTTTAAAAAGGTGGAGAAAATGACTGTTGTTTACTCATTAACATCTGAATTTGTCAAAATTGACAATTGCATTGACATGAATTTTAAAGATTCAAAAGCTGAAATTCAATGGAACACCTATGTGGAATTATATGATAATATTATGTGCATTGGTATTATAAATTTTGCACGTAGGTGGGCAAAATATATGCAAATTGAATTAGCAAAAGGCAAACAATTTAATAGTATTGTTGAAGATACTTCTATAAAAGCAGGAAGTAGTACAATTCCAGATTGGCAATATTCAAAAGCATTATCTATTCTTTGCGAAGTTTGGAAACATGGAACAGAGCTTGAACAGTGGAAAAACAAATAAAATAGGACATTTCGTTCCTATTTTTCTTGTTTTTAATAATATACTTCCATTAAATATAGTCCATGTGGTGGTACAGTTTTACCCGCTTTTTTTCTATCCTTTGCCTCAATAATATTAGGTATATCTTTGGGTTGTATTTTCCCTAGTCCTACATCAATTAGTGTACCTGTTATTATTCTAACCATGTTATATAAAAAGCCATTTCCTCGTAAAATTATATATATTCTATCATCTTTTGTTTGTATTTGCGTTTCATAGATTGTTCTTACACTATCTTTATTTGAAGTTCCCGAAGCTTTAAATCCCTTAAAATCATGTGTTCCTTCAAAATATTTTATTGCTTTTTTCATTTTTTCCACATCCAATTTTTGCGGTACATGATACTCGTTTTTTCTATAAATTGCACTTCCATATTTTGAATTATTTATTACATACATATATTTTTTACCCTTACAACTATATCTTGGATGAAAATCTTCTTGTACATCTTCTACATCTTGTATTATTATGCTTTTTTTAAGATGTGCATTTATTGCCATACAAAGTTTATCTACTGGTAGATTCGTATTTGTTTTAAATGATACAACCTGTCCATAGGCACTAACTCCAGCATCTGTTCTTCCCGAATAATTAATTGTTACTTCTTCTGATGTAACTTCTTTTATAGCTCTTTCAATTTCTGACTGTACTGTTTCTTTATTAGGTTGCTTTTGTAAACCATAATACCTACTCCCATCATATTCTACTATCATTTTAATATTTCTCATTTTTCCCCTCATTACTATATCTTAAGCTCACTTTTAAACAATTCGCTCAAGTATTTATCAATACCCATACCTGCAATCATTCCAGTATGCGCGGCCATTGCTACAGTTTTGTTACTCATCAGCGATACATCTCCACCAGCAAAAATATATGGTACTGTCGTTTGTCCATACTCGTTTATTTTAATTGTATAATCATCATAATCTAAATTTTTTGTAGTAGATATATCAGCAGTATTTATTTTACTTCCAACACATATAATTACATAATCAGCATTTATACTAAAATTAGTATTTTCTAATATTTCCGGTGTTCTTCTACCTGTAGCATCTGCATCTCCTAATTTCATTTTTACACATTCTATTTTTTCTACTTTTTTATCTCCAATATATTTTACAGGTAATGTTAAATATTCAAACTTTATATTTTCTGCATCAGCTAATTTTTTTTCATCTTTTTCAATTAATAGTTCATTTTCACTTCTACGATAAAGTAGAGTTACTTGCTTTGCACCAAGATATTTAGCAGAAATAGCAGAATCTACAGCAACATTGCCACCACCAACAACTACTACATTTTTTTGTTTAAAATCTTCTAAATTAATATTAGACTTATTTCTTGTTTTATCATTAACTGCATACAAAAACTCATTTCCAGTATATATATTCTCAAGTTCTTGTCCTTCAACATTTAACTTTGAACTATGTTCTAAACCAATTCCCAAAAATATTGCCTTATATCCATTTTCTAATAAATCTTTTGGGGATATATCTTTTCCATATCTAATACCAAATTGAATATCAACACCTAAACTCACTAATTTGTTTTTTATTTTTTCTACTATATCTTTTGGTAATCTATATTCAGGTATTCCGTATGATAATATACCTCCAAACATATCCTCTTTTTCAAAAATAGTAACATCATATCCTTGTCTTATTAAATAGTATGAACACGCTATACCAGAAGGGCCCGCCCCAATTACAGCAACCTTTATATTCTTTTTTTCCCTGATATTCTCCTTGATTTCGTTCATAAAATTCAAATATCTATCTTCTTTATGCATATAATCTGCAACAAATTTTTCCAACATATTTATATTTATAGGTTCTCCCTTTATCCCTCTTATACAATGTGATACACAATGTTTATCCTTTGGACATACCCTTGAACAAACCTCTGATAAAATTGTTGTTTGTAATAGCACTTTGTATGCTTCATCAAAATCTTCTTGTTTTATATTAAATATAAATTCTGGTATGTTGTTGCCAAGAGGACATGCCTTAACACATTGTGGGTTTTTACATGTTAAACATCTATTTGCCTCCTGAATTGCTTCTTGTTTTGTATATTCTTTTTGCATTACTCCTCCTCATGTCCTATATTCTCTTTTCCTACAAACAATTCTATTTCATTTAACAACTCGTTTGTCATATATATGTTGTTTATAGGGGTGGACTTATCATTATTTATTATAATTTTACAATTACCATTATCTCCGTCTAAAAAATTCAATCATATTCATAAATTGATTTTTCTTATCAGCATCAAAATGTGTAACATCAATATTAATAATATTTTCTTTTTGTTTTTTTAATGTACCTATTTCTTCTATAAGTATTTTTGTTGCCTCATCTTCTCTAACACTTAATTTTCCTGAAACTATTACTATATTTCCATTTTGTAATATATTTGAATATTTCATAAATATAGTGGGAAATACAACAGTCTCAACAACTCCATATAAATCTTCTATTGTTACAAACGCCATTAGACTATTACTCTTTGTACTCAATACTTTTTTCCCAACAATTATACCTGCATATTTTACAACCTTACCGTCATATATTTCTTTATTATTCTGCATTACAGATTTGTCTTCATCATAATTCATTAATGTAATACTGTTTATAGTAGTTTGATTATTTATCAGTTCCCTATATTCATCTAACGGATGGCCAGACACATAAATTCCAAGCATTTCTTTTTCATTTGCTAGCATTTCTTTTTTATTTGCATTTTCAATATCTATATATGTGTATTCCTCTATATTTTGGTTATCACTTGTATCTTCTTCCATAAGAGCAAACATTGAAACTTGTCCTTCAACATTTCTTTTATTATCATTATTTATACTATCTAATATGCTTTCAAATGAAGCTAAAAGTGTAGCTCTATTTTTACCCAACTCATCAAAAACCCCTGCTTTGATAAGACTTTCAATACATTTTTTATTAACCTGTTCAGAAGAAATGCGTTTACAAAAATCTATAAAATCTTTATATTTACCATTTTTTTGTCTTTCTTCAACTATTGCCTCAACAGCATTACCTCCTACATTTTTAATAGATGCCATACCAAACATTATATCATTACCTTTAGCTGTAAACTTTGCAAAACTTTCATTTATATCTGGTTTTAAAGTATTAATATTATACTTTTTGCATTCTTCAATATATTGAGATACTTTTGATTGATTACCTAAAAAACTATTTAATAGTGCTGCCATATATTCAACAGTATAATATGCCTTTAGATATGCTGTTTGATACGATACTACAGCATAACAAGCTGCATGTGATTTATTAAATGCATATTTAGCAAACTCCGCCATTTCATCAAAAATTTTATTAGCTGATTGTTCGTCAACTCCATTTGCTATTGCACCGCCAACAAACTTCTCTCTTTCTTTAGCCATAACATCTAATTTCTTTTTTCCCATTGCTCTTCTAACTAAGTCTGCTTCTCCCAATGTATAGTTAGCTAATTGTCTAAATATTTGCATAACCTGCTCTTGATAGACCATACAACCATACGTAACCTTTAAAATTGGTTCTAGACTAGGATGTGTATATTCGATATGTTCAGGATTCAACTTATTTTTAATGTATCTAGGTATTTGATCCATTGGTCCAGGTCTGTACAAAGATACACCCGCAATTAAATCTTCAAGACTATCAGGTTTTAGCTCTTTCATAAACTGCTTCATACCAGCACTTTCAAATTGAAAAACGCCTTCTGTCTTCCCCTCTGCCCAAAGCCTTAATACATTAGGGTCGTTCATATCCTTATCAAATTTTACATCTATTCCTCTATTTAACTTTACCAAATTTATAGCATCCTGTATAACCGTTAAAGTCCTCAACCCTAAAAAGTCCATTTTTAGAAGTCCTAGTTCCTCTAATATCGTCATTGTATATTGTGTTGTAATACCATTATCAGCTTTATATAGTGGTACATAAGTATCTACGGGATCTTTTGTAATAACTACACCAGCTGCATGAGTTGACGCATGCCTTGGCAAACCTTCCAACCTTTTTGATATATCAATAATTTGTTTAACCTCATTGTCATTTTCATATAGCATTCTTAACTCTGGGTTAACCTCTAACGCTTTTTCTAACGTCATATGTAGTTCCATTGGTACCATTTTGGCAATACTATCAACTCTGCCATATTCTATATTTAATACTCTTCCAACATCACGAATTACACCTCTAGCAGCCATTGTACCAAATGTAATAATTTGTGCAACATGGTCTTGTCCATATTTCCTACCAACATAATCAATTACCTCTTGCCTTCTTTCATAGCAAAAATCAACATCAAAATCAGGCATACTTATTCTATCGGGATTTAAAAATCTCTCAAAGATAAGATCATATTTTATTGGGTCAATATCTGTTATCTCCATACAATATGCTGCTAAACTTCCAGCACCAGAACCTCTTCCAGGTCCTACCTTTATTCCATTATCCTTTGCATAACGTATAAAATCCCAAACTATTAAAAAATAGTCTGTATAACCCATTTTAATTATTACACCTAACTCATAATCTAACCTTTCTTGTAATTCTTTAGTTATTTGACCATACCTATTTTTTAAACCGTCATAACACAATTTCTTCAAATATTCATCATGTGTAAACCCTTGTGGCACTTCATAATTAGGTAATATAGTTGTATCAAAATCAAATTCAACATTACACTTGTTAGCAATTTCAACTGTATTTTCTAGAACTTCAGGCATATTTTTAAAGTTCTCATACATTTCCTCAGTTGATTTTATATAAAATTCTTCTGTTCCAAATCTCATTCTATCTTCATCTGTTATTTTTTTACCAGTTTGAACACATAATAGGACTTCATGAGGATATGCATCTTCTTTATTTAAGTAATGTGCATCATTTGTAGCAATCAATTTTAGCCCCAACTCATTTGCAAGCCTTATTAAACCTTGGTTTGCCTTTACTTGTTCTGATAAGCCATTATGTTGAAGTTCGATATAGTAGTCATCCTTACCAAAAATCTCAATATATTCTTGTGCTATTAATTTTGCTTTTTCATAATTATTGTTCAATATATTGTTTGGCACTTCTCCTGCTAAACAAGCACTTGCACAAATTAGTCCCTTTGAATATTTTTTTAATATTTCTTTATCAATTCTTGGTTTGTAATAGTATCCTTCAGTAAATGATAGTGATACTAACTTTATTAGATTTTTGTAGCCTTCATTATCTTTAGCAAGCAAAATAAGGTGCGAATATTCATTGTCAATATTAGCATCTTTGTCAAATCGCGAACGTTTTGCAACATACATTTCACAACCTATTATTGGTTTTATTCCGTTTGCCTTACATTCTTTGTAAAATTCTATTGCACCATACATAACACCGTGATCTGTTATTGCTACTGCGTTCATTCCCAATTTTTTCACTTTTGCAACTAAATCTTTTATTCTATTTGCTCCGTCTAGCAAACTGTATTCTGTATGAACATGAAGATGTACAAAATCCATTTTTCTCACCTCTAACTAGATATATTATATACTAAATAAATCTATTTGTGAAGGAAAAAAAAGAAAAAAAGAAAAATTCTATAAATAGAATTTTTCAGCAATCTCATATATATTCTCCTATATATTCTCAAAAAAATTTCCTTTTTGTGCTAATTCTCTTTCTTCTAAATCCTTATTATTAAACTTTTCTATTTCTGTTTTCATATTTGTAAACTTAACATTATTGCTATTTATATATTTCTTTTCTATATCATCGAACTTAAAAGCTCCTTGTATACCATAGTATAAGTAATATGTATTATCTTTTGGCTCTTTCCACATAAATAATATCAATTTTTCTCCTTTGACGAAACTAGGATGATCAGTATTGTTTCCTTTTATTACGTTTCCTACAGCTCCATTATTATTTCTATAAATAATTTCATTACTTTCAAATGTTCCTTTATAACTTTCTAATACCTTTAAAGTAGTATCAATATTGATATGCGTTACTTTTGATATGGAACCATCAAGTTCTGTAACATCTTCTTGATATTTAATTATATTTCCTTCATCCATTACTTCTACTAATGCAATATATTGAGCATCATCAATCAAAATATCCATTGTAGCATTAGGATATATTGCAGACCCCATAGAATATATTTCATTATCTCTTGTTAAATTTAGAAAAATTAAAATTAATAAACTACAACCTATCAACACAATTACGCCACTAATTACTAATATGGTTTTTTTAGCCATACCTCCCACCTTCTTTCATTTAACATTTAATACATCGCATAGTATCACTCATAAATAATATACTACAACTAAAATGCGACTAAATCTTTTATCCTATTTGCTCCGTCTAACAAACTGTATTCTGTATGAATATGAAGATGTACAAAATCCATTTTTCTCACCTCTAACTAGATATATTTTATACTAAATAAATCTATTTGTGAAGGAAAAAAAGAAAAAAAGAAAAATTCTATAAATAGAATTTTTAAAAAAATTTTACATTAATTTCGCTTTTTCCATGATTTTTTTTAATTCATGGTCATATACTCTACCATTATAGCACATAGCTACACTGTTTTTACATATTAAAGTTACTCTGCACACCGCAAAACCCGGAACAAAACCCTCAAATTTTAATTTTGCTCCATTTTTCCAGTATATACAAATACGTAATTTGTTAAAAACAATCTCATCAATTAAGTTTTCGTAACCTTTAAAATCTAATAGGTTACTGTAGTAGTTGAATAACTCATCTTCTACTTGGTATACAAAATACTTAACCATAAAAATATTATATGCATCATTTTTTATTTTGTTACATACTATTCTTCACTATCAATTTGTATATCAAATTCCTGAATTATATCATTTAGCTTACTTTTTATTTTTTCTTCTACTTCTTCGTCACTAATTTTCCTATGTATATCAGCTGTCTTTTTTAGATAATCTTCAATTGTTGGTAAGCTACTGTCTTTTCCCTTTACTGTCATTAACTCTCTTTTTAGAACCAATTCTTCTAATAGTTTTTCGTCAAGTAATTGAAACACTTCTGAATTTGGATATATATATTCTTTAATTCCATACATAAAATCATTATATTCTTTTTCATCCTTTTTAATGTCAAAAGATATTTTAGTTACATTTGAATAATCAGTAGTTATTCCTTTTAATGTAAAATTAGTTGTTGGAATTAATACTTCTACATTACTATCATATTGAAATATATACATTTTAGCATTAAAATCATCATGTGCATTATTGTTATACACATAAACAGTATTTGAAATATCTAGCATTTGAGTTAATACATTTTTTGATATACTCTTCCTATCTATACCAATTACAAAATTTATATCAATTCCATTTTTATTCGCTGTATCAAAACTTTCTTTTAATACTTCGTATGCTTCATCTTTACAAATACCAACTATTATATTTACCTTTTTTAATTTTTTATCCTTTAACATATTTGATATATCATCTGCTAAAACATAACTGTCTGGATTAAAACTTTCAAATTGTATTTTTTCTATTATTTTCACTTTATAACACCTCTATTTTTAGTATATACAAATATATTCTATTTTTCAATAGCTAAAAGAAAAAATTGAAAGATATTTAATTAAATCTTTCAAAATTTTTCAATATGTTCAACAATATAGTAGGTATTGTCATACTTATCACTTACAACACATTTATTACCATAAATAGTTACAGTTTTAGCAAACACATTAACTGCTTCCACTTCGCATTTTGTAGAGCTTAACTTCTTAACAACATTTACCATACTATTTTTTCCAACTACAGGAAACTTATCTGAAATACAAACTCTTACATTTGTACCAGTCCTATTGTTAACATATCCAACCCATTCTACTTTAGAATTAGAGTTCATCTTTAAAACAGGTAAAAGGAAAAAACCCTTATCAATCTGTTTTACTTCTCCGTCTATACATCTATACTCTTTTATAAACTTTATTTTGTTTCCTTCCAAAACAGCCGTTTTAGACGGTAAAATATAGTCTTTGGGATTACCCTCTGTACTACAAATTATTCTTGTAATTTCTGTCATACAATTATATTATATCACATTATGTTAACCTTTTCAATCTTTATATACAAAAAATATAGGCATATATAGCCTATACAATGTTATAATCAGTACCATACTGACATATATATTTATACATTAGTATTAAATCCAAAGCTTACACCTAATGCTTCATTAACTTTATTCATCAAATTTTCATCTATATGTCCTATTCTATCTTTTAATCTAGTTTTATCAATTGTTCTTATTTGCTCTGCCAATATAACAGAATCTTTAGAAAGTCCATAATTCTGACTATTTAATTCTATATGAGTTGGCAGTTTGCTTTTATTTACTTGTGAAGTTATTGCTACTGCTATGACTGTTGGACTATACTTATTTCCAACGTCATTTTGAACTATTAAAACAGGTCTTATTCCACCTTGTTCTGAACCCACAACTGGACTTAAATCAGCATAATACATATCTCCTCTTTTAATTCCCAAACTCATCACACTCCATATAATTTCTATAAATATTATGTCCAATTTTTCTTATATTTATAACAATAATATATATTATATGATGTATAATGTGTTTTGGTTTTTTACTACTGCAAAATTTTAATCATTTTCTCTGCATCTTCTGCCTTAACTGTTTCAGCAACTTGTAGAATTTCAAATTTTAAATTTTTATCTCCAAACTTAATATTGACAATATCTCCTATTTTAACTTCAGTTGATGCTTTTGCCTCTTTACCATTTATACTTACTCTTCCATTTGAACAAGCATCTGATGCAACAGTCCTTCTTTTTATAACCCTACTAATTTTTAAAAATTTATCTATTCTCATTTTTCCCTCTTTTAAATTTTTACACTGTTAGAAAAAGAGACTTTTAAAAGTCTCTTATTTTAAATAATTATACCCTATAATTATCTTTTATTTACTAAATCTTTTAAAGCTTTACCAGCTTTGAATACTGGAGCTTTTGAAGCAGGTATTTTTATTTCTTCTTTAGTTTGTGGATTTCTTCCTTTTCTAGCAGCTCTTTTTCTTACTTCGAATGAACCGAATCCAACTAATTGAACTTTGTCATCTTTTTTAAGAGCTCCTTCTACGCTTGTTATGAAAGCGTTTAATGCAGCTTCAGCATCTTTTTTTGATAATTCTGCTTTATCTGCGATACTTGCGATTAATTCTGCTTTATTCATTTTACTACCTCCTATAAGTTTTTATGTATGAGAACACTATATAATTACATAGTTTCACTACATGCATAAGTAATATTTCGGCATATTTTCAATATTTCCTTCTTTTTTTTACAAAAAAATTAATAAATTTTTAATTTTTCCAGTACTTTAAGTATACCTTTACCGCCTGGAATCATATAATAATCTTCTTTTTCAAGAACTCTAAATAGTATAATCATAATTGCATAAGAAACTACAGCTACGGCAATTGCACCTATTGTAGCCATTGATATTGAAAGCATTCCATTTAACACCACAAAACTTCCCCATGCAAGTAACCCCATTATAACATTTATAATAATTGGTTTTACTAAAAATTTCATAACATCAATATCTAATTTAATATGTCTACTCAATATTATAAAGCTAATTGTACTTGCAACAACATGACACGCAACTGAACCAATTGCTGCACCATATATATTAAATGCTGGGTTATATATTAGCACTAAATTACAAATTAATTTAACTAAACACCCACAAGATAAACTAATTGCCGGTACCAATACCTTTCCCAATCCTTGGAGGGCACCATTCATTGTTTGTGATAGTGCTGTAAATATTATTGTTAGTGCACTTATTTGTAATAACATAGCTCCTTCTGGTGCATTAGGGTATAATAAATGTAATATAGGATCTGCTAAACACATCATTCCTACTGTACATGGTAATGCAATCAACATTGTAAGTTGCATTGAAAAAGATATTCTCTTAGATGCACTTTTAGTATCTCCAATAGCCATAGCTGCTGATATTGCAGGAATTAGAGCAATTGAAAAAGCTATATTTAACGCTAGAGGAAAACTTGTTAACGCATCTATTTTTCCTGCTAATATACCATACCAATAATTTGCCATTTCATCAGTATAGCCCATTGAAGCTTTTATACCTCTTAAAACCGTTGTTGCATCAACAGTCCTATTTATAGCACTAATAATAGAACCTAGAGATATTGGTATTGATAATGCAAGTATTCCTTTTACAACATTTTTTAAAGTCCTATTATCTACAATAGTTTTATCTTGTGTCTGATTTTGTCTTATTTGTTCCCAAATATCAGTCTTTCTTCGTTTATAAAAAATTGTTAAATATATAAAACTAATCATTGTTGCTAATGTTGTTGCAATACTTGAACCTGCAGCCATAATTACCGTATTAGTACCTATTAACATATATACTATTGTTATTGTTAATACACAATTAAAAACTTGTTCAAATACTTGCGACCTACCAGTAGCCTGCATATTTTGCATTCCATTAAAATAGCCTCTAATTACCGCCGATATACACACAAAAAATACTGAAGGAGATAAACAAACTATAACATATTCCGCACCAGGATTATCAATTATAGTGTATGCTATAAATCTTGCACCAAAAAATAGCATTAATGAACCTACTGCTCCAATACATGCAAATAAGCCAAAAGCCACTCTAAATATTCTATGTGCACCTTTATAGTCCCCTTTCGCTCTTCGCTCTGAAACCAATTTAGAAATCGCACCAGGTATTCCCATTGAGGATATAGCTATAAGTAACATGTATATTTGATAACCCGCACTATAATAACCATTTCCCGCATCTCCGAATTCCGGAATATTAGTTATAACTAATTTATATATAAACCCCAATGCTTTTATTAAAATTTGAGATATTACAATAACTAAAACACCAGTCATGAAGGTTTGCTTTATATTTCGTTTTTTTGTTTCTCCCATAATTCCCCCTCGTATAATAATACACTTCAATTATATATTTTATTACTAATATTTTCAAGACTAGTTTTAATTTTTTTATCAAGAAAAAAGAAAAAATTAAAAATCTAGTAGAGAATAAATAATTATTTTATTTATTCCCTCTCACACCACCGTACGTGCCGTTCGGCATACGGCGGTTCAATTTATAAGTTCATTTCAAGCTAAATAATAATCTAGGGCAAAGACTAATCCTC
>CALYAQ010000055.1 GCA_944393615.1 uncultured Clostridia bacterium
ATAGTGAGTGCAATTTTTATATACCGACTTGAAAAAAAGACAAAAATATTTTTACATTTTTTCTTTTTCTTTTTTCAAAAATATATGTTTTTTCGAAAAAAAATAGTATAATATATGTAGATTACGAAAGGGGAAATTTTTATGGATATACAATACTTTGATTCACATGCACATTATGATGATGAGATTTTCAACCAAGATTTAGAAGATGTATTAGAAAATGCATATAAATTAGGTGTAACTAAAATAATTGATGTTGGGTATAATGAAGAAACATCAAAACATGCAATAAATATTGCTACTAACTATACGTATATATATGCAACTGTGGGAACCCATCCTAAATATTGCAATAATTATACGAATGTGGATTTTGTGTATGAACTAGCGAAAAATAATAAAGAAGTTGTGGCAATAGGAGAAATCGGTTTGGATTATCATTGGGAGCATGATAAAGATTTTCAAAAAAAGTATTTCATGAAACAAATAGATATTGCTAATACTTTAGATTTACCAATTGTAATACATAATAGAGAGGCTGATATGGATATATTACATATATTAAAAAATGAAATAAAGCCTAAAGTAGATTGTATTTTTCATTGTTTTTCTTCAAGTCTAGAAGTTGCCAAAGAGGTTATAAAGCATGGTTGGTATATTTCTTTATCTGGAACAGTGACGTTTAAAAATGCACGAAATTTACATGAAATTGCACAATATGTACCTATAGATAAGTTATTGCTTGAAACAGATTGCCCATATTTATCTCCAGAACCTTTTAGAGGAAAAAGAAATGATTCATCAAAAGTTATGTATGTTGCAGATAAAATATCTAATCTTAAAAATGTATCGATTGAAGAAATAGCGAATGCTACTTATAGTAATGCTTGTAGAGCGTATAAAATAAAAGAAGATAAATAGAAAGGTTATATTCAAATAAATCGTAAAAATATGATTTATTCGTTCGAATAAATCACAAAAACGATATTTTTTGGAATGAAAGTGTTGAATTGTTAATAAATATAGCATATAATATTATTAATAAGGAGATGTAATTATGAAAAGAAAGATAATGGAAAAACTAATAAATTGGAAAAATAAAAAGCAAGATAGATTACCGTTAATAATTTATGGAGCAAGGCAGGTAGGAAAAACATATATTCTTACAGAATTTGCTCAAAATAGTTATAAAGATTATGTATATATAAATTTTGAACAAATGGATTTAATGAGAGATATTTTTAACAATATTGATTTAATACCAGATAAATTAATAAAGGAAATTGAAAATTATACAAGAAAAAAGATAACTCCAGAGCAAACATTAATAATACTTGATGAAATTCAAACTTGTGAAAGAGCATTAACATCTTTAAAATATTTTGCAGAACAAGCACCAGAGTATCATATTGTATGTGCAGGTAGCTTACTTGGAGTAGCTATAAATAGAATGAAATTTTCATTTCCAGTTGGAAAAGTAGAAATGTTAAATTTATCCTCGTTAGATTTTGAAGAATTTTTAATGGCAAATAATGAAGAACAATTGATATTAGATATAAGGAATGGTATTCAAACAAATGAACCTTTATTAGAATATAAACATAATAGAGCATTGGAATTGTTTAAACAATATTTAATTACTGGTGGTATGCCGGCAGTTATTAAACAATTTATACAAACTAATAGTTTTGAAGATATAAGGTATATTCAAGAAAATATCTTAAATTCATATATTGCAGATATGGCTAAGTATGCAACAGCTACCGAAACTACTAAAATAAGATTGGCTTATGATTCTATACCTGTTCAGTTATCAAAAGATAATAAAAAGTTTCAATATAAGTTAATAAAAAAAGGCGCAAGTACTTCGAATTTTGGTGTTGCAATTGAATGGTTAGAATTAGCAAGAATAATTATTAAGTGTAAAAAAGTAACTAATATTGAAAAACCATTAGAAGGATATATTGATTTAAGTGCATTTAAAATATATATGAGTGATATAGGATTATTTACATATAAAGCAAAAATAAGTGTTGAAGATATATTATCATATTTTGTACAATTAAATCAGTATAAAGGTGCGGTAATAGAAAATTATGTAGGACAAAGTTTAATTTCAAATCAATATGATATATATTATTGGGAATCAGAAGGAAAGGCAGAAATAGATTATATTATTATGAAAGATAATAATATAATACCGATTGAAGTTAAATCAAGCGAAAATACAAAATCTAAAAGTTTAGATGTATATATGAAAAGGTATAAGCCTGAATATGCAATTAGAATATCAACTAAAAATTTTAGATTTGATAATAATATAAAATCAGTTCCGTTATATGCAGTATTTGCAATTTAATAAATATAAGAGAGGTATAAAATGAATGATGATAGAAAAAAAATAGAAGAGCTTGTTGAAAAATTAAACTATTATTCATTTGAATATTATAACAAAGATAATAGTGTTGTTAGTGATTATGAATATGATATGTTAATGCAAGAATTAAAAGCATTAGAACGTAAATATCCTCAATATATTATGCCGGATTCACCAACTCAAAGGGTTGGTTCTATAATTATGGACAAGTTTCCACCAGTAACACATAAAGTGAAAATGCAAAGTCTACAAGATGTTTTTGATTTAGAAGATGTAAGAAGTTTCGTAAATAAAATAAATGAAGAGTATGATGTTGACTATGTTGTTGAAACAAAAATTGATGGCCTATCTGTGGCTTTAGAATATGAAAACGGTATATTTGTTAGAGGTGCAACCAGAGGAAATGGAATAGTTGGAGAAGATGTTACCAATAATTTAAAAACAATAAAAACAATACCACTAAAATTACCTGAAAATATTACAATTACTGTCAGGGGCGAAGTTTTTATATCAAAAGAAAATTTCAAAAAACTTAATGAAGAAAAAGATGTATACGAAGGAATGGGAAATTCTATTTGGGAAAAAGAATTTGGAATAACTTCAGACCAAGCAACGAAAGTTTTTGCTAATGCAAGAAATGCGGCCTCTGGTTCGTTAAGACAGGTAAATAGTAAAATTACAGCTAAAAGAAATTTGGATATATATATATTTAACATTCAAGAATGCAAAGATAGGGAATTTAAAACACATTACGAAGGTTTAATGTATTTAAAAACTTTAGGATTTAATGTAAATCCAGGTTTATATAAATGTGATAATGTAGATGATATAATTGATAAGATAAATTTAATTGGAGAACAAAGAGGAGATTTGTCCTATGAAATGGACGGTGCAGTTGTAAAAGTAAATGATTTAAAGATAAGAGAAGAGTTAGGAGAAACTAGCAAAGTGCCAAAATGGGCAGTTGCGTACAAATATCCACCTGAGGCAATGCAAACTAAATTAAAAGATATTATAACTCAAGTTGGTAGAACTGGGGTTATAACTCCTATGGCTATATTAGAAACCATACGCCTTGCAGGTTCTAATATTTCTAAAGCGACCCTTCATAATTTTGATTATATTAAACAAAAGGATATACGCATTGGAGATACTGTTGTGGTACAAAAGGCTGGAGATATTATACCAGAAGTTATCGAAAGTGTAAAAGAAAAACGAGATGGTACACAAATAGAGGTTCAAGTACCAACTGTTTGTCCGGTTTGTGGTTCACAAGCTATACATGATGAAGACGAAGTGGCAATAAGATGTGTGGGAATAGAGTGTCCTGCTCAACAATTAAGAAGTATAGTGCATTTTGCTTCTAAAGAATGCATGGATATAGAAGGTTTTGGACCTTCTTTAGTAGAGCAACTTATAAAAGAAAAGTTAATTAGTAATATAGCAGATATATATTATCTTGAATTTAACGACATAGTAGATTTAGATAGGTTAGGAGTGAAATCTGCTAATAATTTATTGAAATCGATAATTAAGAGTAAAGAAAATAGTTTGGATAGGTTAATTAATGCTTTTGGTATAAGGCATATTGGAAAAAATACAGCAAAGTTACTTGCTCAAAATTTTGATACATTAGAGCAATTGCAAAATGCGGGGTTATTTGAATTAGCTTCTATAAATGAAATTGGAGAAAAAACTGCATTTAGTATAATAGATTTTTTTGCTAATCCACAAACAATAGATTTGATAGATAAATTAAAAAAAGCAGGAGTAAATATGACTTCTAAAAGAAGTGAGACGTTGGACGATAAATTTTACGGTATGACTTTTGTAATAACAGGTACATTATCAAAACCTAGAAATGATTTTATATCCATTATACAAAGTCATGGGGGAAAAGTATCTACTACTGTTTCTAAAAATACAACATATTTGTTAGCAGGGGAAGAAGCGGGAAGTAAATTAAGTAAGGCTAAACAATTTGGAGTTAGCATATTGAATGAAGAGCAATTTAACGATTTGTTAAAATAGGAGAGAGTATGGAAAGTTTTGAAGAAATGTTAGAACAGTTAAATCAAGGCTATATTTTTGAGTTTATGTATATGGATAAACCGCATAAGGTAATGAGCTTTGATAAAGTAACATATACAGTTATTAAGTATACGAATGATAATAATTCTAATAGAGAAGAAAGAAAAATTGTCAATACAAAGGTGTTAAAAGAAATGTATAGGGATATGACTAATATTACTTATTCATATTAGAGTTGTTTTTCTCATTTATATAATATACACAATCGTTATTATTGTCATTACCATATTTTTGGTTTGAAGGTATTTGCTTTAGTGTGCATTTGCCTTCATGTTGATACACACAATCTAAGCTACAATTTATATTAACCATAATATTATCACCTAAAAATATTATGGTTAATTTTTTTTGCATATTCATAATAATAGAAATTTCTAATTTTTGTTTAAATAGTATTCGCAATTTTGTTTTAATTCACAAATATCACATTGTGGCTTGTGTGCTTTACATGTTTGTCTGCCATGTGTTACTAGTGTTAAATTAAGTTTTTGCCAATACTTCTTATTTGCCAACTTTAATAAATCTTGTTCTATTTTTAATGGGTCTGTATGTTTGGAAATGCCTAGTCTATTACATATTCTTTTGGCATGTGTATCAATTGCAACACCTTGCGGGTCGTGAAAAACGTCAGCTAAAATACAATTAGCGCTTTTTCTACCAATACCAGCTAATGTTTGTAATTCTGCCATTGTATTAGGAACAATACCATTAAAATTTTCAATAAGTTGTCTGCTTGCTTTTTGTATGTTTTTTGCTTTGTTAATATAGAAACCACAAGGTTTTATCATTTTTTGTAATTTTTCTAAGTCCATATTTGCAAAATCTTCAGGAGTAGTATATTTATCAAAAATATTTTTGGTCACCTCATTTACTCGTTTATCTGTACATTGTGCTGCCAATATTAAACATATTATAAGTTCAAATGCAGAGTTAAAGTTTAAAGATACTGTAACTTTAGGATACATTTTGTTTAAACCAACCATAATTTTTTCGAATTTTTCTTTGTTCATTTTTGTCACCCTTTCATAATATATGAATATAATATAACAAAAAGATTAGAAAGTAAATAATAGGTGATAATTATGTGGCTTCGAAGAGTTCTTAGTTTATGTGCTGTTGGTATAGGGTGTGGAATGTTACTTGTACTTTTTTTACCAGTAACAGTAGTTTTCTGTATCATAGCAATTGCATTACTAATCATAGGACTAACAGGGCTGTTTTGTTAAAAAGGAGGGATTTTTTATGAAAATAGTAGTGTATAAAGCTCCAAAGTTTTTAAGAGGTTTTCTAAAAATGATATTTAAGGTATAGCAATATACATATATATTAATGCTAAGAGGAAAAACCTCTTTTTTTTGTAAAAAAATGGGTTGTTAAAATATAAATGTGCTTGATAAAAGTTGTGGTATAGTATATAATATATTCATGGGGAAATAAAAGAATTGAAAATGAAGGGAAGTGTAGGAAAATGAGAGCGTTACCAATAGGCACAAGTGACTTTAAGGCAATAGTAGAAGGTGGATATCTATATGTGGATAAAACAAAATTTATAGAAGAAATAATAGAAAATTTTATAGGAACTAAGCTATATTTACGTCCAAGAAGGTTTGGGAAAACGACAAATATGCAAATGCTATCAGAATATTTTGATGTAACGAAAAAAGAAGAAAATAAAGATTTGTTTAAAGGACTATATATAAATAGTGTGGAAAAATATAAAGAATATCAAAATGCATATCCAGTAATATTTATATCGTTAAAAGAAATAAAGCAAGACAATTGGGAAAAGATGTATAGTAGTATAAAATCTTTAATTGTAAAATTATATAATCAACATGATTATGTAAAAGAAATATTAAAATCAAGTGAAATAAAGTTGTATGAAAGAATTGTAGATAAAAGAGCAGCAGAAGAAGATTATTCAAATTCATTAAGAGATTTAACGGAATATTTGTATAGATACTATAATAAACAAACAGTTTTGTTAATAGACGAATATGATATACCATT
>CALYAQ010000056.1 GCA_944393615.1 uncultured Clostridia bacterium
TTAACGAATAATGGGTATAGAGTACAATATACAACAGATGCAGGAAGTAGTTGGAGTTTATATAATAACCCAGTAACAATAAGTGAAGAAAGTGGAATACAAATACGATTAATAAATGAGCAAGGACAAGTAGTAAGTAACACATTAAAAATAACAGGGGGAGTAATAGGAGAAGTAGATAATGAAAGCCCAATAATAACAATAGAACCAAATGGAATAGGACTAGCAAAAGATACACAAGTAACAATAACAGTAACAGACAATAACGAACTAGCAAATAATAATACGTATGAATATTATTTATCAACAAGTCAAGATACTCAAACAGGCGGAAGTTGGATAACATATACAAATGGAACAGCCTTTACAATAGGCACGAATTTAACAGGCACATACTATTTGCACGTAAAACCAATATATGATGTAGCAGGAAATACAAGTGGAAATGTAGTATCACAAAGTTATACATTTGATAATACAGCCCCATATAGTTTTACTCCGACAATAGGAGAAGTGACACAAAATAGTATAACAGTAAATGCAAGTACAAGTGATAATAACGGACAGACAGTAACATATCAATATAGTATAAATAATGGAGAAACGTGGCAACAAAGTAATAAATTTACAGGACTAACAGCAGGAAGAACATATAGCGGTATACAAGTAAAAGCGATAGATAGTGTGGGGAATGAAACACTAATACAAGGTATAACAGCAACTACTATATCAAGTAAAACATATTTGTATACTTATGGAAATCAATGTACTACTTTAACTGGTGGCTGGTCAAACTATAATATGCCAACAGCTACAGCTGCTTCATATAATACAAATGCAGGTGGTATAAATGCTGGGGTAACGTTTAATTCGGATCATATTTATTTAGCATCAGGTGTACAAAGTGGATATAGAACTGTTAGTACGGTTAAAACAAATAATAAAATTGACTTAACCAATTACAATACTATAACTTTTCGATATACTAATAATTGTTATGACGCAGGAAATGGGCATTCATGGTGGGGAGGTTTTTGTTTAGTCCAAAACGTATCTTTTTCATATACTGTATTAAATAATAATTCTAATGTAATAAATTTGGATAATATTAGTTCTAGTACTAATATGGTTAATCCTATGAGTTTCGATATATCAGACTATACAGGACAATATTATATATTTTGGCAAAATGGTGGTTGGCAGTGGGGAAGTTCGCAGGGACCTTCATATTCAACGTTCTGTATTTATGAAATATGGTTAGAATAATTATATAAATACTACGACTTTAAGCTGATGTTGAAAAATTTGACTATTTCAATAAAAAAAGATATAATATTATACATTAATCATAAACTTAAATAAAAGGAGAGATTTATGGATAATTATTGTTTTTATGAAAAAATAACAAAAGATGAAGAAATAGGTAAGGTTACAGACGATGTTGTTAGTAATATAGAAAAATATAATGTTAATGAGAAAAATATTGAAAAAATTAAAAAAGTTATATATGAGGCAGAAAAGAATATAAAGCTATATGCACAATCAGGTGAAATACAAGTAGAGCTAAAAGATAATTTGTTCAAGGCTAAATTTAAGGATCAAGGACCAGGAATACAAAATATAGGCTTGGCTTGTGAAGACGGTTTTTCAACAGCTGACGATAATATAAAAAAACAAGGTTATGGACTAGGTAAAGGGTTAAGTCTAATACAGGAAAATGTTGATTATATTGATATAGTGTCAATTCCTGGTGTTGGGACTACATTAGATGTTTCAATTGAAATGATATAATTTTATCAAATTAACAAATCACTCTCTATATTAACAAGTGTTTTTTACCAGTATAAATTTATGGAATATAATTTATACTGGTATTTTCTTTTAATATTTTTCTACCAAATATAGAAAGTTATTGAAAAAATGAAAAAACTATACACTTATTAATAAATATATGCTACAATTATTTTATAGGAGGAAAATATCATGTGTGAATGTCAAAATGAAAAAAAAGAAAAATTAAATCAGCTATTAGAAAAGTATAAGGATGATAAAAGTAACTTAATTAGAGTATTAAATGATGCACAAGAAATATATGGATATTTACCAATACAAGTTCAAGAAGAAATATCAAGAAAGATGAATATTTCAATGGCAGAAATATATGGAGTAGTAACATTTTATTCAAGATTTACAACAGAGCAAAAAGGGAAATATAGTATATCAATATGTTTAGGAACTGCATGTTATGTTAAAGGTTCGGAGGCAATATTAAATAGATTTAAAGAAAAATTAGGAATTAAAGAAGGCGAGTGTACAAAAGACGGCAAATTTTCAATTGATGTGACTCGTTGTATAGGTGCATGCGGTTCAGCACCAGTATTTAGTATTAATGATAAGGTTTATACAAAAGCAACATTAGCAACAGTGGATCAAGTTATAGAAGAATATTCTAAAAAAGAGTAGGAGGCGATATATATATGAAATCATTAGAAGAAATAAGAGAAATTAGAAACAAAATGAAGGATACAATAGAAATTAGAAAAAATAATGCACTAGGTACTAATGAAAAACATATTTTAGTATGTGCAGGAACAGGGTGTACATCTTCTAATTCATTAGAGTTAATAGAAAACTTAAAAAAGGAAGTACAAGAAAAACATATAGAAAATATTAGAGTTATAAAAACTGGATGTTTTGGACTATGTGCCAAAGGCCCTATTGTTGTAATACATCCAGATGATATATTTTATTCACATGTTCAACCTGAAGATGCAATAGATATTGTAAATGGTATCCAAAATAATGAAATTATAACAAGGCTACTTTGTAAAGATGTTGATGATAAAATTGTAGAAAAAATACATGATTTAACGTTTTACAAATTACAACAAAGAATTGCTTTAAAAAATTGTGGCAATATAAACCCTGAAAATATTGATGAGTATATAGGCAATGATGGATATTTGGCTCTAGAAAAAGCATTGTTTGAAATGACACCTTTAGACGTTATTGCAGAGGTTAAAAATTCGGGTTTACGTGGTAGAGGCGGAGCTGGTTTTTCAACTGGTATGAAGTGGGAGTTTGCAAGAAATTCTGAAAGTGATGTTAAATATGTACTATGTAATGCTGACGAAGGTGACCCTGGAGCTTTTATGGATAGAAGTATTCTTGAAGGCGATCCTCATGCAATATTGGAGGCAATGATGATTGCAGGCTATGCAATTGGTGCATCTAAAGGCTACATATATGTAAGAGCAGAGTATCCTATAGCTGTTCATAGATTAGAAGTAGCAATTGAACAATCAAGAGATTATGGAATATTGGGTAAAAATATTTGGGGAACAAATTTTAACTTTGATATAGAGATTAGATTAGGTGCAGGAGCTTTTGTGTGTGGGGAAGAAACTGCATTAATGAGATCGATTGAAGGTAAAAGGGGAGAACCAAGACCAAGACCACCGTTCCCAGCTGTTAAAGGCTTGTTCGATAAACCAACATTATTAAATAATGTTGAAACTTATGCAAATATAGCTCAAATAATTTTAAATGGTAGTCAGTGGTATAGAGGTATTGGAACTGAAACTTCAAAAGGGACAAAAGTGTTTGCTTTGGGAGGAAACATAAATAACGTAGGTTTAGTAGAAGTTCCAATGGGTGTTACTCTTAGACAAATTATATTTGACATAGGAGGAGGTATTAGTAATAACAAGGAATTTAAGGCAGCACAAACTGGAGGACCTTCAGGAGGTTGTATTCCTAAAGAATGTCTAGATGTTCCAATTGATTATGATAGCTTAGCTTCAATTGGTTCTATGATGGGTTCAGGCGGACTTATTGTAATGGATGAAACAAAATGTATGGTTAATATTGCCAAATTCTTTATGGAGTTTATTGTAGATGAATCATGTGGTAAATGTCCACCTTGTAGGATTGGAACAAAGAGAATGCTAGAAATATTAACTAGAATTACGGAAGGTAAAGGGGAAGAAGGAGATATTGAAAGATTAGAAGAATTAGCACGTAATATAAAGGCTTCTTCACTATGTGGTTTGGGTCAAACTGCACCAAATTCTATTTTATCTACATTAAAATATTTTAGAGATGAGTATGAGGCACATATAAAAGAAAAAAGATGTCCTGCTGGTGTATGTAAGGCAATGACTAAAGTTGTTATTGATAAAGAAAAATGTAAGGGGTGTAGCATCTGTGCCCAAAATTGTCCGGTAGGTGCAATTCATGGCGAATTAAAATCTCCATTTGAGATAAACCCTGATATTTGTATAAGATGTGGAGTATGTATTGAAAAATGTCCATTTAAGGCAATATCGAGAAAGTAGGTGTGAATTATGGAAAAAGAAAAAACAGTTAATTTAATAATAGACGGTAAAGAATGTTGTGTCCCTAGTAATTACACGATATTACAAGCTGCAATTGATAATGGAATTGATATACCAACATTATGTTATTTAAAAGAAATAAATCAAATAGGTGCTTGTAGAATGTGTATAGTACAAGTTGAAGGCATGAGAGGGTTTGTAACATCTTGTACGCAACCAGTAAGTGAAGGAATGATTGTAAGGACTAATACACCTGAACTTATAGATGCAAGACGTGTTACCCTAGAACTTATATTATCAAATCATGATAATAGTTGTACAACTTGTTCAAGAAATACAAACTGTGAACTACAGGCTTTATCAAAAAGAATGAACATTATGGATATTGAATTTAAAGGAGAAAAAACACAAAGAGAAATTGATAATTTGTCCCCTTCAATTGTTAGAGATCCTAATAAATGTATTTTGTGTAAAAGATGTGTAGCTGTATGTAAAAATGTGCAAAAAATAGGTGCTATTGATACAATGAATAGAGGGTTCAATTCTACAATTGGTAGTACATTTGAAAAAAGTTTGGCAGATGTTAATTGCGTTAATTGTGGACAATGTATTCAAGCATGTCCTACAGGTGCTTTATCAGAAAATGATAGTACAAATGAGGTTTGGAAGGCTTTACGAGATAATGAAAAATATGTTGTTGTTCAGACAGCGCCAGCGGTAAGAGCTGCACTTGGTGAAGAGTTTGGGATGCCAATTGGTACATTGGTTACTGGAAAAATGGTTGCAGGTTTAAAACGCTTAGGTTTTGATAAGGTATTTGATACAAATACAGGTGCAGACTTAACTATAATGGAAGAAGCAAATGAATTGATTGAAAGATTAAATAACAAAGGTACAATACCAATGATTACTTCTTGTAGCCCAGGTTGGATAAAATACATTGAACATCATTATCCTGAATTACTAGACCATTTATCAACGTGTAAATCACCACATCAAATGTTTGGAGCTATTATAAAGTCGTATTTTGCACAAAAGGAAAATATTGAGCCTAGTAAGATTTATGTTGTATCTGTTATGCCTTGTGTTGCGAAAAAATTTGAGTCAAAAAGAGATGAAATGAAGGTAAATAATTTACCTGATGTTGATGCTGTAATAACAACAAGAGAATTAGCCAAAATGTTTAAACAAGCGAATATTGATTTTGTACAATTACCTGATGAACAATTTGATGTTCCTATGGGGGAAGCTACTGGTGCAGCTGTAATATTTGGAACAACAGGTGGAGTTATGGAGGCAGCCTTAAGAACTGCACAAGATATATTGACTGGTAAGAGTATGGAAAAGATTGATTTTACAGAGGTTAGAGGTTCTAAAGGAATAAAAGAGGCTACTATTGAAATAAATGGTATTAAATTAAATATAGCAGTAGCGCATGGACTAGGTAATGCACAAACTATATTAGACAGTATGCAAAAAGGAGAATGTAAATATCACTTTATAGAAATAATGGCGTGTCCAGGTGGTTGTATAATGGGTGGAGGTCAGCCAATTAAAACTGCTAAGCAAAGGGCTACAATTGATATAATGGGACTAAGAGCAAAAGCCCTTTATAATGCTGATAAAGCATTACCTATTAGAAAATCGCATGAGAATCCATTTATAAAAAAATTATATGAAGAATTTTTAGAAAAACCAGGAAGTCATAAATCACATGAGTTATTGCATACTAATTATATAAAAAGGCAATTATATAAATAATGGGTGATATAAAATGAAAAAAGTATTATTTATATATAACCCCCATTCAGGGGACAAAACAATTGTAAATAATTTAGACTATATTATAGATAGGTTTCAAAAAAGAGATTTTGAAATCTATTTGTATAGAATTGATAGAACAAAAAGGTTTGAAAAACTATTTACTAGACTAAAAGAGCATGAAAAAGAATTTAGTAAAATATTAATAGCAGGTGGAGATGGAAGTGTTAGCCAGGTTGTAAATAATATGATAAAAAATAATATTGATATACCGTTAGGAATTTATCCAATAGGAACTTGTAATGATTTTGCAAATCAATTTGACTTTACAAATGATATAAAAAAACAAACAGATATATTATTACAAGAAAAAATTTCTTTAGTTGATGTCGGAACTATTAATGGTACAGCCTTTATAAACGTTGCAAGTTTTGGAAGTCTTGTATCAACAGGTCAAAAGGTAGATGATAATATAAAAACGGTTTTAGGACCTTGGGCTTATTATTTTAAAGCTTTAGAGGAATTGGTGGATATGAAACCTTTAACCGTAAGAATAGAAACTGAAAGTGAAATAATAAATGAAGAAATATTTTTTATGCTAATTATGAATGGCAAATCTGCTGGAGGATTTAGTAAAATTGCAAATCATGCATTGATAAGTGATGGAATATTAGATATAGTTATATTAAAAAAATGTCCATTTACAGAATACCCAAAGGTGTGGTTAGATATATTATCTGGAAAAGATGCGAGGAACAAAAATATTATATATACAAAAGCAAAAAAAATACAAATTCAATGTGAACAAGATGTAATTGTTGATATTGACGGAGAAAGAGGACCAGACTTTCCACTTGACATTGGTATATATCATGAGAGATTAAAATTATTAACCAAATAGTTTTAATTAAAAAGTAATTAGATAGCTATAAATTTAGTGTTTAGGTGACTAATTACTTTTATTTTTTCGGCAGATTAATTGACTTTTTGTAATTTATTGCTCTAATAAGCAGTATGTGATATAATAACATAGAAAGAGAGGGAATACATGAAATATTATATATATAAAATTGATTTAGATGTAATGGATAAAATAAAAGAATTTAATGCAGATGATGAACAGGCTATGTTGATGCTAAAAACAAATGGTCAATGTATTTTAGAATATACAAAAGAGGAATATATTAGAATACTAAATGAGATAGGTAAAGAAAATGCAGATATTTTAAGAAAGAAGTTTTTATCTTTAGCTGATATTAGAAATATATACGATAATGTTAAACTTTCTGAAGGAAATGGATATATAAGAGAATTTAAACTAAAAATATATCCCACTATAACAGAATGCATGGGAATTATTGTGCTAGAGCAAGAAGAGGCACAAGTAAAAAAACAAAAGAAATGGTATGAGTTTTGGAAAAAATAATAGGGGGAAAATATGAAAGGTACTAGAAAAATAGCAGTTGTAGTAATATTTTTTTCTGTTATAATATGTATTGGTTTTATAGCAATATATAAGCCTGATTTTTTTCAATACTTTTTTAAAAAAGTTGAAGTACCTAAAATATCTTCGGTAATTGACTATGATAAGGACGGTATAGTTGATTCAGAAGAATTTTTGCTTGGAGCAAGAAAAGATGTTGAAAATAGGGTTAAATATGTTAATGAATATTATGAAGGTGGATATCCTCCAGACGATAAGGGGGTTTGCACAGATGTAATATGGAGAGCTTTTAAAGAGGCTGGATACATATTACGTGATATGGTTAATGAGGATATAAAGGAAAATAGGCAAGATTATCCTTGGATTACAGGTATTGATAAAAATATTGATTTTAGACGTGTAAGAAATCTAGAGGTGTTTTTTGATAAATATGCAACGTTACTAACTAATGAAATTATACCAGGAGATGTGGAAAATTTAACAGAATGGCAGGGCGGAGATATAGTTATATTCGGAAATTATAAACATATTGCAATTATATCTGATAAAAGAAACTATAAAGGTGTACCGTACATAATTCATAATGCGTCAACTTATGCAAAAGAAGAAGACACGTTGCTACTGTTACGAGATTTTTCTGGTGGGATAACTAAACACTATAGATTTAATTAATTATATATAATTCAATGTATAGAAAAAATATATGTAATAATTGACAAACTGTAACAAGTATAATATAATAGCATAAAAGGAGAAAAACGAAATGAATAAAAACGCTAAAACGCTTGGGGCTCTACACACACACACACACACACAATTGGATATAATTTACAAATATGGTTAAGAAAAAACAACCTAGTTTTAGCATGCAATAAAAAATATATAGAAAAATATAACCAAGAAAACATAAATAAAAATATGTTGTCTTGGTTTTTTTGCTGTCTAAAAAATCAAGAAAGAGGTAGAAAAATGAAAAAAG
>CALYAQ010000057.1 GCA_944393615.1 uncultured Clostridia bacterium
CATTAGAAGAAGGAATGGAACAAATATATGATAATGAATATTATACTCAAATGGAAGAAAAGGGAGTAAAAGAAATATGGCTATATTCGATAGCATTTTGTAAAAAGAAAATGTTAATAAAGAAAGAGCTATATGTTCCAAAAGAATAATAAAATGTAATACAAGTGTATATAAATTAACATGTATAAAGTATAATATGCTCAATGAATAAGTAAAGGTTTAATTCAAAAAAGAAGAAAAAATTATAAATATGCTTAATTATAAGATTTTCTTTTCTTTTTTCAAAAAAGTGTTGTAATTACCATAAACAATAACGTTATCTTTACAAAGTCTACCATTAGATAAATGAATAACTTCTATTTTTTTAGGGTCATAAATACAACTACTTTTAACATCAATATTAATATTCATGCCACCATTATTATATCTTTTCTTCAATACTTTTTTCTTTCCAAATGTACAAAAAAATACCATTGATTTTATGATGAAAATATTGTAATATATAATTAGGTGATGAAAGATGAATAAAAAAATACTATTGTGTTTTTTAGTTATTAGCATATTTTGTGTTAATATTTGTATGGCAAGAGATTTTAATATGTCATATATCTATGGAGGAACTGTAAGTAAAAATATTGAACAAGTGGAAACAACTAATGGAGTAATAAATGAAGTATCACCAAGTTATTTTGATCTAAATGATGATGGTAGCTTAAAATTAACAGCGTTATTAAACCAAACTTTCATTGATGCAATGCATGAAAAAGGTGTAGAAGTAATTCCTTTTTTAAGCAACCATTGGGATAGAGAACTTGGAAGAAAAGCATTAAAAAATAGAGAAGAACTATCTAATCAAATTATACAAGCTATTGAAAAATATAATTTAGACGGTGTAAATGTTGATATAGAAAACGTAACAGAGGTAGATAGAGAGGCCTATACAGATTTAGTAAGGTTGTTAAAAGAAAAAATGCCTGAAGGTAAAATTGTAGCAGTTGCAGTTGCAGCTAATCCTAATGGCTATACAAGTGGTTGGCATGGTTCTTATGATTATGAAAAATTAGGGCAATATGCAGACTATTTAATGTTAATGACATACGATGAACATTATCAGGGGGGTACACCTGGACCAGTTGCAAGCTATAATTTTACAGAAAATAGTATAAAATATGCATTGAAATATGTGCCTTCAGATAAAGTTGTTTTAGGTCTTGCATTTTACGGAAGATACTGGAACCAAGAAGGTGTTGGGGGTAGAGCTGTGACGTTCAAATTAATAGAGCAAATTTTTAATGATTATACACCTACAATAAGATATGATGAACAAAGCAGAACAATGATTGGTACAATAGTAGTATCACAAAAGCAAGCGAATGAAGATGATTACATATTTGCAGCAGGTACATACGACTTCTATTATGAGAATACTGAAACTATAAAAGAAAAATTAGAATTGGTAGAAAAATATAATTTAAAAGGTACTGGTAGTTGGGCATTAGGACAAGAATTGCCAAGCTTGTGGGAAGATACTAGTATGTGGTTAAAAGATACTAATGAAGTAACTACTAAACCAGATAATAACCTTATATATGAAGTGATAAGAATATTTAAAGATATAACAGAGGAAACTTGGTCTAAACAATATATTAACGATATATATGGTAAAGGATTAATGATTGGAAAAACTCAAGATACATTCGGAACAGAAGAGCCATTGACAAGAGCTGAAACAGTAACATTGCTATGTAGATTAATAGATATGTATAATATAAATTTACAGCAAAAAGATATTGGTGTATCCTTAACAGATATAAATAATCACTGGGCAAAAGAAAATATACAAAGAGCAATAAAACTAGGACTAATAGTTGGATACGATGATAATACGTTTAAGCCAGATAAATATATTACTAGAGAAGAAATTGTAACAATATTAGATAGATTGAATTTAGATATACAGCAAAAAGAAAATGATATAATATTTACAGATATTAATAGACAACAATGGTCATACAACAGTATAATATCTATGGCAACAAAGGGAATTATAAATGGGTATGATGATAATACTTTCAAACCTCAAAATAATATGCAACGACAAGAGATAGCAACAATATTATATAAATTATGTAATGAACTAGAAAAATAAAACAAACATAAAAAGGTAGCAATACCTTTTTTCAATTTGTTCAATAGTTTTTTGTAAAATTTTTCAAAAAACTATTTTTTTTTCTCATATTATGATATATAATCATTAGTGAAATATAATGAGGGGAGAACTTTATGAAAAAGTTAGATTTTAATAATATATTTAATTGTATATTAGGAGGTGCGTTAGGAGATGCACTAGGGGTTCCTGTTCGTAATTTATCTTATGATTTGATAGTATCACAATATGGAAAATCGGGTCTTGCTGATATAGAGGTAGATTGCGACGGCAAAGCAAGAGTTACATCTAATACACAGCTAAATATATTTACAATTGATGCATTAGTTAAAGCATATACTAAATATTATATATATAAGGATATAAATTTAGGCAGAAAGCTAACTTATACCAATTATTTAAGGTGGCAATATTACCAAGATAGAAAAATTCAAAATAACTTTGATGAAGAGTTGTTAAAAGATAATTATCTTTATTCTATACAAGAACTAAAATATGAAAGATATGCAGAACAAAGAATGAAGGACATACTAGAAACAGGTATGTTACAAGATGATGACGAAAATAGCGATAATTCAAATACTGGTTGGGCGTGTTTGGCAAAAACAGTTTCTTATGGAATTTTTTTCTATAACGACTATAAGGCTACATTTGATATGGCTGTAAAAATAGCAAAATTAACGCACGGACATCCTAATGCATATTTATCTTGCGGAACACTTGCAGTAATTATAGCAAGTATTGTAAATGGAGAAAAATTAGAGAAGGCTATACAAAATGGAATTAATATTGTAAAACAAGAAAAAAATTGTCAAGAGGTTTTATCTTTAATTGTTTTAGCATTAGAACATGCAAAAGACGAAATACATTATCCGGAAAAATTTGATGATTTTGGACTATGTTATCAAGCACATGAAGTTTTGGCAGCGGCCATATATGTTTGCTTGATTGGTCAAACTAGTATATCAAATGCATTACTATTTGCGGTTAATAATAGTGCGTATGGAAATAATATTGCCACAATAGTTGGACAAATTTTAGGGCTATATTCAGGCTTGGATGATGTATGTATAAAATGGTCTAAAAAAATAGAAATGTACGATTTGATAAAAGATATATCTTATGATCTGTATAGAATTGTGAATAAAAAAATACCTAATGAGATAGAAGATTTTGATAAGGAGTTAGAGTTGAATGAAATGAAATATATAAATGTAAAAAATATATCGAATTGGTGGTTGATTAAATATGACAAAATATAAAGTGTGGGTACCAATATTTGTAATATTAGTATCTGTTGTAATAATAGTAGGAATAATATTTAATAGTGAAAAAAAAGAAAATAAAGATTTTAATATAGTTACAACTTTTTATCCTGTAGAGTTAATAGTTGACAATATGATAAAAAATACTAGCAATGTAAAAAGTATTAATATATCAGCAGGGGTTGGAGGTTGCGTACATGATTATGAATTGACACCTGCTGACATGAAGACGTTACAAGGGGCTAATCTTGTGATTATAAATGGACAAGGTATGGAACATTTTGTAGAGCACATATCTTTAGAAAAGGGAACTGTAATTGACTCTAGTATAAATATACAGAATAAAGATATATCTTCGCATATATGGATGGATTGTGATAATTATATTTCTCAAATCAAAACTATCGGTAATGCATTATGCGAAAATGATATAGACAATGCACCAATATATACCCAAAATATGAATGAATATATTAATAAAATAGAGGAATTAAAAATACAATTAAAGGATATACAGTCAAATGTTGATGTGGCAATAATGCATGATAGTTTGAAATATTATGAAAGATTAGGAAGCTATAAAGTGTCAGCACAACTTTTGACAGGACATGAAGGAAATTATAGTGCAAACGAAATTAGAAATTTTATTGAACAAATAAAAAATTCACAAACTAAAATCTTATTAGTTGATAATGAAACATATCAAGATGCAAAACAGTTGGTTGATGCAGTACAAAAAGAAACTGATGTAAAAGTTTTTCAAATTAATTTGATTGTTGATGTGAGTGATAACTTAGATGAATATATTATTAAGATGCAAAATAATATTAAAACTTTGAAGGAAGCGATTGATTATGGAAAATAGGAGGAAAGTGTGGAAAAAAATT
The DNA here is from genome assembly GCA_944393615.1 of uncultured Clostridia bacterium. Taxonomy (GTDB): domain Bacteria; phylum Bacillota; class Clostridia; order TANB77; family SIG350; genus CALYAQ01. Next base: position 4,320 of record CALYAQ010000057.1, read on the forward strand.
TAAAAATGCTAGATAATAGAGAGCTGATATATAATATAAAGCAACTGATTATTAATGCTAGGCAAAGAAATATTATAAAAGTAAATACAGAATTATTAGTGACTTATTGGGAAATCGGAAAACAAATAGTTGAATTTGAACAAAAAGGAGAAAACAGAGCGCAATACGGAAAAGAACTTGTTAAAACTATTTCAAAAGAGCTAACAAAAGAATTAGGAAAAGGCTTTTCTATATCTAATATACAATTTATGAGAAGGTTATATGAAAAATATCCAAAACAACAGACACTGTCTGTTAAATTGAGTTGGTCACATTATTGTGAATTATTGTTAATAGAAGATGATAATGAAAGAGCTTTTTATGAAAAGGAAACAATCAGTTCAAATTGGTCAGTAAGAGAATTGAAAAGACAAAGAGATAGTGCTTTATACCAAAGAATACTATTATCAGGAAAAGATGCTAGTAAACAAAAAATTGAAATGCTAGCAAGGAATGGGCAACAAATTAACGAACCTAAAGACCTTGTAAAAGACCCATATATTCTTGAATTTTTAGGTTTACCTGAGGGTAAACCATTTTTAGAAAAAGATTTAGAAAAAGATTTAGAAAAAGATTAATATTTTTTATGGAAAAATTTTTATTAGAGTTACGGAAGAGGCTTTATGTTTGTAGGTTCTCAACAAAGAGTAACATTAGGCAATATACATCATTATGTAGATATGGTGTTTTACAATAAAATATTAAAATGCTATGTACTTATTGATTTGAAAGTAAACGATATGAAAATAGAAAATGCTGGACAAATGAATGCATATTTAAATTACTATAAGAATGAAGTAAATGACGAATATGATAATTTACCTATAGGTATAATACTTTGTGCAAATAAAAATGATATAGTTGCAGAATATGCTACTGGTGGAATGGAAAATAAAATTTTTGTATCAAAATACAAATGCTACTTACCTAATAAAACAGAATTAGAGGATGAAATTAAAAAAGTTATAGAACAAAACTTTGAAGGAAGCGATTGATTATGGAAAATAATTTAGAAAAAGAACACATACATGTAGCAAACCACAATTCTTGCGGTTTATGTTGTGTTAAAATAAATGGTATTAAAGTTCAATATGAGGATAAACTTGCTTTAGATAATATTAATATACATGTACATTGCGGAGAAATTACTTGTATTATTGGTCCAAATGGTGCTGGAAAATCTACCCTTTTAAAATCTATAATAGATATGGTAAAACATGAAGGTACTGTAGAATATATAAGTAAAGGAAGTAAGACAAATAGAAAACCTATTATTGGGTATGTGCCACAAAAGATATCTGTTGATAAAAGTGCTCCAATATCTGTAAAAGATTTATTAAATATTACATATAGTGGGGTGGATAATAGGGCTTTTAATGAAGTGCTTGATTTGTTAGAAATAAGAGAATTGTTAAACAAAAAAATTGGAGATTTATCAGGTGGACAAACACAAAAAGTATTAATAGCACTTGCAATGAACCCATTCCCAGATATATTACTGCTTGATGAGCCAGTAGCTAATATTGATAAAGTGGGAATTGATAAAGTATATAGTATAATATCTCATTTAAGAGAAAAATACGATATGGCAATAATACTTGTATCACATGATTTAGATAGTATGTATAATTATGCTGATAATGTTATATTATTAAATCAAAAAGTGTTAGCAGAAGGACCGCCAAGCAAGGTATATGAAAGCGAAGAATTTAAGAATATATTTCAAATAGTAGGTGATAGCGATGTTTGATTTATTTGAATATGAATTTATGCAAAATGCATTTATACTAGTATTAATTATATCTCCGTTATTTGGACTATTAAGTACAATGATTGTAAATAACAAATTGGCATATTTTTCAGATGCGCTAGGACATAGTGCATATATGGGAATTGGGCTCGGTTTGCTTTTGGGGATAACTTCAAACAGTGTAATACCTATAATGATTTTTGCAATGATTTTTTCGATATTGTTAGTATTGATAAAGAAAAGATTTAATGAAAGTCCTGATACGGTAATAGGAATAATATCTTCTATTAGCATTGCATTAGGTATAATTATATTATCAAGTTTTGGGGGGTTACAAAAATTTTCTCAGTTATTAGTTGGAGATTTATTGCTTGTAAATAAAGAACAATTATTACCGCTTGCTATTATTGCAATTATTGTTGCTATAATATTTATACTTATATATAAAAAATTGATTTTGATAAGTATAGATGTATCATTAGCAAAAAGTAAAGGGATAAATCCTATTGTATATGAAATGGTATTTATGATTATTATTGCTATAACTGTTGCTATATCAATAAATATTATTGGAATATTATTAGTTAGTGCTTTGTTTATTTTACCTGGAGCAATAGGAAAGTTAGTTGCAAATAACTTGAGAGAATATTTGATAATATCGTTTGTAGCATCGACTATTTCTGCATTAATTGGACTTGCGGTTTCATATTATTTATCAGTACCGACAGGAGCATGTATAATCTTAACTTGTGGTATAGTATATATATTAAGTACAATATTTATAAGAAAAAATAAATACATACAAAAATAGTAGTTAAAATTTAACTACTATTTTAAAAAGTTAAGCATCGTTTTTAGTAATGCAGTAGGCCGCATAAAATAATAATGTGCCAAAAATACTAAAATTTAAAATGATACTTGGAATTATTGAATGAATTATGGGATAAGATTTAATAAACATTAAAATACAAGTTAGGACTAAGAGGAATATTCCAGATGTTCCACAAATGAAAAAACAAGGATTATCAGAGTCTAGATGATAAAATATTATCGCCAATATACACACAAATATACCCAAAGCCATACTGTAGGAAACTAATTTAAAAGGCATAAATGCAATTGCAATAACTGTAATAATTGAAATTGTAAAGCATGTTACCGCTCCTAAAGCATATAACTTTTTTTCATTCTTTTCAAAAAATGAAAGTTTATGATATGTTTTTATATTATTCTCTAATTCATTTTCATATCCAAAATTATGGCTACGATTACAAGATTTTTCATGCATATATATATTATAATATGATTATGTATACTATGTCAATTTTGTTCTCTATTGACATATTGTAAATAATATAGTTTAATAGATATATCAAGGAGGTAATATATATGGATAAAATTAGAAGAGTGGTAATTGTAATTGCAATATTAATATTTTGTTCCTTAATTATAACTTATGGTATTATAAAGAGCCAAAAAAACAATGAAGAAACATTAAATAAATTAGACACCATTATAAAAGATAGCTATTTAGATATACTTGTTGATTTTGGGAATTATTCAAATGATAATATTAACCAAGAAAAATTGCTTGAAACTGGAATGCGTATAGCTAGTGAACTTAACTTAGTTAAAGAAGGGGAAAATGAAACAGGTTCATACTCTCAATATGTTTTACTAGAAGATATGAATAAAATATTGTCAGAACTTACAGGAAAAGAAGTGACAGAACCAATAATAATAGATGTCCATAAATGGTATTATCCATATAACGAACAATACAAACAATATGATATTATTCCTATGGGAACAGATTGGATACATTTAGGAGAAATTAAATCGCTAAAAAAGGTAGATGATATATTTTATTTAGAATGTACAGCAAGAACAGGCTACGATTCGTTTGAATACTATATTGATAATGTAAAATTAGAATTAAAATATATGCCTAATAACGAATTGGTAAAATATCAAATAATAAATATAGAGTCAACTCAAAGGTGGTGGATACCTAAAAATGCAAAAGATGTTGACTTCGATAAAATTGTAGCAAAAGAAGTTGTAGAACCTAAAGCTAAAGAATATGTATATCAATACTACAACATGACTGTTAATACTCCTGCTGCTTTTGAATTGTCATATAGTGATACTGAACTAAATGTATATTCAGTTATAACTAATGGATATATAAACATACAAGATAAGTTGTGTTGGCGTATTGTATATAGCACATCTGATTTGATTTTAGGGCCTATAATTATATATTATGATGCATATACAGGGGAATATTTAGGTGTAGGAATGAAAGATTAATTTGTTCAAGAGTTAAGCATATAATATGATAAAAATACATAAAGGTCACGCCTTGAAGCGGTTAACCTGTGAATTAATATTTAATTATCTTACTGTTTACTTAAACTGAACCTAAAAAGTTAGACGCTTTTTGCTTTCGTTAATTATATAATTAATAAGGAATGAATTTGGTATTGAACAGACTCATTCCTTTTAATTTACCCTTTATCCTTTTATTATTATAATATTTTATTGTTTTTTCTAGTTCTTCTATTGTATCATATTTTTTCTAATAAAAAAGTTTTTTCTAACATATTTTTTTCAAACGTATTGCAAAGTAGATTGATATAATATATAATATGTAACATAATTGTAATAAAATTGTAACACAAAAGAAATGTACAAGGGGGAATATAAATGTTTAATTTTGGAATGGATATAGGAATAGATTTAGGTACAACAAGTGTACTTGTATATATAAAAGGCAAAGGAATAGTTTTAAGAGTACCTTCTGTTGTAGCAATTGATAGAAATACAGATGAGATATTAGCTGTTGGAGAAGAGGCAAGACAGATGCTAGGTAGAACGCCTGGAAACATAATTGCAGTAAGACCATTAAAAGACGGGGTTATATCTGATTATACAATAACAGAAAGAATGTTAAAATACTTTATAACTAAAGTTTGTGGTAAATTTATATTTGCACCAAGTGTAATGGTATGTATACCTTCAGGTGTTACAGAGGTGGAAAAAAAGGCTGTAGTAGATGCTGCAACTCAAGCTGGTGCTAGAAAAGTATGTTTAATTGAAGAACCAATAGCAGCAGCGATTGGTTCAGGTATAGATATTTCCAAGCCTTGTGGAAATTTAATTGTTGATATTGGCGGAGGAACGACTGATATTGCTGTTATTTCTTTAGGAGGAGCGGTTGTATCAGAGTCAATTAAAATTGCAGGCGATAAATTTGATGAATATATTGTAAGACATGTTAGAAAAAAACATAATATTATGATAGATAAAAAAACAGCAGAAGAAATAAAAATAAATATTGAAAAAAAAAAAAAAAAAATGCAAGATGCAGAAATGGATGTGAGGGGAAGAGACTTAGTAACTGGTTTACCTAAAACTGTTACTGTATACTCAAAAGAAATGTTGGAAGCACTTGAAGAACCTGCATTAGCAATAGTGAATGCTGTACATAATGTATTAGAACAAACGCCACCGGAATTAGCATCAGATATTAGTGATAGAGGTATATATATGACTGGTGGAGGGTGTTTGATAGATGGACTAGATAAATTAATAGCATCACAAACTGGTATGAATGTTGTGGTTGCAGATGATGCAATAACATGTGTGGTACTAGGAACAGGTAAAGCATTAGAAAATATAGAAAAGTTACCAGGTGGAGAAACTAGTAGATTTAGGAGAAATTAGTATCATATATTGAGTTTACATAAAAAATATGATATAATATATATATGGATACTAGTAAATTAGTGGAGAAAAGCAAAGCAAGATACGAAAGCTTAGTGAGAAATTTTCCCATTACGCCTAAGCGTGTCGAATACGGAATCTGCGAGGTCAAAATTGACCTTGGTTCTGACAACATCTTGAGAATTCAAGATGACGGGAGAGTAGTGGTACATCATAACGAACAAATGGTTTGTGAAAGGTACTGTTTCTTCCAGGAGGAGTTAGAAGATGCTGTAAAAGCACTTTGCACATAACTCCTTCTTTTTTTATACAATAGGAAAGTTATGCTTAAAAAATGTATTTTAAAAGTTATATAATGATAAATTTAAAAAAATGCAAAAAAAGAAAAAGAAGATAAATGCAGATATAAATGGAAGTTTAAATATCATGCTAAAAGCGATAAAAGCTAATAGTCCTAACCAAGAAATTGCGATGGATAATGGTCGAGAACAACGACCAAGAAAGAAAAGGGTTGCCTAATATATTTTAAATTAAGTGGAAACTTAAATACAATGTATTTATAAAAAGAGCACCCAAGGATGCGTGTATAAAAAACTTATTTTCGATTTTTGGTCAGGGTTTTTGTTTTGGGTATAAAAAATTGGTAAAATTATTTATATTCAATAGTATTTTGTAAAAAGAAAATCTTAATTTTAAAATATATGTTCTCCAAAAAAGAATAAGTACGTCATACAAATGTAATGCATACAGTTTGCTCCAAGTATTATACAATAGGTGTATAAAAAGATATCAAAGGGAGTAGTAAAAAAATGGTAATAAACGATACAAGCCTTGGGGCTCTACACACACAATTGGATACAATTTACAAATAAAGTTTGAAGAAAAATTCGAACTTTGTTTAGTATGTAAAAAAATAAATAGAAAAGAGAAA
>CALYAQ010000058.1 GCA_944393615.1 uncultured Clostridia bacterium
AAAATAGTATAAAAAAAAAAAGGAAGAAAAACAATAAGGAAAAAAAAAGTATAAAAGTCATGTTGTCAGTTATTTTAGCAATAATATTTGTAGGGAGTATTACTGTATTTGCCCTATATAGCACTAATGTAATACAAAATAATGACAATAAAACTCAAATTGTAGATATGAAAGATGCATTTATTGGTACTATTGTAGCTATTAATGGCAATACAGCAACTATTAATGTTACTAGTGGAGATGTGTTAAAATCTGCTGATAAGATAAATATTGATTTAAAAGATAACACTTTTGAAAAAGGGGATAAAGTTAAGGTTACATATAAAGGATATATAATGGAAACTTATCCTGCTAAAGTGGATATGGAAACTATTCAAAAGGTTGAAACGTCAAAAGTAGTAAAACTATATACAACATTAATAGATGATATTGTAACTCAAGATAGCGGACTAAATGGTGGAATGCAGTATATAGCGATTGATATTAATTCATTTACTACATTTATTGAAGAAGAATTAAAACAAGGTCAAATTCAATCTTTGATGTATCCCAAAATGTCAGAAGAGGACAAAACTGATATTATAAACTATTTATATAAATATCATGATAATATAAAAGTGGCATCATATAACGACTTAAAGGAACAAGGCTTAGTAATTGAAGGGGAAGATGTTATTCCACATATTGACGGAATATTAATATATGTGACAAAATTAGAAAAGAAAAGTGACGATAATTATATAGTTTCTATGGTAAAATATAGAAGCGGTTTGGGAGCAATATTTCCAGAATATAATGCAAAATATAAAGATAATAAATGGACGTTTGAAATCACATCAATGGCTATAAGCTAAAATACAAATGAAAAAATCTAGGAGGAAATAATGGAAACTGATAAGGAATTATATGAGGGATTTCTAAAGGGAAATACCAATAATTTTGATAAATTAGTGTTAAGATATAAAAATAATCTTATCTACTTTATATCTAGATATATAAAAGATGTTCATATAGCAGAAGATTTATCACAAGACGTTTTTGTATATGTGTTATTGCATAAAGAACAATATAACTTTAATTATAGTTTCAAAACATATCTATATATGATAGCAAAATCAAGGGCTATTAATTATTTGAAAAAGGAAAGTAAAATAGTTAATTTTGAGCAAATCGAAAATGTATGCATTCGTGATAAAGAGCTAGAAGATATAATATTTAGCAAAGAAGATGTACATAGCTTAAAAGAGGCATTACATAAGTTAAAGCCGGATTATCAAGTGGTAATATATTTATTGGATATTGAAGAGTATTCATATAAGGATGTATCACAGATAATGCAAAAGACAGTCTTTCAAATTAAGACTTTAGCTTTTAATGCTCGAAAAAAATTAAAAGAAATCTATAGGAAGGAGATGAGCCTAAATGAAGGATAATAAAGAATATTTAAAAGATATATATACTAAATATGAGCAAGAAAAGGATAGATCAACATTTTTCTATAAGAAAAAAATGAAACCAAAGCCTAAAATTTTAACTAATGCAGCAGTTATGCTACTAGTAGTGGTTTTTGCAACAACAGGTGTTTTTGCAGGAGTAAAAATATATGGAAAAATATATATGCAACCTTCATTTACACAAGAAGTTGCTGATACTAACACTAATCAAATGTGGTGTGGTACATTTCAATTAGCTTGGAATGACCTTATGAATGAATTGGTAGGTGGACCAATTGAGTTTGAAGGTTATGAAAGTAAATTAGCAACTGAATTGAATAAGCAATCATTTACATCGGATATGTTGTCTGAAGATTCATATTACAAGATATGGGGTAAAAGAAATATAGAGCTAAAAAATGAAATTGAAAAATCAATAAAAGAAAAATTTAATGAAGAGAGTAGAGTATTAGCTGATGTCGATTGGAATTCTCCGTTGGAGGGGTATGTAATATATGTAATGCTAAAAAAAGAATTTAATTTTATAGAGCCCTTTATAGTTCTAGACAATGATGTGTTTGGTAATGGCACACAAAAGGTAAAATATTTTGGTATAGATAAAAAAGTGGAAAATACAAAGCTATATAATAATGTGGAAGTTTTATTCTATAATTCGAAAGAAGATTTTGCAGTAAGTCTGAAGACAAAAGAAAATGAAGATGTAATACTATATAGAACAAATGAAAATACTTCATTTGAAGATAAATATGCTGAAGTAATTAACAAATCTAAGCAATATGTAAAAGGTAATAAGAAATTTACAGCGTATGATACTTTGAAGGTTCCGTATATAAACATAAGCAGTAAAATAAATTATACCGAATTATGTGATAAGAGAATAAAGGGAACTGATTTTAGAATTATTCAAGCACTACAAACAATAGATATTAAATTAGATAATGTTGGTGGAAAATTAGTTAGTGAAGCATTACTTGAACTGGAGAAAGCCGCTATTATAGAAGATTTTAGGGCAGAGGCAAGAGATTTCAACTTTGATGATAATTTTATAATGTTTTTAAAACAAACAGATAAAGAAAAACCATATTTTGCTATATTTGTAAATAATGAAGACGTATTAGAAAAATAGGTATGTTGAATGTAAAAAGTATTGAAAATAATTCGAAAATACAGAAAAAGAGTGAGCTTTTGAAGCACTCTTTTTTGCTTGCTTGAAAGAAAAAATATTTGGTTGTATGAATGATAAAGTAAAAAACGTTAATAATAATTACATGGGAGGTAGTTATTTATGGAAAAAAATAATCAAACAATAAAATGTAATGTATCATCTTGCAAATATAATGATAATAATTGTATTTGTTCTTTAGATGAAATAAAAGTAGGATGTGAATGTGGTTGTCATCCTACATCAGTTGATGAAACTGTTTGTGATAGTTATGAATATAAACATGAATAGTAAAGTGTAAGGTTTTTACCTTACATTTACATAGTAGTTGAAAAAAGTATGAGAATAATGTATAATATAATATGGAACAAAAATTTATGAAATAAAAACGAAAAATAATTTTTTTGAGGATACAAGAATGACAAAAGAGATTAACAACAAAAATGTGATTACTTGTAAAAAGTGTGGAAAAAATATTGAGTTTGAAGAAAATGATGTAAAAATTATTATATACAAATTCTTTAATCCAATTAGCACAAAAACAGTTAGAGCAGTAATATGCCCGTATTGTAATAATGAACAAGAGGTCGTAAAACAAAAATGAGTGTTACGGCACTCTTTTTTCTGTATGACGGGCATGTCATAAATCTAGGGTGGAAGTCCCAAGAGGCGTATTTGTCGCGAACTCGATAGCGACTTGCAAAGCGTAAACTAGTAATGGAGCGTGAAAAGAAGCAATAGC
>CALYAQ010000059.1 GCA_944393615.1 uncultured Clostridia bacterium
ATCTTTGTTGAAAATTTAATCTATTAGAATTATTGTTATTCATAATTTTCTCCATTTCTACCAAAAACACTTACATATTAATTCTACCAAAAAAGCACTTAATTGTACATTATTACTACTTGTAACACTAAAATATATTTATCTATTATATACTTGCATTTACTTTTTCAATTATCGTAATGAAGATTTTTAAGAAATTGAAAAATTTCTATTGACATTCCCAGTATATATATGTTAATATATATATCGTTACAGTACTTAATCAAAATATACGGAGAGGTGGTCGAGTTGGTTTAAGGCACCGGTCTTGAAAACCGGCGTAGGTGTGAGCTTACCGTGAGTTCGAATCTCACCCTCTCCGCCATTTATTTATGGAGAAGTACCCAAGTAGGTTGAAGGGGACAGTTTGCTAAACTGTTAGTATCAGTAATGGTAGCGAGGGTTCGAATCCCTCCTTCTCCGCCAAAACTACGTAAAAATAACTAGTAAAAATACTAGTTATTTTTATACATTTATTTTTGCATATTTGATATAAGGTTTATACCCCACATCTTTTGCATTCTTCCACGAAATTATCGCACACATTATGCATTCTGCCTTAGTTCCATTTATAATTACAAATGAATACCCTTTTATATCTCGCAACCGTTGTGCAACATCCATAAAAATCTGTTTTTGTTTTTCTCCATATATCATAACGTTTAAATAAAATTCACCCTTCATAGATTTTGCTTGTATAAGTTTTGAAACATGCTGATATATTTTTTCTTTATCCGTAGATAATATTAAGTTTTCCGGTATACCACATGCATGATTTCTAAAAGTTAAATCCGTTTGCTCGAAAGCTTCTTTTGCAGTTAAAACTTCTTTTTCCTTTTTAGCCATAATAATCACCAAATTTGTTAATGTTTTTACATATATATTATATTACAAATCACTATATTTTGCAACTAGTATATAAAAAATATAGCACAGCATATTTTAACTGCCCTATATTTTTTCTTAATCAATATACATAACTACACGTATACCTAAGTTTGCACTTGCATACCAAGGCTCTTGACTAATATATTTACCTACATTAGTAAGTTTACCGTCTGATGAATAACTTCCTCCACGAACAGCATATTTATCTGTTTTCTTATACATTGTCCATTCTGATAAATTACCTGCTAAATCATATATATTAAATATCTTGTTCGCTTCATAAGCTATATCTTCATTTAATTTATAGAAATAGGCACCTGTTGGTAACAATATCCCTTCTTCTATAGATTTTGTATACATATTTCCTTCTTTTTCATATCTAAAAGTAGAATTAATATAGTTGCCCCATAAAGTGCTATCTTCAGTTATAGGGTCTTTGTTTCCATTCTTACTATTATTCAATAAATTTAAACTATTTACAATATATAATATTGTATCATAATGTTCAGCATACATTAATGTTGTGTGTATCCCTTGCTCATTCCATTTATAGTCTATTGCCATACTATTCGCTAGCTCCAAAGCTCCTTTTCTTTCCCCTGACTCTACACTTTTTCCTTCAGAATTATATCCCCTATTTATATCTGTGAGTTCTATATCGCTTGTAGTAAATGATACTTGGCTAACAGGAATTACATTTTGCTTTATTTGTAATATATTAGTTGTTCCAGTACTGCTATTTTGTGTGGCTCCTTGTAGAGATGCCTCAAACCTAGCTATATAGAAACCTCCATACTTATTTATGCTATCTAGTATTTTCAAATATTCGTCTGTATTATCCGTATCACTTTTTCTTTGAATATAGTATTTTTGAAAGGCTTGCGAAGGAGTTTGTTGATTTAACATACCAACAGGAACCCATACAAACTCGTTACCTAATTTATCTTGTATAACATATCCCGTATCCCATTTACCTATTTTATGAGTAAAACCTTCTGGTATTATAGGGAAATCATAAGAATAGTTCTTTAATAATCTTTTTTGTATATCTAATATTGTATAATACTTTTGTCCTTTATACTTTATTGGTTCTAGACAAAATACTATTCCATTATCATAATTAACTATATACGGAGATGTCAAGTTCTCAATTCCCATTAATTGTTTGTGATTTTGCTCTAACAAATAGTATTGTTCTTGCGTAATATCAACATCAAATAAACTTTTAATTTCATTTATCTCATTAGCATATTTTTCTTGTGCATCTGTTGAATATAAATTTATTCCCAAACGATTTTGTCCTAAATCATTTATTTCTTCTACCTTTTGTATAACTACTTTTATATTTTCTTCAAAAGTATTATACCTTTGTTCTTGTATTTTATCTAAAAGTATAATAATTCCCCATATTCCAAGAATTATTAAACCCAAAACTATTAGTATAACAATTATCGGTAAAATTCTTTTTAATATATTCCTAATTATTTCCAAACTCATCACCTTTTCATTTATATTGATACAAATATATTAACATACTTTTAATAAAATTGTTATACTTTAATTAAATTTTTTTAATTTATTTTGATTTCATATTTTTATATTTCTGTTTAGTAGCAAGCCCACCTCTAATATGTCTTTCTTTTTTATTCTCGTCAAGCACCCCCCTTACTTCAGTATATAATCTCTTGTCAATTTTATTTAGTCTTGATACCATATCTTTATGTACAGTGCTTTTGCTAACTCCAAATTCTTTAGCTGCACCTCTTACTGTACTTTTAGTATCTACTATGTAATTAGCCAATTTAATTATTCTATCCTCAATATCATAATTATGTGTATTCAATACAAAAACCTCCTTCATGAATCAATGTTTGTTACATTATATTCATAAAAAAGGTTATTATGAATGTTGACAAGTTAGTAAATACTAGTTTTTTTGTTTTTCTTTAAATTCCAAGTATTCGTCATAAGTCATCATTTTGTCAATTATTCCTTCTTCTGTTATTTCTATTATTCTATTAGCAGTAGTCTGCATTAATTGATAATCTCTAGTTCCAAATAAAATAACTCCTTGAAAATTAATCATTGCATTATTTAATGAAGTAATACTCTCTAAATCTAAATGATCTGTTGGTTCATCAAATATTAAAAAATTCGAATTACTTAACATCATTTTAGATAAAATACACCTTACTTTTTCTCCACCAGATAATACTTTTACTTTTTTCAATGCTTCTTCTCCCGAAAATAGCATTCTTCCTAAAAAGCTTCTTACATACGTTTCATCTTTTTGTTCTGAATAGTCCATTAACCATTCAAGTATTGTTTTGTCACTGTTAAATTCATCTTCATGGTCTTTTTTAAAATATGAAACCATTGGTGTTTTGCCCCATACACATCCACCAATATCAGCTTTTGTTTTTCCACCGATTATGTCGAATAAAGCAGTTTTTGCTATACCGTTTTTATCAATTATACCAATTTTGTCACCTTTTTTCACTGTGAAACTAACCTTATTTAATACATTTTGACCATCAATACTTTTTGTTATATTTTTAACTTCTAATATTTCATTTCCTAAAGCTTTTTCAAATTTAAAATCTATATATGGATATTTTCTATTTGAAGGTTTAAGTTCATCAAGTACAATATTGTCCAATAGTTTTTTTCTAGATGTGGCTTGTCTTGATTTTGATGCATTAGCACTAAACCTAGCTATAAAGCTTTGAAGCTCTTTGATTTTTTCTTCCTTCTTTTTGTTTTCCTCTCTTCTTTGTTTCAATATTAATTGGCTAGATTCATACCAAAAATCATAATTACCAACAAATATTTGTATTTTTCCATAATCAATATCAGCTATATGAGTACATATTCTATTTAGGAAATGCCTATCATGTGATATAACTATCACTGTATTATCAAAATCAATTAAAAATTCTTCTAACCAATGTAGTGTTGTATTATCTAAGCCATTTGTTGGCTCATCTAATAGTAATATATCAGGGTTTTGGTATAGAGCTTGAGCTAAAAGAACTTTTACTTTTTGTGCATCTGGTAAATCTTGCATCAATTTATATTGTTCTTCACTTCCAACCCCCAATGTATCAAGCATTGATGCCGCCTGTGCTTCAGCCTCCCAACCATTTAATTCAGCAAACCTAGCCTCCAATTCTCCTGCACGTATACCGTCCTGTTCTGAAAAATCCGGCTTTGCATATATTGCATCTTTTTGAATCATAATATTATATAATTCTTGATTTCCCATTATAACAGTGTTTATTGCTGTATAATCATTATATTCATTATGGTTCTGCTTTAAAACTGATAATCTTGCACCTTTTTCAATTATAACTTCGCCTTGCGTTGATTCAATTTCGCCTGACAATATTTTTAAAAATGCACTTTTACCAGCTCCGTTAGCTCCAATTAAGCCGTAACAATTCCCTTTTGTAAATTTAATATTAACATCTTCAAATAAAGTTCTTTTTCCAAATTTCAAACTTAAATTAACTGTACTTATCATTTTTATTTCTCCTTATATTGCAAAACTAAAACAGATGCAAATAACATCTGCTTTAAACATATTTATTTCTTTAAGCAAATTTCCCTACTATTTCTTCCATTTCTTCTACAGATCTATATCCTACTATTTGGTTTACCATTTCACCATCTTTGAAAAACATTATAGTTGGTACACTCATAACATAGTATTTATCTGCTAATGCTGATTCCTTATCAATATCAATTTTATAGAAAGATACATTTTGGTATTTCTTTGATACCTCTTCTATAACTGGTGCTAACATTTGACAAGGTTTACACCAAGTTGCAAAAAAATCAACAACACTTAATCCTTTTCCCCCTAGAACATTTTGTTCAAATTCATTTTGATTTATTTCTTTTGCCATCTCAAATCCCTCACTTTCATAATATACATATATATTATCATATATTTATGTGTTTTGTAAACAAATTTTGGAAAAAAGTTTATTGATAAACTAAATCTATTAGCAAATTCATATTTTTATATTTGCCTTTTTACATAATTGTTTGTAATTTATAATACTAGCACATAAACTATTTAAGGCTATTTTACCTAACAAATATTTACCTTTTTTGTTTATTAACTTATTATTTACATATCTATATTTCTGATACGAATTATTATTACCATTATCACTATGTTCATCTACATAATAGTTATTTCTTTTATCAATAACCCAAAAGTTTATTTTCAACCTTCTAACCTTGACTTTACACTATTTAATGAATTAACAGAAAAACCAATTGTCACTCTTGCATACGTTCCTCCATCTTTTAATTTGTATTTAAACAAATATGACATTATGTATGCATCCATATTATATGCATGATAAAAACTTCCTGATTTTATCAAACAAATATTTTATTCATAAAAAACTTCCAAACTTTCGCGACTTACGTCGCGACAAAAATTCTTTCCTTTTCAATTTATTTTTATTTTATTTCATATTACCCAATATATACTTTTTACAAACCCAAGCCCGCTAATCGCTCGACTGTATACTTTTTACAATTCTGCCTTCGTTTTTAATTTCCCAATACAATGACATCTCCACTTCGAGTAGCTGGGATATCAGAGTTCAGACAT
>CALYAQ010000060.1 GCA_944393615.1 uncultured Clostridia bacterium
ATTTTGGTTACTATATCTCCTATTTGAAGTTTATCTTTTACATCATTTTGAACTGCCATTATCTTATTTTCTAGATCAACCGAAAAACCTGTTGTCAAATATTCCTGCTTATATGGTGTAACAACAAACGATAATTTTTGTTCATTACGCATCACTTCTATTTGAAGTGGTTCTCCATTATTGTTATACATAATTGTGTCAACTTGTGTTTTAGAATGAACATTCTTTCCATTAATTTTATATACTTTATCCCCTGCTATTATTCCAGCTTGACTTGCTCCACTATCTTCTTTTACATAATCTATTTCATTAGACATAAAATTACCTTGTACTGCTAGTACAATAAAAGCTAATATTAAAGCAAATACTAAATTTACAAACGTACCTGCTACTAATACTAGATTTTTTTGATATAGTGGTGCTTTTGAAAAACCACCTTCTCTATTATCGTCATCTAAATCAACAAACCCGCCCAAAGGGAATATTCTTATACTATATTCAGTTTCCCCTTTCTTTTTTGACCATATTTTTTTTCCAAAACCAATGGCAAATTCTTTTATAGGCATCTTAAAATATTTAGCTACTAAAAAATGTCCTAATTCATGAATTATAACTAAAATACCTAATAATACTATTATTTTTATTGCTTGTAATATAAAATTAAAAATAATCAATCAAAAACCTTCCTTTCACATTAAATAAAAATTGTAAAAAATATGTATACAAGTGGTATTACAAAAATTGTACTATCGAACCTATCCATTATTCCACCATGACCAGGTAATATATCCCCAAAATCTTTTATTCCTGTATATCTCTTTATTGTTGATGCAAATAAATCTCCAAATTGAGATATAACAGAACAGACTATACCAAAAATCAACATTTGAATCATTGGTAAGTTTATATCAAAAAACATATTCATCAAATATGTATACACTCCAAACGCTAGAACCGCTCCTATAACTCCACCAACGCAGCCTTCTATTGTCTTGTTTGGACTTATCGAAGTAAATTTATGCTTACCTATTGTTTTACCAACACAAAAAGCAAATATATCAGTTGCCCAAGAACCCAAAAAAGCGTACCATATAAGAATTTTTCCATTTTCCAAACCATAAATACTAATTAAGAAACTAAATAAGAACACACAGTAAAATATTTGTAATATGGTTACTCCTAAATCTATTATGTCATGTTCTTTATGTTTTATAACATACGAAATAAATAAAACTAGTAAGACTAATGGATAGAATATATATAAATATAGTTCTGATATAGGCATAGTTATATATCCTAAATAATCTAATATGTTAATTGCAAACATACTCACAATAGATAAATATGCTATATCTGTAAATGGTTTTATTTCTTTTAACCTAAAAGCTCTATCGAACTCATAAACTGCAACAGCCATAAATGTGCATATAACAACATTTACAACAGCTATGTTTGTATATAATACTACAAATAATGTAAATAAAAAACCTATAACTAAAGATATTATTCTTTTTTTAAGCATCTATCTATTTCCTCCAAAATTTCTTTTTCTTTTTTTGAACTCATCAATTGCTAAATTAATGTCTTCCTTTTTAAAATCTGGCCAATATTTATCTGTAAAATACATTTCGGTATACGATATCTGCCATAGCAAGAAATTACTAACCCTCATTTCTCCACTAGTTCTAATAAGTAAATCAACATCTGAATTTTTGCTAGTATATAGATGTTGTATAAATTCTTCATGATTTATATCCTTAATATCCATTTCATTATTTTTTACCTTATTTGCTATTGCTTTTACTGCATTTAATATTTCTTCTCTACCGCCATAATTTAAAGCAACGTTAAACAACATACCCGTATTATCTTTTGTATTATTTTCAATACGTTCTACACCTTGTTGTAGCTCAGGAGATAATCTTGTCATGTTACCTAAAAATTTAATTTTTATATTTTCTTTTCCATATTTTTCATCAAATTCATGTATATATTGTTCGAATAAATTCATTAAAGAATCTACTTCTTCTTTACTTCTTTTCCAATTTTCATTAGAAAATGCATATACAGTTAATACATTTACCCCTATATCTGCACAATGTCTAGCAATAGTCTCTAATACCTTCGCACCTTCTTTATGCCCAAAATTAGTTGGCATGTTTTTTTTCTTCGCCCACCTTCTATTCCCATCCATTATTATTGCTATATGATTTGGCAAATTGCTGTTATCTGTCTCGTTCATATTTCCTCCTTATAGCCTATTATATTGACAAGATTTCTTTTTCCTTCTTTTCAAATTCTAAATCAATTTCTTTATTATATTTATCAGTTAATTTTTGTATTTCTTCTTCTGCTACAATTAAATCATCCTCTGTAATTTCAGAATTCTTTTGTCTTTGCTTAAACTCATCTATACTATCTCTTCTTATGTTTCGTATTGCAACCTTTGCATCTTCTACCATTTTTTTAGTTTCTTTTACTAATTCTTTTCTTCTTTCTTCCGTTAATTCTGGGAATGATAATCTTATAACATTACCGTCATTTATTGGATTTATTCCTAAATCTGCCTTTTGTATTTCTTTTTCGATTTCTTGTAAAATACTCTTATCCCAAGGCTGTATAACAATTAATCTTGCCTCTGGAACAGATACACTAGCAACTTGAGTTATTGGAGTTGGTGTTCCATAATATTCAATGTTTAGTTTATTTAAAATCTTTGGGTTTGCTCTCCCCGCTCTTACTCCACCTAAGTTTTCAGCAAAAACGCTTACACTTTTCTTCATTTTTTCTTCCACATCTTTATATTCTAACATAATTATACGCTACTATTTATATATTATGTTGCATTTAATATATAATAGCTCTCCCCTTTCGTCAAAAAAATATACTTAAAAGCGTTGCAACATCGCCTATTTTATATATCTTTCATACTATATCATTTTTATATGATAAAGTAAAGAGAAAAAAGAAAAAAAGCACGGAAATTTAATGGATTGTTGCAAAAATGTTACAAACTATCTTCCTAATATGTTACATCTAATTGATAATGCATACTTTCTATCTTCCAAGGTTCTCTTACTATTCTCATTAATTCTATTAGCTCGTTTTTTAAATTTATCTCTTAACAATCAAACCAACCTATAGCATTACATTTATATAACGTTGTTTATAAATAATAAAATAGATTGAACTAACTTTTTGGTTCAATCATATATTTTATTATTCTTTTGGAACATATAACTCTTTCTTTATTAACATTTTCTTTTTACAAAATGCTATCGAATATAGATAAATTTCTTTTACTCCGTCTTTCTCCATTTTTGTATAATATCTTCTTTGATATATTTGTTCCATTCCTTCTTCTAATGACTTTTCTATATCTCGTTCCTTTTTACATGCTTTAAATTCAAATATCATTCCTATACTTTTATCTTCCTTGTATATTTCGTAGTCATCTCTTCCATAT